>JABDFC010000005.1 GCA_013286785.1 Gammaproteobacteria bacterium
TCACAAATGCCGCTCGAGCCATATAACCAGAAGCTTCCATAAATGCTAAAGACAAAAACATGCCAATCATGACTGGAACAAAACTGAGGGTCGTATTAATCCCTTGCCCAACACCAGACACCATCACACTGATGAGCCAGTGTGGAGCATGCAAATAAGTTAATCCCTGTTGTACCCCTTCCATGAAAACGGTTTTTGAAGCGATATCGAAAAAATCTTGAAATATCCCGGCAACATGAATGGCAAACACAAAGACTGCATACATCGCAGCCAAAAACAAAGGCACGCCTAAAAATCGATTTAAAACAATGTGATCGATGCGCTCTGTCCAGGTCGTTTTAACCGATTGAGAGGATCGACGAATACAAGCTTTCGTCATCTCATGGATCCGATCGTAACGAGCTTTGGCAACCTCAACCTCATCTTGTGCCTCAAAACTCGAGGGAGGAATTGAATCTGGATCGTATTTGGGTTCTATTATCTGAAAAGTGTGAATCGCTTTTTTTAAATCGTTGAGACCTTTTCCTTGTACAACCGCTAATGGAACAACCGGACATCCTAGGTGCTCCGCCAATCGTTCTGAATCGATGTCTATACCCATTTTATCTGCGGCATCCATCATATTTAAGGCCACAATCACTGGAAAGCCATGCTCTAACAGTTGTAGCGTTAAATATAAATGACGTTCTAAATGGGTTGCATCAACCACATTGATAATAACATCGGCTGCCCGGGTGTTCAGATAATCGGCTGTAATTTGTTCGTCTCTTGCCCCTTCTGACGTTGATGAATAATAATAACAACCGGGTAAGTCGACGACTTCTACCAATTTGCCCTGATCTCGATAAAACCCACGCTTTAGTTCAACCGTCACACCACACCAATTGCCAACCGCTTGCTCCCGACTGGTTAAGCGATTAAACAACGTGGTTTTTCCACTGTTTGGATTACCGACTAAAGCAACCACTTTTTTCATCAATCTCTACCCTATTCTTTCCAACTGCAAAATGGCGCTTTCTTCTTTACGAAGACAAAGAGAGTAACGTTCTACTTTAATTTCTACGGGATCCCCTAAAGGGGCTACCCGGATGACTTCTATTTCCGCATTGGGGACTAAACCCATGGCCAGTAATTTTTGTTGATATTCTTTTTTGCCTGTTTTAAATCCCAGTATTCTAGCTTTTTCTCCAATGTGTAACTCTGCGAGAGTGACGATCATGCCTATTTCCAAAAGTAAATGAGAATCATTTTCATTATCAAGGACGAAGCCAGCCCCGTCAACCACCCTCGCCTCAAGGTAAAGACGAGGAGGGATTTATAAAGGACAAAATAGCGTGTTTTATTTCCAGCAGCTGACCATGAAAAAAGTGACTGGCTCCTGGAACCCAAATCAGTTCGCAACGTTCACTTCTAGCACTTCTAGCACTTTTAGGCAAAGACTGATACCAACCGTTCACCATCTCTGATCCAATCAGTTCATCTGCATCGCCTTGAATAATTAGCCAAGGACAACTTGGCATGGGTAACACTGTAAAGTCAAATAAGGGCAAAGCAGGCGCAATACTCAGCAATCCGACAACCGCGCGCTCGGATATGGCTGCTTGTAATGCAATAAACGCCCCAAATGAAAAGCCTGCAAGCCAAATCTCACTCGTTGGAGACTCTCGTTTTACCCAATCTAAAACCGATAGCAGATCTTGCAATTCGCCAATTCCATGATCATATTGCCCCTCGCTTTCACCGACTCCCCGAAAATTAAATCGAATCGTCGCAAACCCCAATTGCTGCCAAGTTCGTACCACCGTGGTAACGACTTTGTTATTCATGGTTCCTAGGTAAAGCGGATGCGGGTGACAAATAATACCAACGGTCTTGGGATTGCTCGCTCCAGAAAAGCCAGCAATCAGGGCTTCTATTTGCCCTGCTTTTCCCATGATCATTTTTTTTGCTTCTTTAGCATTAGTTTCGGTGTACATGCGTAAACTATAATGCTAGAATGCTACGACCTATAAACAAACTGTTTCCAGCTTTTAGGACTTTAATCTAAACTTAGTATATAACTTATAAAGATTGACTGAATGAATATGCAAGATAAAGATAACTCTCATTCAAAAATTGTCATTGAAGGCATCACGGAAACTGGGGAAACATTTAGGCCAAGCGATTGGGCAGAACGCTTTAGCGGTAGTCTTTCTACCTTTCGTAATCATCGGATTTATTATTCACCGCTTTTAAGACCTTCCATCCAAAATGAAAACAAATGTTTAATCTTGGATAAGTCCCTCAAAGAGTCTAATCCAGCACTCTATGAACACATTTTGGAATTTGCCCATAAAAATAAACTAAAAATTTGCGGGGAAGACGACTGATCCCCGTTTAATGTCTCTATACTACAGTATATATGCGTTCCAGAATGATTTTAGGAGTTTCCTCTAAGGTTCCCCTGTAATCAAAAAAGAATATCCCAAGGAGTGTTCTTTGTCCGCCAAAAATCATGATGTTATCATTATCGGTGCGGGGATAGCGGGTCTTACTGCAGCTCATTTTATTGCAGAATTCAGTCAAGCAGATGTTCTGGTACTAGAAGCCAAAGACGACGTCGGCGGGCGAGTCAAAACTCATTTTAACCATCCCAATATTCCCCTAGAACTTGGGGCAGCATTATTGCAAAATCCCGGGACTTGGGAACAACCAAACCCCATCATTCCGCTCCTAAGACACGCAGACCTTGCACACTTACCAGTCGACCCTCAACACTTCCAAGGATTGGGTCCCGATGGAAAATCTAAACCTTTATCCAAAATTCTATTGGCAGCTCATGATCATTATCAAGCGGCTTATCTAAACATTCAAAATTCCAAACAAAAAAGTGGGGACGTCTTGCCAACGCTCGACACTTTCCTCTCATTGGGTCCTACACCTCTAAGACCTGGAACGCCAGCCTTTCTTGCCAAACAAACATTAACCGCCATGATAGATCAACACACCGGCAACTCGCCCCAAAATGTTTCCTTACTAGAACTCCTCAATGATTCAGATCCCTCCCCAGAAGAACACTTTATTTTTGGCGGTTATCAAGCACTTCCACATTTGTTAGCAAGAAAAGCCGTGGAAACAGAAAAAGTATTTATCCAATTGAACACGCCCGTTGAAAAAATCCATCATCCCCCCAAAGAGACCGAGGTGAAAGTCGTTGATTGCCGCGAAACAACGTATAAGGCAAAAATTGTGATTTGTACTGTCCCGCTTGGCGTTTTGCAGAGCACATACCTGCAGTTTTTTCCGCCCTTATCTTCTGAAAAACAACTGGCACTTCAACATTTAAATAAGGGCTTTCAGAATAAAGTCATTCTGGAATTTGAACGACCTTTTTGGCCAACGGATGCCCATTACGTGTTTCCGGGAAGCAACCGTCTTCACGAATGGCCTGAATATTTTAACTTACTCCATTTTTCGGGGGGTAAAACTGCCACTTTAGTGGCTCACTTTTATGCCGAAGCGGCACAGTTTGGCGATCAACACGATAATGATATCATCGAGCGCGCTTTAGAACCCTTACGCCAAGCTTATGGCCACAAAGTAACCCCCTTGCAAATGGCGTTAGTGACTCGATGGGACACAGATCCTTATGCGCTCGGCACGACTTCCTGTTTTGGGCCAAAATTCCAAAAACACGAAATCTCTCAACTGTCGAAGCCCGAACCCGGCGGATTATATTTTGCGGGATCTCATACGCTCGCTAAACATCGAGAATCGGTTCACGGAGCTTACCTCTCAGGGTTACGCGTCGCAATCGCGGCTTGTTGTGATCCTCGCCTACAAATGAAACACAAAGTAAGAGCAACAACCAGGCGAAAAAAATTTAAACAGTGATAACTCAGTTCAAATTGCCCTATCCAACACCGTTACTCAGCCCCGATGGGTTCTGCAGCCAGTGATGCCTTGCGAGTGGTTTGAAACAAAGGTCTAATGGGGGTTAACGTAATAACACGTTTTCGCGCCAAAATGACATATCCACCATGTCCAAACGGCCAACAAAAACGACCCACTTTTTCTAGCCAAAACGTTTTTTGTTGGAATTTCGTGTGATTGATGGGAGGACGAAAAAAATAGGGGGACGTTTGCATGACATCAAATCCTAACAATGAAAGCCAATCTTTCATCCGCGCAGCAGAAATAAAAGAACCGTGCCAGGGAGCACGTTTCGTCCAACCCCCTAACCATCGCCCGATCCCCCATAAACTCCAGGGATTAAATCCAGAAATAATCAGATGTCCTTCCGGCAACAAAATACGAAATGTTTCTCGTAAGACTTCATGTGGGTTTTTAATAAATTCTAAACAATGTGCCAAATAAACGAGATCAACCCCGTCAGAAATCACCGGTAGTTTATCAAATCGAGACGCCAACGCACTTCCATCGGCCTCACTTTTTGCATTCGGGTGGATCCAAACACGATGACGAATGGTGCTTTCTTGTAAACACGCCAGAAAATGAGGTTCCCCCATTAATAAAATATGGTAGCCAAAAATACCCGAGATTAATCGTTTGACTTCCAAGCTTTCTTGATTAAAAAAAGCACGCCCCAACGGCGTTTCCCACCACTGACGAATATCCAGCTTTTGCATTAAAAAATTCAGCATGCTTGCTTTAAGAACCTTATGTCTGCCAATTTGTTTGTCATACCAGCATATAAGTATGACACTGATCATTCCCAAATGGTGATGATACTCTGGCCCTCCAAAGACAAACCACCCAGCTATTTACACCTGATCGTATTGCCTCTTGACGAAGTGTAGGATCCCTTTTAAGGTAAAAGTGAGCTGGAAAAGGTTGGCTGGCCATTGAATATTTGTTCAAAATACAAGGAAAAATGCCAGTGTTCATAAAAAAATTTAACAAATACAACAAGATGAAATCAACCCTTCAAACCTTAGGAGCAACCACCAATCAATGCGGTTATCTGAATGACAAATAAAATATATCCTTACGTTGGCTATGCAAAAGCCCTATTTGTCGGAATTACTTTTGCCGTCTTGTCTGCCTGCGAACCGCAAATCAATACTTCTTTTCAATTAATTTCACAAACTAACACAAAAATTGATAGGCCTTCTCCCCGTCCCAAACAGCATTCCCAAATCTGGCACCGGATCCGCGATAATTACGACATGAATAACGCGACCCTAGAAGAAAAAGGACAAGTTGAAATTCAAAAATATGTCAAAAAATATCGACAAAATGAACGAACACTGGCAAAAGTATCAAAACAAGCAACACCTTACCTTTACTATATTGTTGAAGAACTCGAAAAAAGAAATATGCCGGGAGAATTGGCATTACTTCCCATGCTCGAAAGTGCCTTCCAACCCAACGCAACTTCTCACCGCGGTGCAGCAGGTCTATGGCAATTTATCCCCAGTACAGGGCGATTTTATGGACTGAAACAAGACGCCTGGTACGATGGTCGACGAGACATTACTGCTTCCACTCAAGCGGCTTTAAACTACTTAGAATTTTTGTACGAAGAATTTGATCAAAACTGGACTTTGGCACTCGCAGCTTATAACGCGGGTGAAGGGACCGTACACCGTGCCATTAAACAAAATTTACGCGCTGGGAAACCCACCACCTTTTGGGATTTAAAGCTGCCCAAAGAAACCCGAGCTTACGTTCCAAAATTCTTAGCATTGGCGGAGATCGTTAATAATCCCGCAAAACATGCTATCAGTTTACCCCCGATTGATAATAAGCCATATTTCGTTCCCGTGAATCCTAAAACCCCCCTGAATTTTCATCAAGCGGCTAAATTAGCCGACATTCATATTTCCGAATTAAAACGGCTCAATCCCGGCTATCGCCAAGCAACCACGCATCCAAAGGGGCCACAAGAACTCCTACTCCCAGTTGTCAATGCTGAAAAATTTGAATATAATTTCGCAAAAAAGCGTTAGGAAATTTTGTGGCGGAAGTAACACAGCCCCTTCAAGTCTTTCGATCAGTCGTTGAAAAGAAACTTTTACATTACACAGGTAAAGCAATCGCTACTTACAATATGATCGAAAAAGGCGACCGAGTCATGGTCTGTCTGTCAGGCGGTAAAGACTCCTTTACACTCCTGGCCTTGCTCAAACTGCTAAAGCAACGATCTGGCAATAAATTTGAACTCTTTTCGTTTACTTTAGATCAAGCACAACCGGGATGGAATGATAAAGAGCTCAAAAGCTTCTTAGATAAACAGGCAATCCCCTATACCGTATTAACCGAAGACACTTATTCGATTGTCAAAGAAAAAATCCCAGAAGGCCAAACCTATTGTTCTTTATGCTCCCGTTTAAGACGTGGAATCATTTATCGTTACGCCGAAGAACACGGATATAACAAAATAGCCTTAGGACACCACCGGGATGATCTGATCCGAACCCTGTTAATGTCCCTATTTTATAATGGTGAAATCCGTTCGATGCCACCAAAACTGCTCAGTGACAATAAAAAACACATTGTCATCAGACCCTTAGCGTTCTGCCAAGAAAAAGATATTATCACCTATGCCAAAGAACGTAAATTTCCGCTGATCCCTTGCAACTTATGCGGTGCCCAAGAAAATTTAGCCCGTGCTCGCATCAAAAAACTCATTGATGATTTAGCAATCGATAATCCCAAAATTCCAAGTAATATGCTACATGCCCTGCAGAATATTAAACCCAGTCAATTAATGGACTCCAAACTTTGGAACTTTAAAGAATTAAAATCAGGTGACTTGAGTGATATCTTTTGAATGATCCCGTGCTAAAAATATATAGACTCCCGGTAAAACAAATAACGTAAATAAAGTCCCAATAGAAATACCTGTGACGATTACTAAGCCAATGTTGAATCGACTGGCAGCCCCTGCTCCTGTCGCCATAATCAAAGGTAAAACCCCCAATACCATTGCTGCCGTTGTCATCAGGATAGGGCGTAATCGGGTTGCAGCAGCCAACTCTAATGCTTCTCGTTTTTTCTTTCCTTCCCTTTGTAAATCATTGGCAAATTGGACAATCAATATTCCGTGTTTACTGATAAGACCAATCAATGTCACCAGTCCAACCTCTGTATAGATATTCAAACTCACTCCGCCGATCCCCATGCTGATAAAAATCATGGCCCCTGCTATCGACATCGGGACACTCACTAGCACAATAATGGGATCTCTAAAACTCTCAAATAATGCTGCCAAAGACAAGAAAATAATGATGAGTGCGAAAACAAAGGTTAAGACCAAAGTATCTCCTTCTTGCATATATTGACGCGACTGCCCAGTGTAGTCCACGCTGTAATCTTGAGGTAAATTCTCGTTCGCGATTTCTTGCATCTTTTCTAACGCTTGTCCCATGGAAATCCCTGGAAATGGAACAGCAGAAATTGTTGCCGAATTTAACTGTTGAAAATGATTCAAAGATTGTGGCGCCGTCCTTCGCTCTACAGTAGAAAATGTCGATAAAGAAACCGAGTCTCCCAATGGCATTGTAATATAGTAATCCAACAATTGATTATAATTGAAGCGATCCGCCCGCTTCATTTGTGGAATAACCTTATAGGATCTCCCGGACAAATCAAAATAATTAATATAGTTTCCGCCCAATCCAAACACTAAGACATTGCCAATGTCCTTCATGTTTAAACCTAAAAGTGCCGCTTTATCTCGGTTAAAATTAACAACCGCCTGAGGTTTGTCATATTTTAAATCCGTGTCAATAAACATAAATAAATGGCTGTCAACCGCCTTTTGCAACACGATTTGGCTAACCTCATTTAATTTATCAAACGATTCTGTCGTCCCAATCACAAATTGTACCGGCAATCCTCCACCCGCACCTGGAAGCGGTGCCGGTTGAAAAACAACCACATTCGCACCTGCAATCCCCACCATTTTTTTCTGCACATCTGGCTGTAATTGATTGGTTAAACGTTTTCGCTCTTCCCAAGGGACTAATACCATGCCACCAATCGAACTATTCAACCCATTGATACCATCTAATTGGAAAACATGATCTGTTTCTGGATAAGATGACATTATTCTGTAAACTTCCTTTGAATACAAAGCAGTCTGCTTTAACGTTGCATTCGGTGGTGCCGTCAACAGGGAAATAATCACCCCCTGATCTTCTTGGGGAGCCAGCTCAGTTTTTGACGTTATAAACAAAAAGTAAATACTGGCTAAGATAATTGCCCCAAACATCAAAATAACTGGCACATAATTAAGGGCCCGATGTAAAGATCTTTGATATAATTTTTTCAGCTTATCAAATTGCTGATCTAGGTAATGGGCAAATCTGCCAAAACCCTCTTGAGCTTGGCCTGACACCATCATCTTTGAACACATCATGGGTGATAATGTTAACGCAATGATCGCTGAAATCCCTACCGCCCCTGCCAAGGTAAAAGCAAATTCGGTGAATAATGTCCCCGTTAAGCCACCCATAAATCCAATCGGTAAATACACTGCGATTAAAACCACGGAAATCGCTATAATTGGCATTGCTAATTCTCGTGTCCCAACCAATGCCGCCTCTAATGGCGACATTCCTTCTTCCATGTGCCGATGCACATTTTCAACCACAATAATCGCGTCATCCACCACTAAACCAATGGCCAAGACGAAGGCTAGTAAAGTTAATAAGTTAATCGAAAACCCAAACATCAACATAATAAAAAAGGTGCCCACCAAAGAAAGTGGAATGGCGATAACTGGAATAAAAATGGATCGCAGTGAGCCTAAGAACAGTGCTATGACGATGGTAACAATGAGCAGGGCTTCAAACAAAGAATGTTCCACTTCGGTAATGGAACTTTCGACGAATTTCGTTGCATCATAGACAACTTTTCCACTCAACCCTCCGGGCAATTGCTTCTCGATATCTGGAAATATTTTTCTAACATCTTTTATCACGGTTAATAAGTTGGCACTGGGCGCCACTTGGATCCCAATATAAACCGCCTTTTTGCCATCAAAACTGACCGAGGTATCATAATCATCACTGCCCAAGGTAATATTCGCCACATCCCCCAATCGAACAAAGGCGCCATTTTTAGCAGTAATAACCAGATTTTTAAATTCATCGGTTGTATGAAGCCCTGTATTCGCTGTTAAATTAACCGTAATCATGTCCCCGTCGGTTCTACCAACAGCGGCAATAAAATGATTCGCTGCCAAGGCATTTGCAACATCACTGCTGGAAAGGGCATAGGCCGCCATTTTATCTGGATCAAGCCATGCGCGCATGGCAAACTGATGCATCCCTAATATTTCCGCCTGCTGAACCCCTTCGACAGCCTGCAACTTCGGTTGCACGACTCGAATTAAATAATCGGTAATCTTATTACTCGGTAGAACATTGCTGTAAAAACCGATATACATAGAGTCGATAGAATCCCCAATTGCGATACTCAAAGTTGGCTGTTGAGCCTCCTTTGGTAATTGGTTTAAGACAGCATTGACCTTGGTATTAATTTCAGTCAATGCTTTGTTGGGATCATAATTCAACCGTAACGTGGCTTTGATAATGCTGGTGCCCTGCATACTGGAAGAGCTTAAATAATCAATCCCATTTGCCTGAGCAATGGAGTTTTCCAAAGGCTGGGTGATAAAACCTGCTATCAACGCCGGATCTGCACCAACATAAGCCGTGGTCACCGTAATCACGGCATTCTGCATATAGGGATATTGACGGATCGGTAATAGATCAATAGATCGGATCCCTATCACCAAAATCAATAGGTTCAAGACAATGGCGAGAACTGGTCTTCGAATAAACAGATCGGTAAAATGCATAATTATCTCAAGTTATTCATCGATTGCGAGTGGTGCAGGATTATTCGACGGCACGACTGAATTATCGATGATCACCCGACTCCCATTCTTCAGTTTTAATTGACCACTGGTAACCACCCTATCCCCGGCCTTTAATCCTTGTAGGACAGCAATTTGATCCCCACGGACATCTCCTAAAGTCACAAAAATTTGATTGGCGGTGAATATGGGATTATCTTGTTCATCTTTTCCATTTTCGCTGATCACATAGGCAATATCCCCATAAGGATTATAAGAAATCGCCGTTTGCGGTAAGGTTAAATAGGATGCGGGTTCCCCCGTATAAAGCTCGACCGCGACAAACATACCTGGAAGTAAAATTTCAGGTTGATTGCGCAGTGTGGCTTGAATATGAACGTTTCGTGTCGAGGGATCGACTTCTGGATCGATTGCAGTCACTGTCCCTTCAAAGGTTTTTCCATTAAAACTATCGGCTGTGACTAACACGGTCTGGCCCAATGAAATTTTACCAAGTTCTCTCTGTGGCAGATAAAAATCCACAAAAATCGGATCGAGCGATTGTAAGGTAACAATTTTATTACCCGGATTAATATACTGTCCTGCATTAATCGCTGAAATTCCTAATTGCCCGTCAAAAGGTGCTCGAATTATTTTTTTATCGATCATGTTTAATTGCTGCGCCACTTCTGCCTGTTTGCTTTTAAAATCAGCCAAACTGGCATCCACGGTTGATTTGCTCACGGCTTTAGCCTCGTATTGTTCTTTGTCACGAAGATACGTAATTTCTGCTAATTCAGCCTGAGCTTTCAGAGAAGCTAATTGAGAAATATCCGCGTCAATATTTAATTCAACGAGAACATCCCCTTCGTTTGCCCGCTGACCAGAGGTAAATGGAATATTTCGAACCAATCCAGCAACCTCTGTCGTGACATCCACTCCATTAACCGCCCTCAAACTTCCAGCAGCTTTAAGGCTCGGTTTCCATTGTTGATACCCAATTTTTTCAGCCGAGACGGTAACCATATTCGCCTGATTGGCCGCTAAGTAGCGCTTGATCATTAAGACTTTAAAGCCCTTATAGCCAAAGATCAGGGCAAACAACAGTCCCGTTATTCCAAGCATGACGAACATTTGTTTTTTCATATTCAATCTTCCCCGTCTGATAGGAGATCGGTTTTTTTCTATTATAGCATCTATGGGTTATTTAGCTAAGAACGAAAATAATGCGCTTTAGTTTCTATAGGTCAGCAAAAGCAGACTCCAAGAGAAGACGGGTATAGGGATGCTTTGGCTGTGCCAAGACTTCTGCCACCGGCCCAGATTCGACAACTTTTCCGTCCTGCATCACCAGCACCCGATGGGCCATCGCATGAACCAAGGCCAAATCATGGGTGATCAGTAAATACGAAATCTCAAGTTCGTTTTGACATTCGATTAAGAGATCAATTATCTCTGCTTCGACCGACTTATCCAAACTACTGGTCGGCTCATCACACACCAAAATCCTAGGACCCACCGCTAACGCTCTTGCAATACAGACGCGTTGCCGTTGCCCACCCGACAATTGATGCGGATAGCGCGACAAGTGTTCTGGGACAAGACCCACTTGTTGGAGTAAATGGTGGATCCTATCCTCCCTTTCTAAGCGATCTGATCCAATTCCTAAAGCCAACATCCCTTCCATTAAAATGTCCTTGATCTGAAATCTGGGATCCATCGCAGACAAAGGATCTTGAAAGATTATTTGCAAATCCTCTCTTTTTTCTCGTAATCGACGAGTCGATAACGAAAACAGCTCATCACCTAAAACCACCACTTTCCCTTCGACAGGAGAAAGTAGCGATAAGACTCCTTTAACGAGTGTTGTTTTTCCACAGCCCGAGCCCCCAACGATGGCTAAGGTTTCCCCTCCTTTTAGTCTAAAAGAAACATCATCGACCGCTATCAACTTATCCTTTTTTTGCAATATCCCATGGTTCAAGGGAAATGAGATGGTTAAGTTTTTAACCTCTAATAAAGTTTCGGCTTCAGGCAATATCGGGGTAATCTCTAGGTTTGGAACAGAATGAATTAATTTACGGGTATAGGGATGCAGCGCTTTCGTTAAGAGTTCACTCACCCCACCTTGTTCGACCAATTCCCCTTGATGCAAGACAGCCACCTCGTCGGCAATTTGTGCGGCCACTCTTAAATCATGGGTGATAAATAAGACTCCCATTTCCAACTCTGTTTGAAGTTTTTTTAATAATTTCAATAATTGCTTCTGATTGATCAGATCTAAAGCAGACGTTGCTTCGTCTGCAATCAACAGTTTCGGTTTGCCAGCCAAAGCCATTGCAATCATAGCCCTTTGTTTCATCCCACCAGATAATTGATGCGGATAGGCTTTAGCAACTCTCTTGACCTCATTAATTTCAACCATTTCAAGCAAGCGGTAAACTTCATTCTGACACATTTTCTGCGGCAGGTTTCGGTGCAGTTTTAAGACTTCTGAGATTTGCTGTTCGATGGTCAAAATAGGATTAAAGGCACTGGAGGCATCTTGAAAAATAATCGCAATTTTTCCACCCCGGATCCGTTGCATTTCGTTTTCCGACGATTCGGTTATATTCTCTCCCTCTAACCATATCTCACTCGTTTTGCCAACATAAATCTCAGGCGGCAATAGTCCAAGGATTGAGAGTGCTGTCAATGATTTGCCCGAACCCGTTTCCCCCAATAAAACCAAAGTTTGCTTTAGCAATATATTAAAGCTAACTCTTTTAATGAGTTGCTTATCGGAATCAATACCCCGTTTGATTAACTCTAAGTCATTCACCCTTAATAAAGCTTGCATCTTAATTTGTCCTAGGATTTAACCCTTCTTGCAATGCATCCGAAAATACATTGGCAGAAAACACTAAGCAAAACATAAAAAATAATGCTCCCGACAATGACCACCAGATCATGGGATCATGCGCCAATTCTAATCGAGAGGCATTGATCATATTTCCCCAACTGTAAGTGGTCGGATCAACACCCACCCCAACATAAGACAAAACCGTCTCTGCTAATACTAAACCACTAAAGTCCAAAACCACGGTAATAATCACAATGTGGATCAAATTCGGCATAATGTGTTTAGAAATAATCTTAATCGGGGTCACGCCCAGCGCAATAGCACTTAAGATAAAATCAAAGCTTCGAATTTTAAGACTCTCCGCTCGTAGCAACCGACATAAAGTCGTCCAGCTGGTTAACCCTAAAATGGCACATAAAATGAGCAATCTCAGATCGGGATTTTCTTGTACTCTGGCTTGAAAAGACAGCATCGCTGCGGTAATGAGTAAAACACCTGGAATAGAACTCAAGGTCGTATACGTATATTGGATGACGCCATCAACCCAACCGCGAAAGAAACCTGCCAACATACCAAACAACAAGGCGAAAGGTAACATCACCAAGGTGGTTACTGTCCCAATGACAAGACCTGTGCGAATACTTTTGATAGACATATAAAAGACATCTCGACCAATTTTATCGGTCCCTAGAATATGATACTCGAGCATTAACATTGCCATCATACCAATCACACAAAAAATGAATCCCAAGGTTATAAAAAAGGTATTGATCACCCGACGATGCGAACAAGGTTTTATCTTTTTTCGAGTTCCTACCCGATACAGCACATAAAAAAATGTGGTGAGAATTAAACCTAAGAAGACGCCATATCCCATACGGATCAGAATGTCTTGGGTTTTGTGCCAACCACTCTGGAGATGCTGACCCGAAAATTTCAATTTTGGATAAACTTGCTCTAGGGTACCCTGTTCCGTTCTCACGATCTCTGAACTTGCAGATTTGAGCGCAAAGGGGGCTGAATAGGTGACCTCCTGCTCAAACGGAAGCGGGGATAGGATGGCATCCAGTACGCTTATCGGAGCAGTATTGTCGCCTTTGGTTTTCAAATGGATACAATCTAAAAATCCAATCATACCGTACAAAACCAACACCATGAGTGCTATGATATAGCGTGGTTTTTCTGAGATGCGACGCCAGATCAAATGCCGCTCTTCCGAATGCCAAAACAGCCAAAAGAACGTGAATAAGCCTACCATTAACGCATAGACAAGAAAATCAATCCCAGTCACAACCCACTTCATTGTAATTGAATCCTTTTATCCACCCATACATAAGAAATATCCGTTAAGATAAGGCCAACGATATAAAGCACCGTTCCTAGAAAAACCATCGCTCGAACAATTGCAAAATCTTGCTCCCGAATGGCGTCGATTGTATAACTCCCTAATCCTGGAATGCTAAAAAATGACTCCATCAATAAACTGCCCATAAATAACAACGGTAGCACAGCCACTATTCCAGTTAAAATTGGGATCAAGGCATTTCCCAAGACATGGCGGAATAAAACCGTGCTCGAGGATAGACCTTTCGCTCGAGCGGTGCGAACGTACTCTTTATGGATTTCTTCTAAAAATAAAGCACGATACCACCGAGCGGTTGATCCAATGCTGGCAAAAATACTGATTAATATTGGCATCATGAGAAATTTTATCGCACCCCACCCATCGGCGTAGCCTGAAATCGGGACCCAATGGAAAATTTTGGCTAACCAATATTGTCCGATAACCATAAAAAATAAAGTAGAAATCGACATTAAGGCCACACAAATCCAGGTCCCTGATAAATCCAAGTAAGTTCCTCGAAACATCACCAGTAATAAGGCCAAAACGACATTGATCCAAAATCCAATGAAAAATGACGGAACAGCCAACTGCAAACTGGGCAAATATCTTTCTTTGATCGCCTGTACGATATCTCTCCCGGTATCTGAAATGCCAAAATTAAACACAAACAGTTTGATGGACTTTTTGAAAAAGATGGTTTCCGTCAACGCTTCGGTACCCTGTTCTTCTGAATTGTAAAATAAGGGTAGGTGGTAGTCATGAATGCGCTTCCAGTCTTGAATGGCTTCTTTGGTGACATATTTTCCACCCAAATGGACTCTGGCAATATCATCTGGTGTATTCACAAAAAAAAATAAAGCAAAGGTCAAAATATTAACCCCAATCAAGATTGGAAGGGCATGAACAATTCTTCTCACGGTATATTGTAAGATCATATTAACCTTTTCTCTTTTGGCGTTCTCGGAGCCAATATTGAATAAAAGCCGGCACGACGCACAACAGCAGTAAAACGATTAGCCCTACTAATGGCCACACCATCGGTTGATTCCACATTTTTCGTTTGGCGGCCCGTAACTTAGGATCGATTTTGGCATATTTTAAAGTGTTCGTGGCAACCGCACTGTTTTTTCTAGGAGAAATCCATTGATGGCGCAACACATAGTCTTTAGGATAAAATCCTCCCATCCAAGGCATATCTTGTCGCACAATTTCGTCCATCTGTTGGATGATCTGAAAACGTTCTTCCGTATTCGCCATCGAACGCATTTTCTCAAAAAGACTGTCATAAACAGGGTTCTGATAGTTGGAGGTATTTTCGCCGCCATTTTTCATGCTGCTGTTTGGACCATACAATAAAAAGAGAAAGTTTTCCGGATCAGGGTAATCGGCTTTCCAGCCCCAGAAATACATCTGCAAAGTACCCAACTGCTGCTTTTCAACAAAGCGATTATAATCGGTACCGCGAATAACCAACTCTATCCCAATTTTAGCAAATTGCTTTTGTAACCAAGCTTGGGTTGCCATTTCTTCTGGTCCGCCACTGATGACCGTATCAAAATAAAGAGTTAGTCCCTCTGAAAACCCCGCCTCCTTCAATAACTGCCGGGCTTTGTCCAGATCGTTTTGCTTCTGATCTTGCACGACTTGAAAACCAAAGATATCGGGTGGAATAGGGCTGGAGGCAGTAATGCCTCGTCCATTCATAAAAATTAAAATAAACTCATCCACATCCAATGCCAGAGAGATGGCCTGACGTAATTTGCGAGCTTTCTCTGTATAGCCACCAACGGTATCATCCAACATATTAAAGCCCCAATACCATATCGATGAGCCTATCGAGGTTTGCAGCTGTATCCCCTGTTTTTTTAATTCTGAACTTAATTCTGCCCCACCCCAAGCATTAAAGCTGATCGCAGTCGAAAAATCATCGGAGCTTACCCCAGACGAATCATAGTACCCTTGTAGAAACTTCGCCCAATAGGGAATACTTTCATTTTCTATCGTAAACACCGCTTTATCGATCATCGGCACAAGGGTTCCTGCATTTTCTAAATATCCTTGTTCTTTATCTTCTTTCGTCCCGTCACTTGGATACAGTTCTCCCCGAAAGGATGGATTTTTTTCTAATACCATCTCTCGATCAGGGTTATTGACCGTCAAAATAAAGGGTCCTGTTCCCACAGGGTACCAATCGAGAGAGATGTTGTGTGATTCTAAACCTGGTTGCGCATAAAACCGTGTCGCTTCCCAAGGAATTGGGGCAAAGAAAGGCATGGTTAACCAATAGAGGAATTGTGGGTATTTGCCGTGGATCCGTATTCGATAGGTATAGCGATCGACAACTTCTACTCCTTTTAAAGGATAGGACCTAAGATCCATTTCTAAATTCTCATCCTGTTTTTTTGCCTCGACATTCAATGCTGCCCGCAATTCTTCCAAGCCGACAATATAGCGGCTCATGAGTCCAAAAATAGGCGAACTCAGATGCGGCTCTGCCAATCGTTTAATTTGATAAACATAGTCTTCGGCAATCACCTCTCGCGTGGCTCGTTCTGTAAATTCGCTTAATACCTGATACTGCTCTGCTGCTTGCAACGATAATGGGTAATACCGATACTTCCCGTTCTGTTCTTGGGCAAAAGCCGGGTGTTGTTGGTAATACATCCCAGGCTTGATCCGAATGAGATACTCACTGTAAGCAATCTCTTGCTCGGGGGCATTTGCTGCTAAGGGTTCCCCTGCTTGATTCAAATAACGGACTTCTGGCAAAGAAGCTGCGGTTAAAGGCTCTAACTGATACGGACGCTTTAAATAGGCATATTGGAGTGGCGGCTCATAAATTTGGCAAATAAATACCCATTCGGATTCACTGTACGTTCGAGCGGGATCAAGATGCTTGGGATGTTCTTGAAAAGCAGAATAAACCGTGTTGGCCTCTCTGTCTTTCGAGGGATAGGGATCATTCCAAGGAGCTCCATCGCAGCCTACGAATAACACACTGAGTACAAAAACCAACCCAATTTTAAAATTCAGAAAACAAACTCCATTTGTTTATACCAGCGTCTCGGTAAATCTCTAATCTTATATCAGTTTAGGCGTTTTTCAGTGCGGGTGTCAGACTGAATATAAATGCAATTTTAGGCTTGTCGCGTTTTGGCCCTGTTTCACAATTTCCCGCAAATTTACAAAACCTTACAGGACAATTAGTTGTTGCACCTCTGGCTTGGAATATTCAACATTCCCAGCCCTAACCACCAAATTATCCAATGGCTTATACTCCGCTTTGCTATGCGTATGGCCACATAACACTAAAAATTCAATCGAAGGGTTTTTTGTAGCAACTTTACTCAAGACATCCCCCATAACTTTCGAACTAAAATAAGGTAACCAATTTTGATCACTCATCACTCCTTTATGCATACAAGCTTCTGCAAAGGGTGGCACATGTGTTAATACGATAACCTTTTTTGGTTTCTTCTTAGCCGCTAGGATTAAATCATTTTCCAATTGGCTTGCATCAAAATCCGCTAACTCCTGCATCTTTTCCAGCACCTGGAGTTTTCCAAGAATTTTAGCCTGAAATAAGTCAAAAATCAGACAGCTATCATTCAGAGATACTCTACTATTTTGATAATCGCCCAAACGACCATCTGCCCATCCATCTTGACCTAACAAAATGGTATCGTTATGTAGTGTTTGTAGTCCTGAAGCAGGCAACCAAAATAAATGATCACGTGTTTGGCTTCACAACGCTATCTTATTGCGAAGTTCACTTACTTGACCTCTGTAATAATCATGATTACCTAATACAAAATAAATTGGCTTTCCAATTTCATCTACCATCTCATTTAATATCTCTATTAGGCAAGGTGCTTCTGCAATATCGCCACTTATTAATACACCATCGCAACTTTTATTCAAGATCTCACTATAAAATAGCTTTCTCTCCTGTTTTTCAAGAAAATTAAGATGAATATCGGTTAACCATGCCAATTTCATACTGACTACTCATTACAAATTGCGACTATTTTTTTGATGCGCGACATAACTGTCTGTACCCGCTGGTTTGTAACTGGGCCATCACTTACATGCCAAGGCAAAACAAGTTCAAATTGACTATTTTTTAACATTCCCTCAAAAAATTCTTTTAGGTGTTTCTTTAGATTTTCACTCACCAATACTATCTCGTCTGAAATTTCAACTCGACCAGCAATAATTGTAATAATATCTTCAAAATCATGGCTACCTAACAAATCGTTATTGCCTCTTGTTCTAAACGCTTCTATTTTTGTCGCTATAAAATAAGGTGTCGTTATTGATTTTATGAACAAGTCATCAGAAATTTGATGTGTAATCGAATGTTCCAAGGCTTCTTTGTACCAATAATTTCCAAAGCCTAATATTTTCCCATTAGTAGGCATTACGTCCAAAATAATATCATCATAATGCCAACGACAAATAACTTCATCTTCCATTGAATTTGTGAACCCTATTTTTCTTAATTCTTCCTCAAACTTGTGATATTGGCTTAATGAGATCACGTCGATAATACAATCAACATCTGATGTGGGGCGAACATCCAACGATAAAGGATCACTAATAAATAAGGCAGTGGTGCAACCACCTAAGTACACAACCTCATCATTAAGCCTCCCTAATTTTCTAGCTGCGACTTCCAGCATTGCTAAATTTGATGTCATCCTCCCTTGTCTGCTACTCATAATTCATCCTTTCCTTCAATAATTCAATTGCTATATTACGCTCTCGAGCGCGACCAGAACGAATTACATCAACTAATGCCAACAGCTCATAAAAAAGTCGATCAGGATACTTGCCAAGTGAATATGGAACGGATCGATAAAGCGGTTCTAAAGCCAAACCACGTTCTAAAGCCAAACCACGATGATTTTCCTCTGCATAAGGCCATACCGGAATAGGATCATTGCCTATCAAAAAATGCTTCTCAAAAATTGGAGCAGCATAGCTCGTTGGAATACCACGCGTATATGCGCCAAGCTTAACTGGGAAAAAATACTTTACCCCTGAAATTAAACATTCTTCACATGCCGCCTTTATTGGCACAAATACATTTTTCTTCTGACTTCTGTCCTCTCTAACTTGGCCCAATAATGCCGACATATGCAATCGTTTAATACCCATGTTAACTTCAGAAACACTCATACATAATTGCAATGCCAGTTCATTCTGAGATAATAGCGTATCTGGCTTACTTTTTACCAAAGTAATTTTTGAGAATATTTTTAAGAGAAGCATAATATCCTGAGGTTTCAACATAGGCTTTTCCATCTTGAAGCTTAGAACTTAATATAACACAACCATTCGTAATTCGCGAATCGCGAATCGCGAATAGCGAATGTCTGTCTGGGGTATTATTGACTTATTTTACATAAGATATTGATTTTTAATAATTTTTTGAACTCCTAGAGAAAAACATACATCTTGAGATCGTGGAGCCAGGTCCAAACAAGCAACAAGAAAAAAACTACTTGTCGCTTGTTTGGACCTAACCCCAATAAAAAGCTGAGACCTAGAAGGCAGCAACTCCCTTTGTTTTTGAGGGATGTCGCGACCAGGGACGGTAAGCAGCGTCAAGGACAGGATGTCCGTTCCCGAAAAAACAAAGGGGGGTTGCTGCCACATCAGGGACCTGGGCAGTTACCAAAACTTAATAACTGATTATTTAATTAGCAAAATGGCGTGCTTTTTAAATTGGCGCAACAAAACTGAAGCATATTGGAACAAAAATGAATTGCTTCGGTCTATCTAAACCAGAGGGATAGTAATATGGGCTGTAAAAGAAAATTGTTTAATACGGGCTTCTCTTTAATAGAACTTATGATTGTTATCGCAATCATTGGAGTATTAGCTGCAATTGCTGTTCCAAGTTATCAAAATTACATTCGAAAATCTAGGGTTGCAACAGCTCTCTCTTTTGTGGACGGCGCAAAGCAAGGCATTGCCGAGTATGTACAAACAACGGGTGATCCGAACTGTACAAATTTATTTGTAGCTGCCGATAATCAAGATGTTCCTCTAGACAACTTCTACTATGGCTATTCTTCAAATGGCGCACAAGATTATTCGTATGTTGCTTCTAATAGTTGCATAATTGAGATTGAACCGTTAGATTCACTTAACGAGTTGGGGGGCTACTTTAATGTATTCTATGTGGCAAATGTTACTTCAGATGGTACTATCACTTGGCAATGTAAATATACGTATTTTGCCGGAGGAGTCGGCACCTCAGCTAATTTTGCTCCAGATGGTTGCGTAAACGCATTCTGAATCGGAGTCTTCACTTAAAATCGTGCAAGATTAACCGAACAGCACACTTTCTGAAAGCATAAGGGTCAAATCTGGACATCGACAATAAAACATTTGACCCTATATTCATTGGTTAGGTCCGTTATCGCAGCTGTGGAGGGGGCGTATCTTTTTTGCCATTAGCTGGTGGTACCGCGGAACGTTTTTTTAGCTCATTGATTAATGCAGGTGTGAAACCACCATGCCCCGGTAATACTTGAGGAGCCTGTCTTACAGAAGAGCTATCTAGCGTGGTACCTGTGGACGGTTTTCGAGGTGGTCGTGTGTGAGCGGTAGTTGCACTGGATTTAGGCAAGAATCCTCGGGCAGTTACCAAACCTGTTAATGTTGTATATGTTTCTCTTGGCTCAAGCTCCTTCCCATCATGCGTGTTATATATTTGAAAGCCATCTTTAGTTGGCCGGATCAATTCATGCGCAATAAAGCCATCTTTACCGCGATATGTAATGGCATAGAAGCCCATTTGAGTAGTGCTTTTTCTAATAAGGTATTCGGTCCCTGGGTTATCGACCATATGCTCTTCAAAATCGCTTCGAGTTAGCCTTTTTGCACGGTCTGCAGGGCGAATAGTCTGCTCAGCAAGTTTTATTTTTTCTTCTAGTAATTTTGTTCGTGTTTCTAGTGTTTCGCTCATAATGCTTTTTCTCTCTAGAACTATTTCAGATTATACTATCGGCCTAATAGTTCTAAACTTTATCTTTTTTATAATGATGCCAATGATGCTTAAGGAGAGACTTTGGAATTAATATCGTCAATCATTTGACTCTGAAATATAGAGCATAAGGGTCAAATCTGGAAATCGACAATAAAACAGATGTCGATGTCCAGATTCGACCCCATATTCACTTCTTTCTTTTGGCAAACTTCATCAGGCGCTCGCGCTTGTACTTTTGGCGAGGGGTTAAGGTATTGCGGCGATCGGCAAAGGGGTTCTCACTGGTTTTAAACTCTAAACGAACCGGAGTCCCAACCAGATTGAGTTTTTTGCGGAAGGTATTCATTAAATAACGCTTATAACTTTCTGGTACATGGTCCGTCTGATTCCCATGAATAATAATCAGCGGAGGGCGATGCCCTCCGGTATGGGCATAGCGCAATTTGATCCGACGCCCATGCACCATTGGCGGCGGATGTTGCTCGACAGCAAACGCTAGCGTGCGATTTAAGAGAGAAGTCGGCAACTCTTTGGTCGCGGCTTGGTAGGCTTTTTTCACCGAATTAAATAAAAGTCCAACGCCTGTGCCGTGTAAGGCAGAAATAAAATGCACTTTTGCATAATCCACAAAATCTAATCGATATTCCAATGTTTTCTTCACATCAATTCGATGCTTGGGATCGAGTCCATCCCATTTATTAACGGCAATCACGAGCGAGCGACCCGTTTCTAAAACAAACCCTAAAAGACCCAGATCTTGATCGGTGATCCCTTCTTTCGCATCTAAAATTAAAATAACAACGTGACAATCTTCAATGGCTTGTAAGGTTTTCACAACCGAGAACTTTTCGACGACTTCCGAAATTTTCGATCGCCTTCTGACACCCGCTGTATCAATGATAGTAAAGTGTTCGCCCATTCTTTCTAATGGAATGTAGATACTGTCTCGAGTCGTGCCAGGCTGATCAAAGACCACCACCCGATTCTCCCCCAAAAGACGATTGACTAAAGTGGACTTACCTACATTGGGCCTTCCCACAATCGCCATTTTAATTCCCTGGTTTTCGGGATCAGCTGTCTCCTCAGAAATGGGAAAAGACTGTAATGTCGTTTCCATTAGGGATAAGATCCCTTGCTGATGACTGGCTGAAATGGGAATGGGGTCCCCTAATCCCAAGGCATAAAACTCAGCAGTGATCACTGAAGTTTGCAATCCCTCGACTTTATTAACCACACAATACATTTTCTTATTTTTTGAACGTAACTGATTTGCAATATCTTTATCGAAAGGACTGAGTCCATTTCGTCCGTCTACCAGGAATAAAACAACATCGGCTTCTTCGACCGCTTGCCACGATTGTTCTTTTGTTAACAAATCGAGGTCTTGTTTTTCAGTTGCAAAGCCACCAGTGTCAATGGCAATAAACGGACGATTTCCAACTTTTCCTTCACCATACTGGCGATCTCGAGTTACCCCCGGTAAATCCACCACCAAAGCCTCTCGGCTTTTCGTTAAGGCATTAAATAGCGTAGACTTACCGACATTCGGACGTCCAACAATCGCAACTACGGGGACCACACTAATTCCCCTCTTTACTATCCAAATTATAAAATATTGTAAAGGCCGAAATTTTCCCGCTTCTTCCTAAGACATACAGGATTTCTTCTTTGACAACTGGTGCTGTTTCAATTCCCTTGCTGTCAACCAGGGTTTGCCCCACAAAAGCGCCATCGCTTTCTGACATCCAATGAAGATAGCCATCTTCATCACCCACAATCACAAAATTACCTAAAGTCACCGGTTGGGTTAACGATCGGCCACTCAACCCGGTTTGTTTCCAAAGTATATTCCCAGATTTTCGATCGAAGGCCCACATCACACCACTGGAATCTGGCACATACAGTGCTTTATCGGTTGCGGTAAGACCCGCAAACGCCGACAGCTCTTTTTCCCAAACCGTTGATCCCGTTTCAATATCTAATGCAGCAATACGGCCTTGATAGCTGACCGCATAAACCATTTTGTCTTTGTAAATCGGATCCGCACCGATATCGACCATTCTCTGAATGTCGGATCGTCCTTTAGACACGGCAATTTCCTTTTCCCACTCAGGAATCCCGGTTTCGGCATTCAATGCGATTAATTTACCATTCGAAAATCCAACAATCACCACATTCCCGACCAACAGAGGTTTACTGCTGCGTCGTAGCATTAACGGAGGGGTATTGACTTGGTACCGCCATAGCTCATGTCCATCCGCTGTTTTCAAACCAAAAACAGTGTCGTTTAAAACATGGATAAACACGGCATCCTTATTACCTTCTGGTGCCGCAAGAATCGGACTTTGCAAATTGGCTTTCCATAAAAACTGCCCATCAGCATCCTGATATGCCAGAACTTGCCCTTCTTCTGTACCAACCAAGAGATCTGATGCTACGACTGCCGGGCCTGCAGTGACTTCCCGGTCGGTCTTCATTCGCCATTTTCGTTCGCCGGTCAAACGATCTAAGGCCAAAATTTTACCTTTATAGTCCGTGGCATAGATTAAAGAGGAAGTCACCGCCAATTTTAGTTTAGCGTCTTTTTTCCCAGAACCTGCGCATTCTGAATTTGACCAAACCAATTGAGTTTTAAGTCCACTCTGTGTGAGCTTTGGTAAGGGCGATTTGACTATCTTTTCCGGACGATGCTCAATGGTATTACACCCCGCCAGCATTAACAAAGCGATAAGCCCAACAATTGAAGAACGACGACTAAACATTATGATCCCTCCATCGTGCCGCCCAAATCAGAAAACTTAAGTTGCAATCGCATCACGGGCGTTTGTGGGGGTGCAGATTGAATGGCAATTTTATAGGCTTCTTTTGCTTTATCTGTTTGATTTTGCATCAGATAAATATCACCCTTGGTCTCTTCAAACAAGGTTACATAATCATCAGGGACCTTCTTGGATTCCAACAGTTTTAAAGCATCCTCTAACTTGTTTTGTTCAGCAAATATCCTGGCCAAACGAGAAGCCGCAACATAATAAATGGGACTTTCATGCTCTTTTTCCATTGCCATTTGAAGAAAATTGACTGCGGGCTCCAACTCATTTTTCTCAATCGAAAATTTAGCAATAAATAACGCTGACAAAGCCGCATAAGGTGTTTTTGGATAGGTGTTTATCAATGATTCAGCATATTCGCGCGCTTTGGTTTTATCAGGGTTTCTCGCCTCCATGATCATCTTATCGTACAAGGCAGAAGCTTGCAGTGTCTTTTCCTGATGATAATTCTCATAGTACTGATTTACGCCATAGCCTAACAATAAAACAACTCCCAGACTCACGATCCATTTTTGATGCCGTTGCCACAGTGTCTTTTTTCTGCCAAATAACATATTAAACCCCATTATCTTCCCAAATGATTGATTAAAAATTGTTTCACTTCATTTCTTGAAATGGACAATTGCTCTTCTGCTGCTCGCATAAACTTCACACTGACAGCCCCTTTTTCAAGTTCCTCATCGCCTAGAATTAAGGCAATCTTGGCACCACTTTTATCCGCTTGTTTAAATTGATGTTTAAAATTTCCACCACCAGAATGCACAATCATCCGCCAAGAAAGATTGAAGTCCCTTAATTCTTCGGAAAATCGGATACACTCTCTTTCGGCTTTTGCTCCAGCATGAATAAAGTAAATATCTACAGCGGTTTGAGATTCGATCCCTAATGCTTCTTGCAGCAATAAAATACGTTCTATTCCCATCGCAAAGCCAACCGCTGGCGTTTCATTCCCACCTAATTGCTCGACTAATGTATCATAACGTCCACCGGCACAGACAGCTCCTTGGGCTCCCAATTTATCGGTGACCCACTCGTAGACAGTCCGATTATAATAATCCAATCCTCGTACCAGGTTTGGATTGACTTGATAAGAAACCCCTAAATCGCTGAGTCGCTGCAAGAGATCGTTAAAATGCCGAACTGAATCATCGTCTAAATATTCTTGACACTTAGGTGCACCCGCAATAATGTCCTGCATGGCTGGATTTTTGCTGTCTAAAATGCGCAATGGATTAGTCACTAACCGTCTTTGGCTGTCTTCGTCTAAGTCTTTCTGATATTTTTCTAAATAGTCGACTAAGATTTGCCGGTACTTTCGGCGTGCTTCCAAGGATCCCAGACTGTTGACTTCCAAAGTTATCGCCGAATCAATTTTCAATTCCCGCCATAACCGAGCTGTCAGCAAGAGTTGTTCCACTTCAATGTCTGTATCGCTCAAACCAAAGGCTTCTACCCCTACTTGATGAAACTGCCGATAACGTCCCTTCTGGGGACGTTCATAGCGAAACATCGGACCCATATACCACATCCGCCGAATTTGGTGATATAACAGTCCGTGCTCAATACCAGCACGGACACACCCTGCAGTTCCTTCTGGTCGCATGGTTAGGCTTTCTTTGTCATCCTTACTTTGAAAAGTAAACATCTCTTTTTCGACAATGTCGGTTGCTTCTCCGATAGATCGCTTGAAAAGACCCGTGGTTTCCAGAATGGGTAACCGAATCTCCTCATACCCATAGGCAGAGATCAGTTTGCGCCAAATGTCCTCAAAAGCATGCCATGCGGCAACATTTTGAGGAAGGACATCCGGCATGCCCCGAATGGCGGTAAATTTCTTATTCATCGGGTCGCCTTTTCAGATCTTAAATACAATTGATATTCTGGAGAATCTTCAAAGAGATTTTTCAACATCAAAGCTTGGCTGGCAACACTGACATCATCATTTAAACCTTTGGCAACTTGGATCCCAAGCCATAAAGATCGTGCACTGAGTTCGGCATTGTTTTTATAATGATCTAATAAAGATTGCGCCTCAAAGAATTCTCCCTGCTTAACATCTATATCGACTAATTCTAATAATGCAGTCAATCGGTTCGGATCCCGTCGAAGTGCGGTTTTAAAGTACTCTCTCGCTTTTTCTTGATCAGGCCACTTTAGAGCACACAAACCGGCATTTTCATAGATTTCTGCCGTTCTTGGGTATTGCTTATCTTCCAATGCTTGGTGAAATGCTTTGTCAGCTTCTTTAAAGCGATTTCTGCGACACAAGAAAGCCCCGTAATTATTGTAGACTGCCCCGCCATTCGATAATTTCACCGCTTTTTTATATTCTTTCTCCGATTCTGCGAACTCGCCCACCATTTCTAAGAAATGGGCCATGGCAGAATGCGTTTCAGGAAGATTAGGGGCGAGATCAACTGCGTGTGTCAATTTCGTTTTAGCGCGCGTGACTTGCCCTTGGGAAAGATACCCCAATCCCAGCTCGACATTGATTAAAGCTGCCTTGTTATAATCGGGATCAGTGTCTAACAGCAGTGTGTCTTGCGGCTTTGCCCCTTCTTTCCAAGTGGAAGAGGCTGATTTATGACTGTCTTTGGCACAAGAGAAAAGTCCTAAGAAACTGAGGATAACCAATACGTTAATCCATTTTTTGTTCATTTTGCACTCCCTGTCCTGTGTGATCTGTTTTGGCTAAAAACCGTGCATTCCGCTGCGTCCGATCAGTAATTTTCCCAACCAGTTGCCCACAAGCCGCATCGATATCTTCTCCTCGAGTTTTACGAACGGTCGTGATAAATCCTGCTTTGACTAAACGAATGGCAAATGCGTCTATATCTGCGGCCAGCGATCGTTGATATTCCGCTCCTTTAAACGGGTTGAACGGAATTAAATTCACTTTACACGTTAAGCCCTGTAATATTTGAATGAGTTGTTTGGCATGTTCAATTTTGTCATTGACGCCACGTAACATGACATACTCGATGGTCACATGCCTACCTGGCTTATCGGCAACAAACTTGCGACAAGTTTCCATCAATTGGGAAATCGGGTATTTTTTATTGATGGGCACTAATTGGTTACGCAAAGCATCGTTTGGGGCATGTAAAGAAACAGCCAAGGAAACATCCGCTTCTAAACTTAAGCGTTCCAAATTCGGGAGCACACCAGAAGTGCTTAATGTCACCCGGCGACGGGGCAACGCATATGCATTATCGGCACGCATCAAAGACATTGCTTTCACCACCGCTTCATAGTTCAAGAGCGGTTCGCCCATCCCCATCATGACAACATTGGTGATCACGGGTGCTTTGTCCGATTCTGATGAAACCGATTGCAAACGACGTTTTGCCTGCCAGACTTGACCAATAATTTCGGCAACCGTTAAGTTTCGGTTAAATCCTTGGGTTGCTGTTGAACAAAAAGTACAGTTTAAAGCACAACCGACTTGCGAGGAAACACACAAAGTCCCTCGACCTTTCTCAGGGATAAAGACGGTTTCGATATGATTGCCGCTGTCTAATTGTAACAGCCATTTCCGTGTCCCATCGGATGAACACTGTTCTTTGACAACTTCTGGAGCACGAATATCACAAAGCTCCACCAATTTTTCTCGTAATGACTTACTGAGATCGGTCATCGAATCAAATTCTGCAATCCCTCTTTGATGAACCCACTTCAACACTTGGGTTGCTCGAAAAGGTTTTTCACCCAAACTTGTAAAAAAATCTTTCAGACCGTCGTAGTCTAAATCCATCAGATTTATTCTTTGAGGGAGTGTTGAAGTAACCGGCACAGGGCTGTCCCCTTTCGCCTGAACAGCGAAAGGTTGAACCCTGAGTGGAAATACTTCAACAGATACAGCGGTCATTGATCCCTAGAATGAATTTCTTGCGGGGAAAAGAAAAAAGCAATTTCTACTTTAGCCGTTTCGGGAGCATCTGATCCATGCACAGCATTTTCATCAATACTGGCTGCAAAATCCGCTCGAATGGTTCCTGGAGCTGCTTCTTTAGGGTTGGTCGCCCCCATGATCTCTCGATTTTTAACAATGGCGTTTTCGCCTTCTAAAACCTGAACCATGACCGGTCCAGAAATCATAAACTTCACCAGATCATTAAAAAAAGGACGGTTTTTATGAACTTCATAAAATGCTTCTGCACGATCTTTGGATAAAGAAACCATTTTAGCTGCGACCACCTTAAGGCCCGCACGCTCAAAACGACTATAAATTTCACCAATCACATTTTTTGCAACCGCATCGGGTTTAACAATAGAAAGGGTACGCTCAATGGCCATAAAAGCTACTCCACCAACTTATGAAAAATTAGAAGAGTTATTATACCTTATTCGCTGAGCAGGATTCCAGGCGAGTCTGATTTTCCAGAACTTTGAGTCAAAAAGCTAACTTTTTGGCTGGATTATAGGACTCCGGGATGTAAACCTGTCGTGGGTTTCGGCGATTGACGCAGTTCTTTGATAACTTCTTTTGCATCAACAGCACCGCTTTCAACCATTCTATAAACATCGCCCATCTTGACGATCTTACTATCATCGTCCGAATTGTTCAGTTTTAAAACTGGGACTTCAGCTCTCTCAATGTTCGCCAACGTTGCGTCTTTCATTCCCGGCTTATCTTTAAATTGCGGTTCAAGCCCTAAGCTTTTGCCAATGACATACATTTTAAGGGCTATGTCAGGCTTATTTTCACAGTTTTCAATGTTGAAAACTCCATTAGTCCGACCCAAGCTTTCTAACGTGTTCTTAACCGCAATCATCATTAAATAAATCGAATCATCTTTCAGCTCGGGATCGATTAAAGTAATATCAATTTTCCCACGCGCAGAACCAGATTCAGGATTTTGATCGTGTTGGGCCTTCGTCGCGGGAATATGGGCTAATTGAATCACTGACTGTTCGTCTCCCTTTCGAGCGATTTGATACGAGGTGCTAGCGGGATTGTCTAAAACTTCATAGCCTCGAGGCATTGGATCGCTGC
Organism: Gammaproteobacteria bacterium; assembly: GCA_013286785.1. Taxonomy (GTDB): domain Bacteria; phylum Pseudomonadota; class Gammaproteobacteria; order UBA6186; family Azoamicaceae; genus CADEGZ01. The sequence goes on from JABDFC010000005.1 coordinate 28,820, forward strand.
GATCTGGGTCATTGATTAAACGCTCGCCTATCTTACGAAAGTGCGATCTAAATGACTCCGCGGAAACTCCTTCAATGGATGCCACCGGATGTTTATTTAAAGCTTTTTCCGTTGCAAAAATTTGACTGGTACCCTGGTGAAAGAAATAATCCCACTCAGGGGCAGATGCTGTGATAGTGGTTTTTTTTGGCTGATTGGGGGTCAATACTTTTCCCGGGCCTTTGCCGGGAGGAGGTGGTGGAGGGTCATTATCAAACATCTTCTTAAACTTTGGATCTAAAGGATTACCACGCCCAACGGGAGGTCGTGGCAATTCTCGTTTAGGTTCAAACAACTTCCGCAATCTATCTACGTTCCCTACGTTTTTTCTTAATTCATCTAAGTCGGTACCAATCTCTTGCCCTTGCTGACTCTTCTTCCACTCTCCATCAAATTTATTTGGAAATAAAGAACGTGCTTTTTTGCTTTCATCTCCTGAGATAATGGTAGCTGGATCACGTCCTTCTAGAACACTAATTTCTGACCGCATTGCTTCCAATCTTGTTTCTAATACTTCATGTGATACCGCGCGTTCTAATCTTTGTTGTTCTTTGCGAAGTCCTTTCAGTTCCTCTTCCTTTGCTACCATAAGTGCTCTATTTTTTGCCTTATCGCCTTTACCAAAAGCTTCTCGTGCCTGTTCAAGTTCTTGTTCGACGCGAGCAATATTACTTGCTCCTTTTTCCTTTGCTTCGATAGCAGCTTTATCTTTTTTGCGAACTTCTTCCCGCTCTCTTTCTAAAATTAATAATTCAGCTTGATAGAGCTTCAGTAGCGCTCCGACTGTCATATTTTCTTTTGGTACACTCATGAAGTTGAACCCCCCGTCTGTTACGCGAAAGAGATACGGGTTAACCAGTGCATATTCACTCTGATACCTACAGATCTCTTTTTCTCTCTGTCTTAGAGATAGAAACGGTCAAAAGATTCCAAAAGTTAACTGTTATTTTATATAGTTATTATTGAACCACCCTCATCCGGCGCTTCGCGCCACCTTCTCCCGGATCGGGAGAAGGGATCCACCTCGAATTCCTGGGCACAATCCTCTATACCAAGATTTGTTTCTAAGGTATCCGAGATGTCTGGCACCAATGGCACCAATGGCACCAATGGCACCAATGGCACCAATGGCACCAATGGCACCAAAATAAGGATAATATATTTATTAATCAATAAGTTAGTCTCGTCATCCCCGCGAAAGCGGGGATCCATTCAAAAAATAAGGATTAGAAAATTCCCTTTGGATCCCCGCTTTCGCGGGGATGACAACACATTCTGGATACCACCACATTCTAGACGACAACACTTTCTAGATGCCGACACATTCTATGAGTTTATCTTCTTAGGCAATGATTGCACTAGGCCCGAGGTGTCTTACAACTTGGTTTCGTTGATCTGTTACCGATACCAAAGGTGTCTGACACCGAACGAGCCAAGAGGTAACCCCTGAAGACTGGTTCATACCCTTTTATCCCTTGTGCTCTATGGCCATTTGTTCTATGGTCTAAACTCAATCAGTGAAGGACAGTGTGGAGAACAACGATGGCGTCTCTCAATAGCTTTAAGGCAAAGTCTGAACTTAGCCTCCAAGGACAAACGATTCACTATTACGACATAACGCGGCTACCCAACCCAAAGCACTCGAAACCACTGCCTTATTCTTTAAAGATCTTGCTCGAAAATTTATTACGCTGCGAAGACGGAGTAGCGGTCACCCAAAAAGATATTTTGGCAGTACTACAGTGGGATCCCAAAGGTCATTCAGAAACAGAAATTGCCTTTACGCCCGCGCGAGTTATTCTGCAAGACTTCACCGGAGTGCCAGCGGTCGTAGACTTAGCGGCGATGCGAGACGCCATGCGCCAATTAGGGGGTAAACCTTCTCAAATTAATCCGCTGTCTCCGGTAGAATTAGTCATCGATCACTCGGTGATGGTCGACTATTACGGCAATCAAGCCGCTTTCGCAAAAAATGTGACCATGGAATTTAACCGCAACGAAGAACGATATGCTTTTCTACGTTGGGGACAAACAGCTTTTCAAAATTTTCGCGTGGTTCCGCCTGGGACCGGCATTGTCCATCAGGTTAACCTGGAATATTTAGCACGCGTGGTTTTTAAACAATGGCATGACGGTGAAACAGTGGCCTATCCAGACACCTTGGTCGGCACCGATTCGCACACTACTATGATTAATGGTTTGGGTGTCCTAGGTTGGGGTGTGGGTGGTATTGAAGCTGAAGCGGCCATGTTAGGACAACCCATTACCATGTTAATTCCAGAAGTGATCGGTTTTAAAATAACCGGAAAATTATCTGCTGGAACCACAGCGACTGATTTGGTTTTAACCGTGACCGAGATGTTGCGAAAAAAAAATGTCGTCGGGAAATTCGTTGAATTCTATGGCGACGGCTTAGATCATTTACCCTTAGCCGATCGTGCCACCATCGCCAATATGGCCCCAGAATACGGCGCCACCTGCGGAATTTTTCCCATTGATGCCGAAACATTGCGCTTTATGCGACTTTCTGGCCGTGAAGAATCTCAAGTACAACTGGTCGAAACCTATTGCAAAAAACAAGGTCTCTTTCGGGAAACAGGATGTGCCGAAGCAGAGTACTCTGACACCTTAACGCTTGATCTCAGCACCGTTGTGCCGAGTATCGCAGGTCCCAAACGCCCACAAGACAGAATTTCTTTACGCCAATCTAAAGAGCGTTTTCAAACTCTCTTAGCGGATTTGCCACCCAACAACCCAGCTTCCACATCTCCCTTAGAGGCTCCTTACAACACGTTAACGCACGGGACCGTGGTTATTGCCGCCATTACCAGTTGTACCAATACCTCTAACCCCGATGTCATGCTGGCAGCAGGTTTATTGGCGAAAAAAGCTCTAGAAAAAGGCTTGAGTTCTAAACCCTGGGTCAAAACCAGCTTCGCACCCGGATCGCAAGTTGTTACCGATTATTTGCAAAAGGCAGACTTAATGTCTCCTTTAGAATCTCTTGGGTTTAATTTAGTTGGCTATGGGTGCACCACCTGCATTGGGAATTCTGGCCCCCTACAAGCCCCCGTGAGCCAAACGATAAAGGCTGGAAATCTGGCTGTTGCCGCCGTGCTTTCAGGCAATCGAAATTTTGAAGGACGTATTCACCCCGAAGTGCGCTATGCCTATTTAGCTTCTCCACCTCTGGTCGTTGCGTATGCTTTAGCCGGTACGATGAACATCGATTTTTACTCGGATCCCCTGGGTCAAGACCACAACGGAAAACCAATTTATCTCCAAGATATCTGGCCAAGTCCGCAAGACATTGAAATAGCCCTGCAGCTTTCAGTGAAAAGCGACTTGTATGTTTCTCGCTACCGTGAAGTTTTTACCGGAGATAACCGTTGGCAGACACTCCAAATTCCAAAGGGTGAGCAATTCACTTGGCAAGACGCTTCTACTTACGTTAAATTGCCCCCTTATTTTGCTGAAATGTCCCCAACCCCTGCTAAAACGCTGAACAATATTAATCAAGCGCGCGTGCTGGCTTTATTGGGAGACTCGGTCACCACTGATCACATTTCTCCTGCAGGCGACATTGCCAAAGACAGTCCTGCAGGGCGTTATCTCCAAGCATTAGGCGTTGATCCGCTCGATTTTAATTCGTACGGCTCACGTCGAGGAAACCATGAAGTGATGATGCGAGGAACCTTCGCTAATATCCGTCTGAAAAATCAACTGATCCCAGGACAAGAAGGAAATTGGACTATCCATTTTCCCACCAACGAAAAAGTCTCAATCTATGACGCTGCCATGCGCTATCAAAAAGAACAATGTCCTTTGATTTTAATTGCAGGAAAAGAATACGGAACGGGTTCATCCCGAGACTGGGCCGCAAAAGGACCAAGGTTATTAGGTGTACAAGCCGTCATTGCAGAAAGCTTTGAACGGATTCATCGTTCTAATCTCATTGGTATGGGCATTCTCCCCTTACAATTTTTGCCAGGCCAAAATGCCAAAAGCCTGCAGCTCAGCGGTCAAGAACGGTTTGATATCGATCTCGCCAGTCTAACACCCAGAGGCGAAATTAAAATAAAGACCATGGCTCCTACGCATGAAACCCAGGAATTTTCTGTATTGGTGCGCATCGATACCCCGAAAGAAATGGAATATTATCAACACGGCGGTATTTTACATTATGTCCTCCGCCAACTATTAACCAAAAAAGTGAGTTAAACCATGAAAAAGACCGAAACCCGAATCGAAAAAGACAGTATGGGCGAAGTCAAGGTCCCTAAAGAGGCTTTATATGGCGCACAAACTCAACGGGCTATTGATAACTTCCCAATCAGCGAAATAACGATGCCGCGGATTTTTATCCAAAGTTTAGGTCTCATTAAAGCTGTCGCCGCCAAAGTCAATGTCGACTTAGGCTTACTGGATCCAAAAGTGGCTACACTCATTGTTACTGCAGCAGAAAAAATTGCTACTGCTCAATTTAAAACCGAAGATTTTCCGCTGGACGTTTTTCAAACCGGCTCTGGCACCAGCACTAATATGAATGTCAATGAAGTGATTGCTCGACTGGCCAGTGTGAGTGGAAAAATAACGGTTGATCCAAATGATCAAGTCAACATGAGTCAAAGCAGCAACGATGTGATCCCCACAGCCATTCATGTCAGTACTTGCATGGCTGTTCATCAACATTTATTGCCAGCATTGAACCAAATCCAACAGATTATTTCGCAAAAGAGCAAAACCTTGCAACAGGTTGTCAAAACTGGCCGTACCCATTTAATGGATGCCATGCCCCTTACCTTTGGCCAAGAGCTCAGTGGTTGGGCAAATCAGATGCAACAAAACATTAATCGAGTTGAAGCCACACTGCCACGCTTATATCTTTTACCCATTGGAGGAACTGCGGTCGGCACCGGTATTAACGCCCATCCAGAATTTGGCAAACGGGTGGTGGCCGAGTTGGCGAAAAAAACTCAGATTCCCTTTAAAGTTCAACCCAATTATTTCACAGGCTTGAGCTCACAAGATGCTATTGTTGAACTTTCAGGACAACTGCGCGTCATTGCGGTGAGCTTAATGAAAATCGCAAACGATCTACGACTGATGAACAGTGGTCCTTTATCCGGCTTCGCGGAAATTGCGCTTCCCAGCCTACAGCCTGGCAGCAGCATCATGCCAGGAAAAGTCAATCCCGTCATTCCCGAAGCCGTCTGTATGGTTGCGGCCCAAGTCATGGGAAACGATACCACCATTGGCATCGCGGGATCTGCAGGTAATTTTCAATTGAATACCATGCTGCCGGTCATTGCCTATAATATTTTGCACAGCGTCACACTGCTCAGTAACAGCATGACAGCGCTTGCGAGTAAAGCCATTGCCGGTTTTGTGGTCAATGAAGCTCATATCCAAGAACAGCTCGCTCGTAATCCTATTTTGGTGACAGCTTTAAATCCCATCATTGGCTACCAGCAAGGCGCTAAAATTGCCAAAGTGGCTTACAAAGAAGGACGCTCAATCAAAGAAGTCGCCCAAGAAATGACCACACTGTCTCCGCAAGAACTTGATCGTTTACTGGATCCCAAAACATTGACCAAAGGCGGCATTGAGAAAGCCCAGTCCCCTAAAAAATCTGGAACAGGGAAATTGTTATCCTTCAAAACAAAAACAAATGCTGGCTCTGGCCCAACACAAACTCGCCACCGTCCGACAAAAAGTGGTGTGCGGAACAACACAACCCGCAAAAAAAGAAACAATACCCCTCGGTCAAAAAAAAGGTAAAACGAAACTGAGAGTTCTCCACGAGTCTTAGACTCAGAGTGCCAAATGCAACCACTCTCGATTGACCAATCTTCAATGATATTTCTACTTCCCTCTAATGGAAGTTTCATTCTATCTTTGACGAATAGCTAACTATGGTCCATTCTGAAAGTAAGTAGGATACTGTGGTAGTCAAAGGACATGATACAATTAATAAAATATATCTCTTCTTTTTTAATGATTGGCTCCTTATGGTTGGCCTCCTTCTCTCCCGCACTGGCCGGCCTTGATGTTCTCCCTCCAACGACACATCCCACAGACTATGAGAAAAATTGGAGCCAAAATCTTGGCTCAGACATCAAAAACGACTTCTTAAATTATATGGATCCAGATAATTTAATCCTGTTTGGGGACAGCGTCTTGTTTTCAGGTGTTATCGCTAATACGGGTATGGATCGGGCTTTTAGACAGCATTGGCAAACGGATATCCGAAGTAACACGACCGACCAAATATTTGCTCTACCTCAAACCATTGGAGGCCTCTCCTACTGGTACGCACCCATATACATCGCTTGTATGAGTGTAGGCCATATGCGCGATCATACTTTAGTAGGGAATGTGTTGTACCACTTTGGTTACCGAAGCTTAAGGACATTCATTGTCGGTGGGTTACAACAAGTCCTTTTAACCAATCTCTTTGGCAGTGGTAGACCCGATCGTGGCGAAGACTCAAAGTGGCAACCCTTTAAGTATGAAACTGGAGTGAGCGGTCACGCCTTTTATGGCGCAGTACCCTTTTTAACGGCTGCGATGATGACAGATACTCCTGGTATTAAATATACTTTGTATGTTTTATCCACTCTTCCTGGTATTTCTCGAGTTAACTCTGATCGCCACTATCTGTCACAAGTCGTTTTGGGCTGGACGATTGCCATGCTTTCCGCACAAAGTGTCTACCAAACCGATGAGGAACGTTCACCGGCCTTTCAAATGGGAGTCATTCCCAAATCAGATGGGGCAATGTTAGCAGCCCGCCTTCAATTTTAGACTTGCCATAACCCCCTGCTCCTATGCACAATAAGACATCTATGGTTCTTATTTTTCAACTTTAAGGAATACTGAATGAAATATCGTCCCTGGGTATGGGTCTTATCTGTCTTTTTTTTATTTCAATCTAAGGCCATGGCTCAAACACCCGTTGAAAAGCCATCCTCGGAAGTATCTTTGGCAGAAAAAAACCTAAATCTCGGAAAACAGTTTCTAACAGAGAACCAACAAAAACCTGACATTCATGTCTTACCCAATGGGCTACAATATCGTGTCATCAAAGAAGGCTCTGGCACCCCGCCCACTCTCACCGACTTTGTGACTGTCAATTACCGTGGAACCCTGATTGATGGGACAGAATTTGACAGTTCTTACACTCATAACACACCCGCAACCTTTGCTGTCAATGCCGTCATTCCCGGTTGGACTGAAATTCTCCAATTGATGAAACCAGGCGCAAAATGGGTGGTTTATATTCCTCCAGCCCTAGCTTATGGCCAACGAGGTGTAGGCCGACTCATTGGTCCTAATGCCACGCTCATTTTTGATATCGAATTACTCTCCGTTAAACCCGTCCTAGACGATCACCAAGAGGATCTGGACGATGATTACGAAGATGATTAATGAATAACGAACGTTATTTTTTCAAAGTAAGCCAAATTCACCCTGGTTTCATTGAAGCTTAACACCCATGAGCGATTTTACAGTCGAAATAGCACAGCGGATCTTAACCGAAGATTCGTGGGACAGTGCTGCCAAGCATGCTGAAAAATGGGTAAAAGATCACCCAGATTCATGCGAAGCTTTACAATTTTATGGTTTGGTTTACGCAAAAAAGCCTGATATCAAAACTGCTCTCACTTATTTCAAACGCGCCCTTCACTCTCACCCACAAGAAATTTCCTGCCATATTAATATCAGTAACGCCTACACGACCTTGGGTGAAATAGAGCCTGCAATCCAACATTTACATCAAGCTTTACGCTTAGATCCTCGTCACGCTGAGGCTTATAACAATTTAGGCCGATTATATTACAAACAAGGTTTAACCAATGAAGCTGTATCTTATTTAGAAAAAGCTTTGCGCCTTAATCCTAATTACTGGGAAGCCCACTATAATCTGGCACACAGCTTAGTCAAGCAAAACCAAATGAATCGCGCAGCAACGCATTATCAAGAAGTGATCCGCCTGCAACCCTCTCATCCCACAGCTCACTACAACCTAGGGTTAATTTATCTTGAGGAAGAACAGTATCCCTTGGCCGAAACCCATTTAAATCGTGCCTGTACCTTAAACGCAGATAATGTCGACCCAGTCCGACTCTTAGGCCAGGTGTACATTCAATTAGGGCAACCCGATAATGCCATGGATGCCTTTAAGAAAGCTTTAGCACTGTCACCCACCTTGGCCGATGTTCATCATAATCTTGCAATTCTCTACTTAGGCCAAGGAAATCGTCCTGAAGCTTTAAATCACTTTCAAATAGCCTTATCAGAAGAACCTCAAAATGAAACGGCGAGACACATGGTAACCGCATTAAGCGGGAATGAAACGAGCGATACCGCTCCCACCCAATATGTCACTCAATTATTTGATCAATATGCCGACTATTACGATGACCATCTGAAAAAAAAATTAAAATATCAAGCCCCTTATTTCTTGCGAACCGCTATCGGGCAATGTCTCAAAGACAATTCAACATCCCAACGCGTCTTAGATCTTGGCTGTGGCACAGGGATGTGTGGGATTTTCTTTCGCGACTTGGCCCTCGAATTGATTGGAGTGGATCTCTCACCGAAAATGCTTGAAAAAGCCAAGATCCTAGGAGCCTACGATCAACTTTTTCCGCTTAATTACCTGGAATATTTATCCAATGAATCCCTAGAGCCATTCCATATCATTATCGCCGCTGATGTCTTTGTTTACACTGGGGATCTAGCTCAAACTTTTGCTCTGGTTGCAAAGAAATTATCTCCAACAGGACTGTTTGCCTTTACCATTGAAAATCTAGAACGTGGAACTTTTTCCTTACAACCCACAGGACGCTTTTCCCATCACCAAACCTACATACAAAAACTCGCTGACAACCATCAGTTAAAAATGGTGATCAACGAATCCATTGTCCTGCGAGAACAAGAAGACAACCCCATTGCGGGGCAATTATATGTCCTAACTCCGATGGAAACACATTAAAATGATAAGCTGCTTTAAAGTCATAATACGAATAACTCTGCTCCTCCTCTTCATTCTGGGAAATCTCTTTTTTTCCACACCATCCTGTGCCGATAAATGGGACTCTTATTGGGCGACACGCTGGCAAAAAAAAGCAGACGCTGGAGACAGTGAAGCCCAATTTAACTTGGGTTTGTTATACTACGAAGGTTCTGGAGTTACCCAAGATTTTTCTTTAGCACTCTATTGGTTTATGAAAGCCGCACAGCAAGGAAATCCCGAAGCGCAATTCAATTTGGGGTTGATGTATTATGAGGGACAAGGTGTCCCACAAGATTATCCGTTGGCCCAAAGCTGGTTTGAACAAGCCGCAAAGCTAGGTGACGCTGCCGCACAATGTAACTTAGGCGTGATGTTTGCCGAAGGACAAGGGGTTGATCAAAATTATAAAATTGCTAAAGAATGGTATGAAAAAGCATCTAACCAAGGAAATGCTCAGGCACAATGGAATCTGGGTGTCCTTTATTATAAGGGACAGGGTGTTGAGCAAGATCTAACCTTAGCAAGCTTCTGGTTCGAGAAGGCCGCCGAGCAAGGTAGTCCAGAAGCACAATTCTTATTGGGTTTTATGTATTATGAAGGACAAGGCGTTCAACAAGATTATAACATCGCGAATGAATGGCTCTTAAAAGCTGCCTTGCAAGGTCATGTACAAGCGCAATTTAATCTTGCCTTAATGCTCTACAAAGGTACTGGTATTGATCAAAATTATTATCTTGCTTTCCAATGGTTCGAAAAAGCTGCCACCCAAGGGGATATTCAATCAGCGCTGTATTTGGCGCTCATGTATTACGAAGGAAAAGGCGTCACCCAAAACCTTAATGAGGCTTTTAAATGGTGCAGGCTGGCTGCAGAGAACGGAAATGTCGAAGCCGAATTTACCTTGGGGTTTATGTATTACGAAGGTCAAGGCACTGAACAAAATTATGCCGAAGCCCTTTCTTGGTATCAAAAAGCCGCAGATCAAGATCATGTAGAAGCAATTTATAACATTGGGTTAATGTATTACGAAGGAAAAGGCGTTGCACAAAATTATCATGAGGCCTTTACGTATTGTGAAATCGCTGCCGAGAAAGGGGATCCAGCCGCCCAAGCAACCTTAGGATTTATGTATTATAACGGACAAGGCACTGCTAAAGATTATCGAAAAGCCTTAAAATGGTATGAAAAAGCAGCAGATCAAAATAATGCGGAAGCAGAGTTTAATCTCGGCGTCATGCATTACGAAGGAAAAGGCGTCGGTCAAGATTTTACAGAAGCCTTAAGCTGGTACGAAAAAGCCGCGCAACAAGGAAACTCGCAAGCCGAATTTAATCTGGCATTAATGTATTTTGAAGGACAAAGTGTTGCTCAAGATTATCACAAAGCTTTGGATTGGGCTGAAAAGGCCGCCACGCAAGGTGAAATAGAAGCTCAATTACTCTTGGGTTATATTTATTATGAAGGTTTGGGCACCGCAAAAAATTTAAATAAAGCAATCTACTGGATCGAAAAGGCCGCCAAACAAGGCGATCCGCAAGCGAAGACCATGTTGTCCGAGCTGCGTAAACAGCGCAGAAAAAACCATCATCAAACCAAATCTCCATAGCTACTCAGAACCCGTCGTCATTTCCATGAAAATGACTTCCGCATAGGTGGAAATACAGAAATAACGCGTATTTTTCCACATAAAGCCTGGGGCCCCGCCTGCGCGGGGATGACAATATCATAATATATTATTTGTTTTTTTAAGCCCGTTTAGAGGTACCAGGGCAACAGAAATCCAGTTTTTAAAGGCTTATTTTTGCATCCCTTCCTCGCGGAGATGGCAATACCAAAATATATCATTTGTTTTTAAGCCCGTTTAGAAGTACCAAGGTGGTTACAAACCTGAAAACAGCTGAATTTTTAATCAGCTTAAAATAGGACAATTGCTTAGGCAAATGGGTGCCATTGGCTGATATATATATAAGTTTGATCCTAGTAAGATGCCTAATAGAGCTTAGAGGAGTAACCCATTATGGCATTACACATGGAAAAGTCTTTTGAAAACCTAGAAATAGACGAAGTACGGAAGCTGATGTTTTATGCTTGGGATCACCACGAATTAGGTGAGCTTAATCCTGAAGTTGATTTGGTTCAAAGGATCTTGGACAAAGCAACGCATCTTAGCGCCTATCAAAAACCCCTAAACGCTGTCCAGTAGTTTAAAAGTCATTTAACTATCTGTATTTACGCTTTCTATTGATTATAAAGCTACACAGCACCGATCAATGTACAATCTAAACCTTTTTCGATTATACTACTTTGATGAATGTGGACTAATTTAGTCTTCTTTACGGGTAGGAAATTCTGAATGGTAAGAATTAGTAAATTAACGGATTATGGGGTGATGATTATGGCCTTTATGGCCGGTCATCCTGCTAAACTGTTTCAGGCCAGAGAAATTGCGCAACGAACAACCGTTGCACAACCAACGGTCGCAAAATTATTAAAAAAATTAACCAAAAATCATTTATTGATATCTCAACGCGGCACCCACGGTGGGTATCATTTAGCGTGTGACCCCGAAAAAATTTCGGTGGCAGATTTAGTCGACGCCTTAGAGGGCCCAATTGCCATTACCGAGTGCAGTTTGGGTCACGATTATTGCCCAACCGCCACGCACTGTTCTGTTAAATCGCCCTGGTTACGCATCAACCATACCATCACCAATGCCTTACAAGCGATAAAACTCTCGGATCTTTCCTCGACTCCACCATTGACCGAGGTCATGCATGGCAAGCTCTAAAGAACTCGATCAATATCTGCAGCGTGAATACGAAGCCGGATTTGTGACCGACATAGAATCCGACAGCCTCGAGCCAGGACTCAATGAAGACGTCATCCGAACCATCTCGGCCAAAAAAAACGAACCTCCTTTTATGCTGGAATGGCGATTACAAGCTTTCCGCCATTGGCAGAAATTAAAAGAACCGCACTGGGCACATATTCATTATGATCCCATTCAGTATCAAGACATTGTTTATTATTCTGCGCCTAAAACAAAATCTTCGGTCAACAGCCTAGACGAAATTGATCCCGAGCTGTTAAAAACCTATGCCAAATTGGGCATTCCTTTATTAGAACAAGAACGGTTACATGGAATTGCGATTGATGCTGTTTTTGACAGTGTCTCGGTTGCAACCACGTTTAAAGAAAAATTAGCACAAGAAGGTATTATCTTTTGCTCTTTTTCAGAAGCGGTACAAAATCATCCAGAACTCATCAAGCAATACTTGGGAACCGTTGTTCCCTATACCGATAATTTCTTTGCCTGTTTAAACGCTGCGGTATTTACCGATGGCTCCTTTTGTTATATTCCCAAAGGGGTCCGCTGCCCCATGGAATTGTCCACTTATTTTCGGATCAATGCCGCAGCCACCGGCCAATTTGAAAGAACACTCATCATCGCTGCAGAAAATAGCAGCGTCAGCTACCTAGAAGGTTGTACGGCCCCCAGACGAGATGAAAACCAACTTCACGCGGCCGTCGTTGAATTAATTGCCCTCGATGAGGCACAAATCAAATATTCGACCGTGCAAAATTGGTACCCCGGAGATAAAGACGGTAAGGGCGGGATCTATAATTTTGTCACCAAACGCGGCCTCTGTCGCGGAAAATCTTCAAAAATTTCTTGGACTCAAGTTGAAACCGGCTCGGCGATCACTTGGAAATATCCCAGTGTGATCCTACAAGGCGACAATAGTATCGGTGAGTTTTACTCGGTAGCTTTAACCAATCATCGTCAACAGGCAGACACCGGCACAAAAATGATCCATTTGGGTTCCAATACCCGAAGTACTATTTTAGCAAAAGGAATCGCCGCAGGTTATGGCAGCAACAGTTATCGTGGACTCGTACAAGTCAGTTCAAAAGCACATAATACCCAAAATTATACGCAATGTGATTCGCTGTTATTAGGCAGCCACAGCAGTGCTCATACCTTTCCAACCATTGAGGTTAAAAACAACTCTGCAAAGATTGAGCATGAAGCAACCACCGGTAAAATCAGTGAAGAACAGTTGTTTTATTGCCGCCAACGCGGCATTAATCAAGAAGACGCAATTTCCATGATTGTTAATGGATTCTGTAAGGAAGTTCTAAAAGAGTTGCCAATGGAATTTGCCGTCGAGGCTCAAAAACTTCTGACGGTCAGTTTAGAAGGCGCTATCGGATAAAATCAAAGAGGTATTTTTCATGGCATTTTCTCCTGCATCATTACTTACCATCCAAAATCTGCATGCTGGAGTGGACAATACTCCTATCTTACAAGGGATAGAACTGTCAATCGGTTATGGACAAGTCCATGCCATTATGGGGCCCAATGGATCCGGAAAAAGCACTCTGGCCAATCTATTAGCTCGTAAGAATGGTTATGAAGTCTACCAAGGCACAATTACTTATCTAGCAGAAGACCTCTTAAGCTTTTCTCCAGAAGAATGTGCTTGGAAAGGCATTTTTCTGGGATTCCAGTATCCAGTGTCTATCCCCGGTGTTTCTAATATTCAATTTTTAAAATCAGCAGTCAATGCCACTCGTGTCGCTCAAGGAAAACCTCCCCTAGATGCCATCGATTTTCTCAATATGATCAAAGAAAAAACCGCCAAATTAGATATGCCATCCGAATTATTGTATCGTTCTTTAAACGATGGTTTTTCGGGTGGCGAAAAAAAGCGGAATGAAATCCTACAAATGACGTTATTGGAACCAAAATTAGCCATTCTAGACGAAACCGATTCTGGTTTAGACATTGATGCTTTAAAAGCCGTTGCAACCGGGGTGAATAATTTTAGAAACGAGAATCGCTCGATTATCCTAATTACCCATTATCAACGATTACTAGACTACATTGAGCCTGATTTTATCCACGTAATGGTCAATGGCAAAATTGTCAAATCCGGTGGCAAAGAACTGGCATCAACCTTAGAAGAGAAAGGCTATGCTTGGTTATAGAGAATCCATCCAATGAGTGTGATAAAACCGTTAGTCCCAGAGCTTTTTCATTCCGCTTTTACGAGCCTTGAAGCATCGCTCATCAAATCTGGAACCCCTTCTGATCTCGAGATGCGAAAACAAGCATTAGCAGCATTTCATGAAGTTGGGATCCCTTCGAGCCGACTAGAAGAATGGAAATATACCAATCTGTCACGTTTCTCATTCGACAGTTTTCAGTTACCCCCCAAAAACAGTACCAAAAAAGTTCATTTGGAATTACCGCTGGAATTAATCAAGGCAGATCCGGCACAATGTTGGCATTTTTATAATGGCGAGTGTCTCCAAAGGCCAACTTCAGACTCGTTTATCATTGAGAACTCTGGTGCTTTATTAGCGGGTTACCCAAACAAAAGAGAGAATGTGAATCGTTTCCAATTGCTGAATCAAGCCTTTGGCCACGAGGGTGCTCATTTAGTTCTCCCCAAAGGTTGTCACCTCGAAGAACCGATTTACATTGTCCATCTTAGCCATTCAACAGAAACTCCCCTGATGGTACATCCAAAGAATACCATCATTGCCAAAGAAAACAGTCGGGCAACGCTGATTGAGATCTATCTGACCCTGGATGGTGCACTGACATTTAGCAATGCCACCACCCACATTCAACTGGAAAAAGGGGCCCATATTTCCCATTACTTTTTGCAGCGATCACTCACAGAAAGTGTGCAAATTTCTGATATCACCGTGCAACAAGCAGCGTCTAGCGATTATCGGGGTATTGCCATGTTAACCGGTGGCGGCGCCAATCGCGCAACCTTCCAAGTGGATCTCAATGGACCAGAAGCAAACTGTCATTTCAAAACATTAGAACTGGCAGAAAAACAGCAGAAAACCGACATCTTTTTTACGGTTTCTCATCACCAACCCTCAACAAGCAGTAACATCCTGGCTCGATCCATTGTTAAAGATTCTGCACGCTCTGCATTTACTGGAAAGATTATCGTTAAACCAGGCGCTATCGCCACCCAAGCTTCCTTAGAAAACAAAAATTTATTGCTTTCTCCAACCGCCGAAGCCATGACCCGCCCTTTATTAGAGATTTATGCGGACGATATTCAGTGTCGCCACGGCGCCACAGTGGGATTTCTGGATGAAGAAGCCTTATTTTATCTTAAAAGCCGCGGCATTCCTGATCATGAAGCAAGACAACTCTTGATTGAAAGTTTCATATCACCTTGCATTCAGGATATACCTGGCCCTCTTCTAAGCCTTGTACAAGAGGTGATCCATGGATATTAATACCATTCGAGCAGATTTTCCGATCTTAAAACAAAAAATTTATGGTTATCCACTGGCCTATCTGGACAGTGCTGCGACCAGCCAAAAGCCAGACAGCGTCATCAATGCGCTGTCCCAATTTTACCAACAAAACAATGCCAACATTCATCGCGGTGTCTATTACTTAAGCGAATCTGCCACCAAAGCCTATGAAAATGCGCGGCATTCCGTACAGCGGTTTATCAATGCCCCACACGCCAAGGAATGCATTTTCGTTAGAAGTACTACGGAAGCGATAAATCTCGTTGCTCAGTGCTTCGGACACCTCAGGGTTCAACCCGGGGATGAAATAGCGCTGTCTGCCATGGAACATCATTCAAATATCGTACCTTGGCAAATGCTCTGCGAAAAAAAAGGCGCCACCTTAAAAATACTGCCCATGAATCAACGCGGTGAATTAGAGCTGGATACCCTGGAACACATCCTTACTCCGAAAACGAAATTATTAGCCATTACCCACGCCTCGAATGCCTTGGGAACCCTAAATCCGATTAAAAAAATCATCGACGTCGCACATGCCCACCAAGTCCCCGTATTGGTGGATGGCGCTCAATCGACCCCTCATCTGAAAATCGACGTCCAAGATTTAGACTGTGACTTTTTCACTTTCTCCGGTCATAAAACTTATGGCCCAACTGGCATTGGAGTACTCTATGGTAAATCACGCTGGTTAGAATCCATGCCGCCTTACCAAGGCGGAGGTGAAATGATTTCTCACGTCTCTTTTGCCAAGACCACTTATAACGATCTTCCCTACAAATTTGAAGCTGGAACACCCGCCATTGCAGAGGTCATTGCACTCGGAACTGCATTAGAATATATCGAAAGCATTGGTTGGGATTTTATTCGTAATCATGAACAACAATTATTAGCTTACGCAACAGAAGCTTTATCGTCCTTACCTTTTATCAAGCTGATTGGAACGGCAGAAGAAAAAATCGGTGTCATTTCTTTTACCATGGAAGGCGTTCACCCGCACGATGTTGGGAGTATTGTGGATCAATACGGCGTTGCCATTCGTGCCGGTCATCACTGTGCCATGCCCATTATGGATTTTTTCAATATCCCAGCAACAGCCAGGGCTTCGTTTGGTCTCTATAATACCCTCTCGGATATTGATCAACTGTTGCAAGCCTTACAAGAAGTCAGGAAAATATTTAAACTGTAAAATTGAATCATGAGTAAAACAATGGATATACGTGAATTATACCAAGAATTGATCATTGACCATGGGACTCACCCCAGGAATTGCTGTCAATTGCCAAACGCCAATCATTGTGCTGAAGGATACAACCCTCTGTGTGGCGATAAGGTTAAAGTCTTTATTAACACCGACAACACGCGAATTACAAAAGCCTGCTTTATCGGTTCCGGTTGTGCGATTTCCACCGCTTCTGCCTCACTCATGACCGAAGTACTTGCAGGCAAATCGACCCAGGAAGCCTTAGAACTGTCTCAAGCTTTTAAACATTCGCTGACGACAGAAACAGAAGATACTGCGCCTGAGCTGGGAAAGTTAACCGCGTTATTAGGCACTAAAGCCTTCCCCGCACGCGTTAAATGCGCCACTCTTCCCTGGCACACCTTAGAAGCCGCCTTAAAAGAAGAAAAAAAGATCGTCAATACCGAGTCATTAGAGGATATTCCAGTATGATATCCGAAGTATTCACGCTGCAAGACAGAATTATCAATGCTTTAAAAGGCATATTTGATCCTGAAATCCCAGTAAACATTTACGATCTCGGGCTAATCTATCACTTAGACGTCGACGAGCTTTCTGGGCAGGCAAAGATTCAAATGACTTTAACAACGCCAGCATGTCCCGTAGCGCAAACCTTCCCACAAATGATTCAAGATGAAGTGTTAAAAGTACCGGGTATCCAAGGGGTTGCAGTAGAACTGGTTTGGGATCCGCCTTGGACAAAAGACCGGATGTCAGAAGTTGCAAAATTTCAGCTGAATATGTTTTAGAGTGATTGAATGACACAGTGGATAGATGCCGTAAAGCAAAGCGAACTTCCTGAAGGATCAAGAAAAGTGGTGAACCTTCCAGGGGTATCACTGCTGATCTTCAATTTGGCCGGTAACTATTATGCGATTAAAAATGAATGCACGCACGAAAATTTTCCCCTAGAAGAGGGTGAACTGAGTGGAAACACGATTACCTGCCCTTTTCATGGAGCAGAGTTTTGCATTATCACCGGAGCCGTTAAAGCCCCACCTGCATTTGAAGATCTCGAAGTTTACAAGACTCGAGTTGAAAACGAAATGATCCAGGTTGCCATTTAAAACCAGGATTTAATAGCGCTCAAATAATAACAGCCAAGTTTTTTTAAACAAAATAGTTGTATCTCAACCAGCGAGGCTGCTGATTGAGCAAGTATAGTACTTGTCTTACTTTGTAGCCTCAGGTAAAATTAATCCGAGTTTAGGCAGCTACTCTAAAGAATAAGGGGATGCCATGTTTAGTGTGAATGTACATCCAATAAAAGCCATTATTTTTGATGTTGGTGGCGTATTCAATGAAGGAAAATCCGATTTTACCGAAACCTTCAGAGCTCATGGCATAGAATTAAAAGAAGATCTTTGGGCAAATGCTAGATGCAAAGCATTCATTGTTAAGTTTTGTACCGGTGGATATGGTCAAGGTGAAGATTCAGCCAAAGAATTTGTGCGAGAGATCTGTGCTGAAGAACCTATTGGAAGAGAAATCAGTTTTGAACTATTTAAAGCCGCCTGGAACACACTTATTGTTAAACTGCATCATGAATTGATTGATCAATTAAAGGTTCTGAGACAACAGGGATTCCGCTTATTTATATTAAGCGATACCAACATGTTGCATCGCAATTATCTAGAGGAACTTTATCAAATTGATCACCCGGATCAGAGTTTTAGAAATTTATTTGATCGTTGTTATTTTTCGCATGAAACAGGAAATTATAAAGCTTTTCCGGATCAAAAGGCTAATCAAGCTTGGTTACAAATTTTACAGGATAATCGACTTGAACCCTGGGAATGCTTGTTTATAGATGATAAATCCGACTATGTAGACAAAGCCCGAAGGCTTGGGATCCACGGGCTTCATTACCCAGCTGGCAGCACTTCGTCTCTTGTGTTTCGAGAGCTTCAACAGCTACAAACAGAGGCTGTTAGAATTAGCCCCAGGATTTTTGAACATGTCTCTCACGATGATCTTAAAAAACTTCGGAAAATGTTGGGCGTTTTTCAAATCCCTTCTGCGCTGGTTGACCAAAGTGAAATTCCATCTTCGCCACCCAGTAGCTTGCCAGAAGTAATAGATACAAAAAACAGTCACACAATGCGTGAACATAAGGGTGTGGGCATTTATTTGATTCGCAGCGATAATTTTTATCCTTATTTTCTGATTAAACCTAAAGATCATGAAACGCCAAATGACACGCTTATCTCACTCCAATTGCATAAATTAATTCGATTCTTGAAGGAACGAGGCTATGCTCAATATGTTCTTTACCAAAATCATGGGGATAGATCCCTTAAAATTATCCCTGTATTAGAAAATGACACGGAAGTTGATATTAACCAAAAAATCATAAATGCCATATTTTGTTTTTTTGGCATGCAGGCATTGCGCTATTTTAATCTGCAGGGATTTCGCATGAAAGGGTGGCATTCATCCTTTCCCTTACAATCATTACGTTTGCCCCAACAAGCAAAATGGATAAATTTAAGTAGCCTCGCCCATAATGTCAATAATGCAATATTTCAACATCTGTCCAGTCAAGGGGCACTGTCAGCACCACCAGCAAGTCTTCAAAAACTAAAAAAAGCCATCGATGCATTACCTCGCGAAGTAACAAGAGATATGTCATCATGTGCTTTTTGCCAAGAAAATATTATTAGATCACAACTGGTTTTTGATTTAGGTAGATTCTTATTGTTGGTCAATTCCAGGCCGTTTTCTGGCACAAAGGCACACTTTTTGTTAGTCCCCAGACACATTGAAGATTGGTCTGATCTCAATGCCGAGGAAAAAGATAATCTCATCTTGCTTCTTAAATCTCTTGTTTATGCAATACAAGCGAATTGTGGAGTACAATCTACTGAAGTGATCAGTTATGTACAAAATGGCGTACAAGCTGGCCAAACTGTCAGACATAGCCATATGCATGTGATGACCAGCCCTGAGTGGATACCCTACTCGATTGACATTGCTCATCAAATGGCAGGACAAACAACACCTATTTTAGACCGTGCAGATGTACAACGCTTTTCCACATCGTTTTTACCAATCTTCTATCAAAAGCTGTTATCTAACGCCACACCTCCCAGATTACTCCGATTTGATGAAGAAAAGGTACTGTATCGGGATAAGGCTTTAAGCCTGTACCAATTACATCTAAAACGCTCTGCTAATACAGTCAGCTCTGTTCAAGCTATTCCAGAGCCACAGAATAAAGCATTAACCTATTAACTCAGTGTAACTGCTGCGGTACTGTCTTTCCCACGAAAGTGGGATTCTATTGAATAATGGATAAAAGAAGCTCCCAGCTACTGTGCAACGACGTGTTCTGTACCCACCATTTGATTCGCGTCACTTTGATATTTTGCTTCAATATCGTTTACCCTATCTTGAAGATGCTTTAGCCGATCTTTAACATGATATTCTTGATAAATTTTTAGAGCTTTCTCTTTTTCTTCTTGATAGACGCCGAGATACAGATCCCCTTTGCCTCGCATTCTTGAGATGATGTTCACCAAAACCTTAATGTTCTCAAAAAATTTTTCGAACTCGATTAAGGGCTTCGCATTTTGATTAAAATTTCTGGGATTCATCTCTTCTATTTTTGCCTCAAGCTCATCGATTTTAACTTCAAGCTCTTTAACTTCCGGAGTATCCCAATAAGGTTCGAGGCGAATTCTGAACTCCTTGATCAAATCTTCACAGATCTGGATCTGGGTTTGATATTGCCTATACCATCGTTGGTAAGCGGCCTCGGTAAAGTACTCTGCCATTTTGATGTCCCTAAACTCTCCCCTTTATTAGATTTTAGGCCTGGATGGCAAGCCGCGTCCACTCTTTAGGCATCATTAATCGTTTTTACTAGACATCCTGAAGTAATTTTCATAAAATATGAATTTTGGTTTTCTAACTAGATTGAAGTTGACGAGAGAGCAGGTTATGCGAATTTCCAATTTATTTTTAGCAACACTCCGGGAAACCCCGAATGACGCAGAAATCATGAGCCACAAACTGATGATTCGGGCCGGCTTAATTCGCAAGCTTGCTTCTGGGCTTTATACTTGGTTACCCGTAGGTCTGCGTATCTTGCGCAAAGTTGAAAAAATCATTCGCGAAGAAATGAACCGTATTAGGGCACAAGAAATTTTAATGCCCGCAGTACAACCCGCAGAACTCTGGCAAGAAACCGACCGTTGGGAGAAATTTGGTCCCCAATTGTTGAAAATAACCGATCGCCATCAACGCGAGTTTTGCTTTGGCCCGACCCATGAAGAAGTCGTGACTGATCTGGTGCGGCGCGAACTGAAAAGCTACAAGCAACTCCCCTTAACGGTGTATCAAATTCAAACCAAATTTCGCGATGAAATACGCCCCCGCTTTGGCGTCATGCGAGCGCGGGAGTTCCTCATGAAAGATGCTTATTCCTTTCATCTGTCGGAGGACTCTTTACAACAGACTTATCAGCAATTCTATGCGGCTTATACCCAAATTTTTACCCGTCTTGGACTCCAATTTCGCGCCGTGTTGGCGGATACCGGCAGCATTGGCGGCAGTCTATCGCACGAATTTCACGTTTTGGCTGATTCGGGTGAAGATTTGCTCGCTTACAGCGACAGCAGTGATTATGCCGCAAATATTGAATTTGCCAAAACGCTACTCCCTATTGATGAACCACACTCTGTTCTTTTGGAAAAAATCTCATTCGCCAAAACACCCGGCATTCGAACGGTTGAAGGACAAGCAAACCACTTGCAACTCCAAACTAAACAAATCCTAAAAACACTTTTGATCCGTGGCAGCACACCAGAACATCCCCTTGTTGCTCTACTGGTGCGTGGAGATCATGAATTAAACCCCCTCAAAGCTGAAAAGCTCCCAGAAGTTGCCGTGCCCTTTACGATGGCAAGTCCTGAAGAAGTAGAAACCATTGCCAAATGCGGACCAGGTTTTGTCGGACCTAAAAATCTGAATATTCCTCTGATTGCTGATCATGCAGTATTACACATGAAAAATTTTCTGTGTGGCGCTAACCAAGAAGATACCCACTATGTTGGGTTCAATTGGGGCAGAGACTGCTCAACGCCCAGAGCAGCTGATCTCCGATTCATCCAAGCGGGGGATCCCAGCCCCGATGGTAAAGGAACGTTACAATTAGCCCGAGGGATAGAAGTTGGCCATATCTTTCAGCTGGGGAATAAATACAGCCAAGCGATGAATGCTGTGGTCCTGGATGAATCTGGCCGAAACAAAACTTTAGTGATGGGCTGCTATGGGATTGGGGTCACGAGAATTGTGGCTGCAGCGATTGAACAAAATTACGATGAGCGTGGGATCCTGTGGCCCACGGCCCTTGCCCCCTTCCAAGTCATTTTAATTCCGATCAATTACCATCGTTCTTCGGTGATCAAAGAGACCACTGATGCGCTGTATCAGCAGTTAAACTCCGCTGGAATCGAAGTCTTATTAGATGATCGTGAAGAAAGACCGGGTGTTATGTTCAGCGATGCAGAATTAATCGGAATCCCGCATCGAGTGGTCATCAGTGAAAAATTACTGTCTGAGGATCAAGTTGAGTACAAAGCCAGAAATAAAGAAGATGTTCAATTGATTGCTAAAAGTGAAGTGGTGAATTTTTTGATGCCATTCAATCAAAATAATATTTCATAAAACGCAATACACTATAGACGAAAATGCTGTGTTTAACGATGAACTTCGTGCTATGTTTAAAAGAGGGTATCCTGGCTTTAATGTTAATGGGCATGTTAAATTCAGAACGTTGCAGATAATATGATTTCTTTATATCAGCAAAGGCTTAATCTTGATGGCTGCACGTTTTCACGGCTCGATCATGATGATGCAATTGTTGCAGTTGTATATAGGGTTATACAACCTAATAATAATCAGCTAATTTTAAAAATTTGTAGTCGTTCTCAAGATTACTTTAGAGAAATATACTATTTAAACTATTTTAAGGGTGTTTTACCCGTTGCTCGTATTATAAATGTTGTTGAGCCGGAAGCGAATATTCAAGGCGCTATTTTAATGGAGTGTTTTCCTGGCTCATTATTACAAACAACAAGCCTAAATGAAGAGTTGGCATATGAGCTTGGTTCATTGCTTGCACATATCCATCTTAATCGCGCACTGGGGTATGGTGATCTCACCGAACCACAACATTTAAGCCCAGATCCTAGAGTTTATTTCACGAATAAGTTTGAAGAAGGGTTTGAAGAATGCCAAAACCATTTACCAACAGACCTCTTAGAGCAATGTCGGCGTTACTTTGATGGGCATATTAGTCTCTTAACATCGGTAGACGGGCCCTGTATTATTCATCGTGATTTTAGGCCTGGAAATATCATTGTTAATAAAGGCAAACTTCTAGGAATTATTGATTGGGCATCAGGACGAGCAAGTTTTGCTGAAGAAGACTTCTGTCCTTTGGGACTCGGAGAATGGTCAATTGGTATGGCTAATAAAAAATCCTTTTTAAAGGGTTATAGTAGTATTCGCCCTCTCCCGGATTACAAGGCTATCATGCCTTTGTTGCAGTTGAATAGAACAATCGCAACTATTGGGTTTACGGTTAAACATGGCACATGGAAAGAGCGTAGTTCGCGTTTATACAATATTAATCGAGAGTTTCTTCAAAACTTTTTTAAAGACAAAGGGCGAGTCTAGAAAAATCACAATTGACAAACTTTAAAGGTAACGACTCATGCACCTGAAAAGCTTAATATCAAAGGTTTTATTTTGGAGCCGTCATCCTCGCGAAAGCGGGGATCCAAAAAAACCCTTTAAAAACCTGGATCCCCGCTTTCGCGGGGATGACAGCGCGTGAGCAATTACCTTTAAAGGAGGTTTAGCCGCCGTTCGTCTCTCAACTTTTTCCAATCTAAACCTAACTTGATCTGATTTACTGATTGAAAGGTCTTTATATCTTTAATGGCTTGTTTTAGCCCTCAGTCATTCGATCTAACTGGCAATAATTTTTCTACAGGTTTATTGTACTTCATAAGAGCCCCCACATTTCAACCGATTTTAACAAAGTGGAGATATAAATCAATAATTTATTTATTTGCTTAACTCACTTATTGTCATTCAGTCTCACCCCAACCCCCCGAACTCTACTTATTTAATCTCAAGAATATGGTATGATCCCGGTTTCCCAAAACAAATACTCGGATTGACGCATGTTCTTAGTAATACTGTTATTTGCTCTATTTGCCAGCCTTTTTGGGTTAAGCAAAGACACACTCAATTACAGTGAACCTTTTTTTCTGATCGGTTCCCGTATGCTTTTCGCCGGGGTATTGTTGTTATTACACCAATTTATTTTTAATCGCAGTGCCTTTCAAATAAAAGCCTCACATTTAAAATCTCTGCTTTTATTATCAATTTTAAGCATATACCTCACCAACATTGCTGAAATCTGGGGCATTCAACACATGGTTTCTGCAAAAGCCTGTTTAATTTATAGCCTATCTCCTTTCTTGGCCGCTTTGGTTGCTTATGTTGTGTTAAAGGAAACCCTCTCAATCAAAAAATGGATCGGGCTTTGTGTCGGCTTTCTCGGGCTTATTCCAATTTTCATCACGCAATCGCCAACGGAACAGGCCATCGGCGAGCTCCCCTTAATTACCATGGCAGAGGTTGCATTATTAATAGCCGTTTTTTGCAGCGTGTATGGTTGGATCCTGTTAAAAAAAGTCGTCAGTGATTTCCAATACACTCCCTTAATGGCCAATGGGATCAGTATGACCGTCGGCGGGTTATTTGCCCTGCTTCATTCCTACTACTCAGGAGAATCTTGGGACCCGGTTCCCGTCACACAAATTAGTCCTTTCATCCTCAATTCGCTGTTCATGTGCCTCATTTCTAATATCATTTGTTACAACTTATATGGTTATCTCTTAAAACGCTACAGTGCTACTTTTATGTCATTCGCGGGATTAGTGACCCCCTTCTTCGCATCCTTCTTTGGATGGTATTTTCTTGGTGAAACGATCACCTGGCATTACTTTGCCTCGATTGCCATTTTCTCTTTGGGACTCACGATTTTCTATCAAGAAGAACTGAGACAGGGAAAGTTATTAGTCACTGCGGCGAAAGCGAGCTAGACCTAATAAAAGTAAATCAATAAAAAGACCCCCAACGCTAAACGATATAAAACAAAGGGCAAAACCCCGATTTTATTCAGCAGGTTAATGAACACATGGATACAAACATAACCGCTGATGGCTGACAAACACATCCCTAATCCCAATGAATACCAGTCCACCGAAATTGGGGCTTTGATCAACTTAACGACTTCCAAACTGGCAGCCAATAAAATAACCGGAATAGACATTAAAAATGAAAAACGGGCAGCAGCCTCTCGCGTCAAATTCCTAAATAATCCCCCGGTTAAGGTGATCCCAGAACGAGAAGTCCCAGGAATTAAAGATAAAATTTGAAAAAGGCCTATGATCAACACATCACACCAATGAATGTCCTTCACTGCCCGATTGTGTTTACTCCATTTATCCGCACCCCATAACATCAAACCAAACCCAATGGTTGCGACTGCGATAACCGAAGTGGAACGAAAAAAATGCTCGTGAAAATTGCGCACGGCTAAGCCACATAACCCAACGGGTATTGTTGCAAACCCGATCGACCACATAAGCCTTGCCTCTGACGTCAGCGGTTTCGTGGGTGAGGCACAAAAATCAACCATCATTTTCTGTAACTCTTTTCTAAAATAAGCTAGGACTGCGATCAGAGTCCCAACATGGACTGCAATATCAAACGCCAATCCTTGATCTGACCAGCCCAATAAAGCTGGAACTAAAATAAGATGCGCTGAGCTTGAAACGGGTAAAAATTCCGTCACCCCTTGCACCAAGGACAATACAATAATTTGCAAACTGTCTATCATTTAGTGTCTCACTTCAAATTGCGAAAAGTTTTGCCAAGCCACTTCTTCTGTTGCCACTGCACTGACTTTAGCGGCTTTTGGTCCTTCCCACAACCAATCCCGCATTGCGATGACTGCATCCAATTCACCACATAACATGACTTCTACTCGCCCATCCGCCAGATTTTTTACCCATCCGGTTAATCCACGACGAACGGCTTCCCCATAAGTTGTTTGGCGATAATTAACGCCTTGTACACGACCTGACACAAAACAATGACAGCAAACATTCGCCATTCTGAGTCACCTTATGCTAACCTAAACTCCTTTTCCCAGGGCAAAGGAGTACCACCCAATGTTACCCTATATTTTGGTATTGTATTATAGTCGTTACGGCGCTACCAAAACCATGGCAAGTTTCATTGCACGCGGGATCCATACTTTCAAAGGAATTGAAGCTAAAATTAGAACTGTGCCCGCAGTTTCAACGGTTGTTGAAGCTTCCGAAGCAGCCATTCCAGAAAGCGGCGATCCTTATGTCACTTTGGACGACTTGAAAAACTGCGCCGGTTTAATCTTAGGCAGCCCCACTCGTTTTGGAAATATGGCGGCCCCTCTTAAATACTTTATTGATTCCACCAGTGGCTTATGGTTAGCCGGAGATCTGGCTGGAAAACCTGCCGCAGTGTTTAGTTCTTCTTCCTCCCTGCATGGCGGGCAAGAAAGTACCCTGCTCAGTATGATGTTACCTTTACTACATCAGGGCATGGTGATTGTTGGATTGCCTTTTACTGAGCCTACCGTTCTCTCGACGCGCTCTGGTGGAACACCTTATGGCCCAACCCATGTCGCAGGTCCAGACAGTCGATTACCCATCACAGAAGAAGAAAAAACCTTATGCCTGGCATTGGGTAAAAGAATGGCAACCATCGCGTTACAATTATTGAAAGAATAAAAATACGGTTAAATCGCTAAAACACGTTTGATAAAGGGAATGGTCAAGCGACGCTGCTCGGCTAACGAAGCCCTATCTAAGATTTCCAGCGTTGAAAACAATTCTGCCATACTTCTTGCACAGTGACTGAGTAAAAATTGTCCCACGGTTTTGGATAAGTGCAAACCGCGCTGCTCAGCCCGCAATTGCAAAGCCAAAACTTTTTGTTCATCATTTAAACGATGGAGTTGATAGGTAACACCAGAACTTAAACGAGATTTTAAATCCTGCAACTGGATGCTCAGATCCTTTGGCGCAACACCGGCTGCCACCAGCAATTGACCATTTTCTAAACGGATCCGATTATATAAATGAAATAACGCCTCTTCCCAATTCGGCTGACCAGAAACTGCCTCGATGTCATCCAAACACACCAAAGAAATATTTTCGATTCCTTGTAAAAAACTGGGGGTCTGATGACCAGTCTCTGCCAACGAACAATAAAAAGTGGTTTTGCCTATTTCTGTCGCTCGATGACAGGCTGCTTGCAACAAATGTGTTCGCCCAACACCCATTTGCCCCCATAGGTAAACAAAAGGTTCCCCTGTTTTAGTCGGCATGGCTGCAACGGTACTGAGCGCTTCACCATTATTGCCCGCGTAAAAACTGGCAACGGTGGCATCATCTCGTAACTGTATGTTTAAAGGGAGTTGATCGATCACGTTATTAGAGCGCCTCAGCTATTTTATAGGTAACCACCCCGCGAGAACCATCGTCGAACGAGGGACTTTCGATCAATACTTGTCCATTCGCAATCCCTTGTTTAATGACTTCCCAATCGTTTCTAACTTTTAATGAAAAGGTGGTTTTCTCAGGCGTCACTTGAACGACTTCTACCTGTTCGACGGCTGGCGTTCTGCGCAAATAATCCAGAACTTTGGTATATTGCTCAGCACTCGCAATGCCCACCACGTTGACTGTGATTACCGTGGGAGCACTGCTTGCCACAGGCTTTTGCGACGAATCTTTAGTCTCGCTCGTCGACGCAACCGCACGGCCTGTTAATTTTGAGCCCAGTTCATCAGCGGTCTCATCCAATACAACGCTTAATTCTTGACTTTGATTGTGCCAGGTCAATTTTTCACCGTCGCGCAGTAGGGTCCATTGCCCTTTCCAGTGATTGGTTTGATACTTCAAACGTCCTAATAAAATAATGTCTGCCTGATACCGTTTTGCCGCTTGCTCCAAAGAAACGGTATTATCGGTTATCACATCTTGCTCTGATACCTGTTCGGTATCAGCTAAGTCAAAGAGTGGTAAAACATAAGGAATCGCTCGTTGGCTTAGTACTTTGGAAAGATCTTCAGTCAACGAAGGTTCAGACTCTGCCGTGATCCAAGTAGGATTTGGGTCTCCTTCAAGGAGCAACCAAACCAGCGTTAATGGGCGTTCTTTATTCCACACGGACAGGTGAGTCGATTGCACCAACTGATTAATCAATTTTTCATTGAATAATACCGTGATGTATCGATCGGAGGGAGAATGCTGATGATAGGAAAATTGATTCACATATTTATCGGCGGTCGATAATGCCTTTGTCACAGCTGGCTCGGTCACAATTTTACGAGAGCCACTGACTCGAACCAATACTTGCCGTAATGCTTCTTCCGCTAAAACCCCGCGTTCCGGATCGGTTCCGGTACCGGGCAATGCAATATCAACCGAGTACAATGTGTTCAGCACAACACCCCAACTGGGAGAGGCGAAACACAGAAAGCACCAAAAAATTAACTGGGTTTTTATGGACCAAAATCGCCGCTTCATTGGGTATCTCCAACATCATTCATCTTTGATTGAAAGGGGTTCTGCATCCAATAGCATTTTTTCAGTATACATTCTTCAATCGAATTAATCTCTATCGTCTTCATAATCTTCAACAAATGCTATAATTTAGGGAAGATCCAAGACTCGAGTTACCTTTGGAAATAACAATTTGTTGGTTGGTTAAATAAGAAATGGTTCGACTATTCATTCTCCTTCTCTCTCTCGCAGTTGCAACCCCAACCCGGTCCTTAGAAAAGTCCGATTCCCGCCACTGGGAAGAATATCAGGCATCTTATACGCTGTCTTGGCGCGGATTACCCGTTGGGACCAGTCACCACTCGGTACATAAGATCGGAAACTCTCAATTTATAGCCAAGGTCATTGCAAAACCTTTTCTCGCATTTTTACCATTCAAGTCCTCGGAAGAAAGCCATTTTAGAGTTAGCTCCCTCCAAATCCAATCTGATTATTATGAATATGATACTCAGGAAAAGTCTAAACATTTGCAAGGAAAAATCTACTTTGATTGGGGGAAAAAAACCATTCATCACGTTTTTGCCAACCATCTAAACCAGTCCCAGTCCTTACCTGAAAATGCCCTAGATAAAATGACTCTGTATTTTCAACTGCGCCAAGATTTGCGGCAACAAAAAAATGTCTTTCACTATACCGTCATTGAACCCAAGCGAACCAAAACGGTTCATCTAGTCCTCAAAGGATTGGAAACTATCCAAACCCCAATCGGAACGTTTGAGACAGTCAAACTTGAATATCTTTCTGACGATCACCAAAAGTTCACCCGAATTTGGCTCGCCAAAGAGTTAGATTATATTATTGTTAAGTTACAGCAATCCAAAAAAGGTAAAGTCACTGCTGAAAGCACCCTCAAAACACTGCAACATTGGAATGCGTCATAAAGAAAAAATGGAAATAAATAAGGTTTGCATCCATTCTAAGGGTGGAGACAGAATGTTGGATAGGACATGGCTTAACATCAACACGATTAAGATCATAAAACCATACGGTTCAATGGAATCATAAACTCTAGCCAAACGACTCGGTAACAAGCTCGAAACAACGCGACTGCCATCTAAGGGAGGAATCGGAATTAAATTTAAGATCATCAGTAAAAGATTAATTGCAATCCCTGCGGTCCCCATATACACCAAGAATATTGCTTCTGGAATCCCCTGATGAAATACAATCTGACCTAATTTTGCAATGCTGCCCCAGAAGAAGGCCATTAACAAATTCGAGACTGGACCGGCCACCGCCACTAAGGCAGAATCCCGACGTGGATTTTTTAAATTGCGCCAATCAATCGGAACTGGCTTCGCCCAACCAAAAACAAAATTTCCAGCCATCAAACAAACCAGAGGCACAATAATTGTTCCAACCAAATCGATATGTTTAATCGGGTTTAATGTCAATCTTCCTAAAAATAAAGCTGTTTTGTCACCCAATCGACTGGCGACCCAACCATGTGCGGCTTCATGCACTGTAATTGCAAATAATACCGGAAGGACCCAAACTGCAATTTCTTGAATTAAGTTTAAACGGTTCATATCAACGATTTTCCTGATATTGGGTAATATAAGTATTATGATTGCCTTGGATTTCTGCAACCCGATCGTCCCACTCTCTTTCCCACGAATCGGGTGGATACAGCCGATTCCAACTGACATATAATTGCTGTTGGCTTTTACTTAAAGCAATATGATAAGTCTTAGCCATATACAAATAAGCCCTGGCGATGATCCCTCTAACCGCCACTCTGGGCTCTACCCGACGCGTTGTACGATCGATTTTGAACTCACAAGAACCAAATTGTCCTGCTTCTATGTGTGGTAGTAAACCAAAACGATAATTCGATCGCAACTGATTGATTTCCCCAATTTCTGGGACTAAGTTATGCAAATCTGCTTCCATTTTCGCAAAAGACTTATCTTTTTTTCGACAACACTCGCGACCTTTATAACATCTTTTTTTTTCACAACAAATCGCTTGTTTCCAACACGGAAAATGATTATTCCATAAACTAACAGGAACAATGTGTTCCCACTCGAGTCGACGTGCGCGCCGTTTGTCTTTTTGGATCTGATAACCACAAGAGTTCAGATCAATGTGTTGATGTTTATCGTAATGGCACCCGCAATAAAAGGTTTCTCGGTGATCACTGAAGATTTTTTTGGCATAATACTTCGCTTGCCCAAAATGTTCAGGAACATTCTGCGCAAAGGAAAAGCCCGAGTAGAAACAGACTACACCTACCCAAAGAAAAACCAAGATTCTGCGGCACAATTTCAATTTAGTCGGCCACAACCAAGGTTGGCACGGTTTCCGAAAGTGCTTGAACCGCTTGCAGTAAAGGTTTCAACTCTCCCTTTTCTTGGAGATCAGACACAATATCGCATCCACCGATTAATTCTCCTTGAATATACAATTGCGGAAATGTTGGCCATTTTGCAACACTGGGTAAGGTGGCCCGAATATCTGGATTTTCTAAAATGTTGACGTAGGCATATTCAGCCTTCAATTCACTTAGAATTTGCACCACCCGACCAGAAAAACCACACATCGGGAACTGAGGAGTCCCCTTTAAGTAAAGCAAGACTGAATGATTGGCAATTTGATGTTCAATTCGTTTAATGGTATCGGCGGCGTTCATCATTATCATCCTCAAATTCAGGTTAGTCATTATTCAGAATATTACCTGGAAACCAGCCAAAAATAAATCCATACTTTATTCTCCCTTTTTGCTTTAAAAAGCCGCTCCTGATAAAATCACTGTTATCTTCCTTATGAAACACAAATTAGGAGCGGACCATGGCCTTCGAATTACCCCCACTACCCTACGCATTAAACGCACTCGAGCCCCATCTCACCCGAGAAACATTAGAATATCACTATGGGAAGCATCACCAAGCCTATGTTACAAATTTAAATAACTTACTTCCAGGGAGTGGATCCGAGGGCCTATCCTTGGAAGAAATCATCCAAAAATCCTCTGGCCCCCTGTTCAACAATGCCGCTCAGATTTGGAACCATACTTTCTATTGGCATTGCCTAAGTCCCAACGGCGGCGGTGAACCTACCGGAGAATTGGCAACGCACATTCAAAAGACTTTTGGCTCTTTTACGGCTTTTCAAGAACAATTCACCAAAACAGCCATTTCAACTTTTGGTTCGGGCTGGGCTTGGCTCGTCAAAACGCCACAGGGAGCTTTAGAGATCATCTCCACCAGTAATGCAGGCACCCCTCTCACCGAACGAAAAAAAGCCCTGTTAACCTGTGATGTTTGGGAACATGCCTATTATATCGACTATCGAAATGCTCGACCCAAATATGTCGAAACTTTTTGGAAACTGGTGAATTGGGAATTTGTTGCCCGCAATTTCAAGGACTAATATTAAGGGTATGGAACATTTAATGAGTGTCTACAAGCCCCTCCCCATCCAAATCGAACGTGGAGAAGGGGTGTGGCTCTGGGATACTGAGGGCAATCGGTATTTGGAAGCTTATAGCGGGATTGGCGTCACCAGTTTAGGCCACGCCCACCCTGCCGTTACCCAAGCAATTCAAAACCAGGCCGCGAAAGTCTTGCACACTTCGAACCTCTTTCAGAATCCTAACCAGAAAGCATTGGCTGATCTTTTAGCTCGTTTCAGCGGTTTGGCCAAAGCGTTTTTCTGTAATTCTGGCTGCGAAGCCGTAGAAACTGCTTTAAAGCTCATCCGATTGTATGGACATCAAAAAGGCTTCGAGTTTCCTAAGGTTATTGTCATGGAGGGCGCATTCCACGGCCGAACCATGGCAACCCTGTCGGCGGGAGGCAGTAAAAAAACACAAGAAGGATTCGAACCTTTGGTACCTGGCTTTATCCGTGTCCCATTTAACGATATCCAATCAGTTAAAGAAGCCGCAAAGACACATTCCGATATTGCAGCCATTTTGGTGGAACCCATTCAAGGGGAAGGCGGGATCAAAATCCCTCATGACAATTACCTTTCTGAGCTTAGAGCCATTTGCGATCAAAATGGGTGGATTTTAGCGCTCGACGAAGTACAATCCGGCTTGGGTAGAACCGGCACTTTGTTTAGCTATCAAGCAGCAGGGATTTTACCGGATATTGTCACCTTAGCAAAAAGCCTTGGCAATGGTGTTCCCATTGGTGCCTGTATCGCAACGGAATCTGTGGCAGATTTATTTAAGCCCGGCAATCATGGCAGTACCTTTGGTGGTAACCCCTTGGCCACGGCAGCCGCCGTAGCAACACTGACGGAAATAGAGAAACACAAACTTTGGGAAAACGCGAAAATTCAAGGCCAAGCTTTATTGCAAGGCCTGCAAGCCAAACTTAAAAACCACCCCCACGTGAAAGATATCCGCGGAAAAGGCTTAATGATTGGCATTGAATTAGACCGCCCCTGCCGAGAAATTTTATTGAAGGCACTCAAAAAAGGATTAATTTTTAATGTGACAAACGAAAGTGTCATTCGCTTACTTCCCGCCATTATTTATCAAGCAGAACATGTGCAACAAGTGATTGATACACTGCCCTCTCTGATTGACGAATTTACCAAACAGTAATTTTTTATTGAGGTTTTTTATTGTTTTTGTTTGGTTGGCCTTCTTCAATAGAAGATTCAACATCTTCCGATTCAATATCCAACGATTTATGGGATTTAATACGTACCGCGAGTTTGACCTTACTTTTTTGTGGTAAGTTTAAATGGAAACAATCATTTATATTGTTATTTGTACAAAAAAAACATAAAATCAGTGCAATAATAATATTCTTCTTCATCTATACCTCGTTTAACAACTATATTTGCTTTTGACCAGTATATCACGAATGTCAGTTGGATTTCTATGTCATTGATTGGTGGGGCGATCGTACCCCCCAATCTTGCTTGAATTTAACCAGTAAGTGTATTATTATTACACATACTGGTTAAATTGATGCGTACTATGCATATACAAGAAATTCGCTCAAAAGCCCCCTTTGAAGAAATCGATTACGTTTTCTTAAAAAGTGTGCTTAAAGAATATGCTCAGCCCAGAAATAAAATCCAATCCCTCTTAAAATCAAAAGATTTAATTAGAATTAAAAAGGGGCTATACGTTTTTGGGCCTAAAGCAAAAAGGATCCCCTACTGCAAAGAGTCCTTGGCTAACTTAATTTATGGCCCATCGGCTATTTCATTGGAATATGCTTTAGGGTTCTATGGCCTCATACCAGAACGAGTAGAAGAGATCAGCAGTATTACTCCCAGACGTCACAAAGAGTTCACGACTCCTCTGGGAAGGTTTTCTTATGATCACCTTCATCCAAAAAGATATGCCCTTGGCATTACCCAACTGGAATTCCCAAACAATCATTTTGTGCTGTTTGCCACCCAGGAAAAGGCTTTATGCGATACCCTAGTCTTAAAATGTCCCTTATTTAGAAATAAAAATAACCTCGAGAAATTCTTGCTGGAAGATATGCGCCTTGAACATGAGCATCTCCCAAAATTCGATAAAAAACTGATTGAAAAAATAACAAAAGAATATAATCATTCCAATCTATATCTTCTATCAGATTATCTTTATGGAGAGCATCATGCAAACCGTCGTTGAAAATATGATGACTCATTATTCATGTCAATCACTCACGGATTATGTAAATGCCCTAAAAGAAATCATCCAAAAAATAGCCCTGCTTGCTCTTTGGCGTGCTAAATTTTTTGAGAAGGCGGCTTTTTATGGCGGAACTGCTTTAAGAATTTTATATGGGCTCAATCGATATTCTGAGGATATGGATTTTTCTTTATTAAAACCTGATCCGCATTTTAACTTAGATAAATATAACGAGGCCATTAGAACAGAATTAGAAAGCTTTGGTTTTTCGGCAACGATACACATGAAAGAGAAAAGAGCAGAATCTAACATTAAAACAACTCTCATCAAACTTGGAGCAAAAGAACAACTTATTACTGTCTCGATACCTAAAGAATTTCTATCAGTTATCCACAAAGATCAAAAGATTAGTATAAAAATGGAAGTTGATACTAATCCACCTCTCAATTTTGAAACAGAACAGAAAGTTGTATTAAATCCTATTCCATTTTATGTAAACACCTATCAAAAGTCCTCTCTATTTGCAACAAAAATACATGCCATACTCTGTCGAAATTGGGGATCCAGAACTAAAGGTCGAGATTGGTATGACTTCGTTTGGTATATCAGCCACAACGTTGCTGTGGATCTTATTCACCTAAAAACAAGGTTGGTTCAAAGTGGAGATTGGACAAATGAAAAGGACTTAGATTGTTTAGTCAGCCAAGAATTACTCTATAACAAGCTCCAGAGTTTGGATATTGAGGCCGCCAAGAAAGACGTTTTACCCTTCATAATGGATAAAACCAGTATCGAGATTTGGTCAAATCACTTCTTTGAAACGATTATTTCTCATCTTAGGGCAATCCCGAGCCACACAGTACCCCCAATCAACTGATGGAGTATTGAACAGCCGCCTATTCTTTTAGTCGACAAAAAAGAAAACTGGTTGTTAATAAAAATAGCTCAGTGAAAAACAGAACCCACATTAAACTGCACACCTACAACTATGTAGGCGTTACGGGTCCCGCCTTCTTTACGTTCTTCCACGGATTGTCGTCTGAGTTGCTAAATCCGGGCTCTAACTGATCCAAAGCCTTTAAAATATTGGTCGATAAATTACCCTGCTTTGCACCATAAATCGACTCTCCGTTTTGGTGAAAATCCATAAATAATGCAGACTTTAAAACTCGATTAATCTCATCCGGCTGCTCGTTGGTCAGCTGTGCTTTAATATCCTTAATCAGATTATCAGCAGTCAATACTTTTTTCTCCCTATCTACCCCCCCAAAGATTTTACGCAGTTTATTCATCTTCGATCTTCGTTCGGGGATATACTTATCCTGCAAATATTTGGACAAATCCTCTAAAGCTGTTCGTTGCCCAGCCGTTAATTTGGCTGGCTCAGGAACAACTGGTTTCGATTCCGAATGGCCTGCATTGAATGTTAATGATTTTCGATGCTCGGAGACTGGTCGAGGTTTCGATTTTTCCAATTCAGCCAATGCCACTGTCTGTTGAGACAATCTTTGTGATAAATGATGTATCTCACCTGGAATGACATGTTCCACAGGTGCAGGCGCTTCTTCTTTCAAAACTGGTTGATCAACTTTAACGGATACTGGTCTTACTTTATCTATGACCGGTTCATCTACCCTAATGTCACTTACGACCTCCTCTGGACGCTGAGCAGTATCGTCTGTTGCAGCGGCTTTTTTCGCGCTGTTATCGGGGCTTACTGTCTCTAGATTAGCCAGCGCTGACTCTCTCAATTCTGCTGCTTTTTCTTTTGTCAAAAGACCTAGTTTTTCTCTAATGGTTTTTTCTTCTCGAGCAAAACTGTCTACATCTCTTTTAACTGGAGCGGGAAGTGCGTGATCCACCACGGCTTGTTCTCCGCCAAGGACACCAATCAGGCTACGTACTTTTTCAGATTTTGCAGATTTTTCCCGTTCTACTTTAGCAGCGTCTAAAGCTTCTTTTGCTTTTACGGCTTTTAACCTCTCGGCTTCTTCTTTACTCTCTGCTAACTTTACCAACCTTTGATAGGTTTTTAACACTTTACCTTTGGCATCCTCTGGGATACTTGCCAAATAACCAGATTGTTTTGCGGCAGGGATACTTAATTCTGCTTTGGTTAAAACTTCAACCAGCTCTTGCTGATAAGGCGACTTATCGTCCCACAAGATACTTTCTACTTCTTGTTCCAATCGTTTTCTTGCCCTTTCTTCTGTCGCCTTTAGAATACCTTCTGTATCTAAAGCGGGTTTGTCAGCAACTTTTTTCTGGACGGCTTCTACCTCGTCAGCCGGTTTTGCCGGCGTCCTGCGAGAGGCAACCGGTGCTGCAACGCCGTTCATCAGAGGAAGTGGGGGTGCCGGTGGAACACCTGGAGGAGGAGGTGGTGGTGGCGGTGGCGCTGGAGGTCCATCGGCTGAAACAGCTGGCATCTCTTCTGTTCCCACCTCGTTCACTGCAAGCGCTGCTGCTTTCTCCATTTTCTTTTGCTCAAACTCATCCACTTCAGCTTGAACTGCTTCTTTTCTCTCCCGCAATAGTTTTAATAAATCCTCTTGTTTCGCAATCAATCCTCTTAATGAATCCAATGTTGAGTCATTATCATGGATCTCCTGCCTTAAGGTATCCCATCTTTCTTTTAATTTCATTAAGATACTGCGATCACTGTCTAAATTTTTTCGTTCTTGATCAATCTTCTTTTGGGTAGAAGCAATTTCCTGGCTCAGGGTTTCTTCAACAGTTAATGGCACTGCTGTAGGAGTATTTTCTTTATCCGCATCGGAAACAGCTTTTTTTAATTGAATACCACTCATCGCTCCTAAGTCTAACGCGGCTTTTCCAGCAACGGGTTTAGGAGCTTCTTTCTTTCCTACCTTAGTAACCGGCTTTACCGGAGCTGCCGTCGCTAATGGTGGGGCAGGTGGAGGTGGTGCTGGGGGCGGTGGCGGTGGTGCCCCCATACCCATATCGGGAGGAAGCGGTGGAGCAGGTGGCACACCTAGGTTTTCAGTTGTTCCTGCCAAAGAGCCGATCGGCAATGGGCTTGAAGGAACACTGGCTTGCTGCAAAATTCCAACCATTGCCTCAATTTCACTTAAAGTTTTTGTGATTTTTTCTCTATTGTCTTGTGACTGAGATTTAAGTTTTGCAATTTCTGCGTCTTGATTTTTCTTTTGGCCATCCAATGATTCGACTTCACCTTGCAATAAGGTTTTTTCCTGTCGTACTGTTTTGAGTTCAGCTTGAACTTGAGTTAATTCAGTTTTTTTCTCTTTTAAGGTAGGATCTGACGCAAGCGCTTTTTTAATATCGTTATTAGCCTTAAATGGACTGCCCGCATTTACGCCAAGAGTGGATGTTTGTTTTTCACTACCCATGGTTACCCTCACCTTTCCTTAAAATCAATATAATCAATAGACTTTAAACAAAGATGAAAGTTCAAACTCCGTGCTATTACAAATCTAAATACCGGTTAACTCCTAAAACAACCAGGCTTTCAAAGAGGTGAATCTACACTTTGGGATATAAGACAATCTCACGTTCTATAGCTTTTAGATAATGATTTTGCCCAGTGAGCGCCAGCTATGGCCATTGATAGTGTGATACTAACTTCTGGATCATCCGCTCATTTGCTTCTAAAAATTGGAATTGAGGGAATTGCTCTCTGGTAATCCACTGGATTTCCTGCCCCTCGATGGATTGAGGTTCTCCTAAAAAATCTGTAATGACAAAGACATCTAATCGGACACTGTGCTCACTGTATTCATGGTATAGCTGCATAAAAGGCTCCGCTTGCAGTACAGTTAACCCCACTTCTTCTTTTAATTCTCGTACTAAAGCCTCTTTAGGTGTTTCGTCGCTCTCTACTTTGCCACCCGGAAATTCCCAAAACCCTCCCTTAATTTTATGAGCCGGCCTTTTAGAAATTAAAATACGATTGGACTTATCAATCACTATCCCCACGGCAGCGTGAAAACAAGGTAATACGTTTGGCTCTTTGTTCATTCAAACTTTACGACAATTTGCCATGGCATTGCTTAAATTTACGACCCGAACCACACGGGCAAATATCATTACGGCCAATTTTGGGTTCTTGCCGAGTAAAAGGCAAAGGCCGATTTTCAGCAGATTCTTCTACAGCATTTTCATCGTTCTGCGGTTGAGAGAGTACTGGCGGCGCTTCGGCATGGGTAAATTGTAAATTTTGATCTTGTTCACGACGTTGTTGATCAATGGCTTCGATATCAGACTCTGTTCTAAATTGAACCTGAGTAATGATCCGAATAGTTTCACGTTTCGTGTTTTCTAACATATCCGTAAAAAGGGTGAATGCTTCTCTTTTGTATTCTTGTTTGGGATCTTTTTGAGCATATCCTCGCAAGTGAATACTCTGTCGCATATAATCCATTGCAGCTAAATGCTCGCGCCACTGAGTATCTAAGACACTTAGCATAATGCTTTTTTCTAAATGCCGCATGGCATTTTGGCCGATTTGCGCCTCTTTTGCGGCATGAACCTCTGCAATCTCTTTCAGAATTCTCTCTTTAATCGCTTCTTCTGAGAGGTCTTTTTCTGATTCTAACCATTTGGCGATCGTTAATTTAACACCAAAATCTTGTTCTAATGTCAATTCTAAGCCATTGATATCCCACTGCTCCTCAAAACTCTCTGCAGGGATATATTGATCAACCAATATTCGAACCACATCGTCTCGTATTGCTTCGATAATTTCTTGAATATCCTTAGATTCTAATAATTCTTTGCGTTGTTGATAAATCACTTTCCGCTGATCATTCGCCACATTATCGAAATCCAACAATTGCTTACGGATATCGAAATTATGCCCTTCCACTTTGCGTTGTGCATTCTCAACTGCGCGACTCACCCACGGATGCGTTAAGGATTCACCATCCTTCAAACCCAATTTATTGAGTAGGCCTGAAATATTATCTGAAATAAATATTCGCATTAAATTATCTTTCAGCGACAAATAAAAGCGTGTCGAACCAGGATCTCCTTGACGACCCGATCGTCCACGTAATTGATTATCAATTCTCCGAGATTCGTGGCGTTCAGTTCCAATGATATGTAAACCACCCGCTTGAATCGCCATTTGATGACGCT
Organism: Gammaproteobacteria bacterium; assembly: GCA_013286785.1. Taxonomy (GTDB): domain Bacteria; phylum Pseudomonadota; class Gammaproteobacteria; order UBA6186; family Azoamicaceae; genus CADEGZ01. The sequence continues at coordinate 67,819 of JABDFC010000005.1, forward strand.
CTTGCCAAGCCGTTTTTTCCTCTTCGCTGGCCTCTAGGGCAAGTTTACCCCCCAATACAATATCGGTCCCACGACCTGCCATATTGGTGGCAATCGTGACTGAGCCAGGACGACCTGCCTCAGCAACAATTTGCGCTTCACGTTCATGCTGTTTAGCATTTAACACTTCATGGGTAATGCCTTTTCGTTTCAGAAGTTCAGATAAATATTCAGACGTTTCAATGGAAATCGTTCCAACGAGTACTGGCTGCTTTCGACTGGCACACGACTGAACATCTTCGATAATGGCATTAAATTTTTCTTTTTGGGTCGCATAAATTAAATCTCCCAAATCTTTACGCTGATTTGGTCGATTCGTTGGGATCACTGCCACTTCTAAACCATAGATTTGTTGAAACTCATAAGCCTCGGTATCGGCTGTTCCCGTCATCCCCGCCAGCTTCTCATATAACCTAAAATAATTTTGGAAAGTAATTGAGGCTAAAGTTTGATTTTCACTTTCGATGGCTACATTTTCTTTGGCTTCAACCGCTTGATGGATGCCATCCGACCAGCGTCTTCCTGGCATAATTCGCCCAGTGTGTTCATCTACAATGATCACTTGATTGTCGCGAACGATATAATCAACATCCTTTTTAAATAATGCATGTGCTTTTAACCCTGCATAAATATGATGCATTAAAGCAATATTGGCAGCATCGTACAAACTTTCGCCCGGTTTTAACAATCCTTCTCTCACTAAAAGCTTTTCAATATAATCATGACCCTGTTCTGTTAAGAAGGCCTGACGATTTTTTTCATCGACGCTGTAGTCACCTGGCCCATCTTTTTCTTCTTGCCGCGTAAGCTTTGGGATGATTTGATTTATTCTGACATACAGTTCTGAACTGTCTTGATCGGCACCAGAAATAATGAGTGGGGTTCTTGCTTCATCAATTAAAATGGAATCGACCTCGTCCACGACCGCATAATGCAACCCTCGTTGCACTCTTTCTTCTGCGGAAAAAACCATATTATCTCGCAGATAATCAAAACCAAATTCATTATTGGTCCCATAAGTAATATCGGCTGCATAAGCCACTTGTCTTTCTTCTCGACTGAGGCCATGCACGATGACACCAACCGTTAAGCCTAAAAATTCATAAATGGGTTTATTCCATTCAGCATCCCGTCTGGCCAAGTAATCATTCACCGTGACTAAATGAGTTCCTTTTTCCGTGAGCGCATTCAAGTACAAGGGCAAAGACGCAACCAATGTTTTTCCTTCCCCAGTGCGCATTTCCGCAATCTTTCCAAAATGTAAGACCATGCCCCCAACCATCTGAACATCAAAGTGCCGCATACGGAGTGTTCTTTTAGAAGCCTCCCGAACGACGGCAAAAGCCTCAGGTAAGAGTTGTTCCAAAGTGCTTCCTGACTTCAACCGGTTCTTGAATTCGAGCGTTTTGCCCGCTAAAGCATCATCCGAGAGAGCCATCATACTGGGTTCAAGCTCGTTGATCCGCTCAACCGTCTTTCGGAACTTCTTTAACAACCGTTCATTTCGGCTGCCAAAGGTCTTTTTTACTAAATTTGTAATAAACATAGTCTTCGATGCCTATTTTCATTTAAAATGAATTTCATGATTGAACATGAAAAGTTCTCTGTTAACGAAATTTTTACACACTCTCCACTTTTATGCGAGATTGTTAAAAAAGTTAATCAGTTATCAAAATTAAATCGCGCTGTTCAACAAAAGCTTGATCCCGAATTGGCAAACCAGTGCCGAATTGCCAATTACCGCGATAATATCCTGATCTTAACCACCCCTTCCCAAGCTGTTGGACATAAGCTCCGTTTTGCCGCTTCAGACTTACTGACGACATTAAGGACAGAACCAGATTGGTGTGGTTTAAGATCGATCAAAATCCAGGTTCGGCCCAAGCTCATGACTACCGTGACTCCACCCATCCCAAACCCGATTAGGCCCAGCTTATCCGCCCACAACGCGGAAATCCTGAAATCCACGGCCACCACCATTCCCTTTATGCCACTGCAACACGCTCTACTACGGCTGTCAAACCGACAATTCGTAAAAACACATACCGAATTTCCTTTCTCTCAATAAAAGGAAATTCTACAAGTCCTCACCCTTAAATTATACAGCAGTTGCGGGATATAAATAGGTAATGGGGGATGTTTCCGTGTCTTCAAAAGTGACAATTTCCCAAGCCGATTTTTTAGCTAATAAGGCCTGTAATAACCGATTGTTTAAAGTATGACCTGATTTAAAACCTGAAAACGCGCCAATAAGCCCCGTTCCCAACAAATACATGTCTCCCACCACATCCAAAATTTTGTGTTTGACTAATTCATCTTCGTAACGCAAGCCATCTTCATTGATCACTCGAAAATCATCTAAGACAATAGCATTATTCAAACTACCGCCTAATGCTAAATTATTTGCTTTCAACCACTCATATTCTGATAAGAAACCAAACGTTCGCGCTCGGCTGACTTCTTTCACATAAGATGTTGTCGAAAAATCCAATACCGCTTCTTGAATATTATTTTTTAAGACGGGATGATCATAATCCAAAGTAAACGAGACTTTATATCCTTCAAAGGGTTCCAGACTGGCCCATTTATCTCCATCAGAAACCGTGACCTTTCGTTTGATGCGCAGAAATCGTTTTGCGGCTTCCTGCTCTAAAATGCCTGCAGATTGTAATAAAAATACAAAAGGACCCGCACTGCCGTCCATGATGGGCACTTCTGGCGCACTCACTTCCACTATCGCATTATCAATACCCAAACCCGCCATGGCCGAAAGCAAATGTTCCACCGTTGAAACTCTCGCCCCATTTTTCACCAGGGTGGTAGAAAGCGTTGTATCGCCCACAAAATCCGTCCGTGCCGGGATTTCGACAATGGGATCTAAATCCACCCGTCTGAACACGATACCGGTATCTACCGCCGCAGATTTTAACGTCAAAAATACCTTTTCTCCCGTGTGGAGACCAACCCCCATGGCACGGATGGTATTTTTTAAGGTTCTTTGTCTAATCACACTCTGCTCCCTCAATTGGCGCACGACGACGTAAGAAAGCAGGGATATCTAAGAATGGGTAGTCCATGCCAGGTTCTACCGGCTCGACTGCTCTTTTATTAGTACCAGACTGATGAGTAGCGACTGGACGACGTTGCCCAACCGTTCTATCCATTTGCTTACTGGAATCTGTAGAGGCCATTTGCATCATCGACGCTCCGGCTCGCTGACCACTAACACCCATGGGAACCGTAGAGCTCCCTTTACCCAAACCGGTGGCAACTAAAGTAACTCGTAATTCATCTGTTAAAGTAGGATCAATGACGGTACCAACAATGACGGTCGCATCCTCAGAGGTAAATCCTTTGATCGCATCCCCAACTTCCTCAAATTCAGCAATAGACATATCCTGACCTGCCGTGATATTCACCAATACCCCGCGTGCCCCCGACAAACTAATATCATCGAGTAAGGGGCTGGAGATGGCTGCTTCTGCCGCCAACCGAGCTCTATTTTCTCCGGTCGCGATACCCGTTCCCATCATCGCAACACCCATTTCAGACATAACAGTACGAACATCGGCAAAATCCACATTTATAAGACCTGGTTTTGTAATCAGTTCCGAAATTCCTTGAACTGCCCCCAATAAAACATTATTGGCCGCCTTAAAGGCATCCAGGAGGGTAACACCCTTACCCAAAACACTCAATAATTTTTGATTGGGTATGGTGATTAATGAATCAACCACCTGACTTAACTGATGGATTCCTTTCTCAGCATGTTCCATGCGTTTTTTACCTTCAAAAGGAAAGGGCTTCGTCACAACTGCTACAGTGAGTGCGCCCAATTCTTTGGCAACTTCTGCAACGATCGGCGCAGCACCTGTTCCCGTACCACCCCCCATGCCAGCGGTAATAAAAACTAAATCAGCCCCTTCGAGGACTTCATAAATTCTATCTCTATCTTCAATAGCACTTTGGCGGCCAACCTCTGGGTTAGCGCCCGCACCCAAACCTTTCGTAATGGAAGTTCCCAATTGCAGGACAATCCCCGCCAAATCATCTTCCAACGCTTGTCTGTCGGTATTCGCTCGAATAAATTCAACCCCTTTGATATTCGCGCTTAACATATGTTTGATGGCATTGCCTCCGCCACCGCCAACTCCAATGACTTTAATCACTGCATTTTCTGGAAAATTATCTGTCAGCTCAAACATATGAGGTGCTCCTATTAATACTTAAAAATTACCTTGAAACCATTGTTTCACACGCCCAACCATGCTTTTGAAACCTTGGCCAGGATTAAATTCGGATCGACGGTGCTCTCGGTTATGGTACCCATACTGTACCAATCCAACTCCTGTTGAATAAATGGGATTTCTGACAACGTCTACGACTCCCGAAATATTTCGTGGAACGCCTAATCTGACGGGTAAATGAAATACTTCTTCAGCCAATTCAACCACCCCTGCCATCTTAGCGCTGCCACCCGTTAACACGACGCCCGATCCTAACAACTCTTCTAATTGATGACGGCGAAGCTCTGCTTGTACCAGTGAAAACAATTCTTCAAAACGCGGCTCTATCACTTCTGCCAAAGTTAAGCGGGACACATTCTTATGTGCTCTGTCGCCTACCGTTGGAATATCAACCATCTCTGTCGGATCCGTGTGTGCCGATAACGCGCATCCGTATTGTATTTTAAGAGCCTCTGCACTTTGCGTCGGTGTTCGTAAAGCAACCGCAATATCGGCGGTGACTTGATCGCCCGCGACAGGAATGACCGCTGTATGATAAATAGCCCCATCAATAAAAACCGCAATATCGGTAGTCCCGCCCCCAATATCGACTAAACAAACCCCAAGTTGCTTTTCGTCTTCGGTTAATACAGCTTCACTCGAAGCCAATTGTTCCAAAACGATGTCTTCCACTTCCAAACCGCATTTTCGGATCACCGTCACGATGTTTTGTGCAGCACTCACCGAACCTGTCACCATGTGGACATTGGCTTCTAAGCGCACACCCGACATCCCCACTGGCTCATGAATCCCTGCTTGGCTGTCGACAACAAATTCTTGCGGTAAAATGTGAAGTACTTTTTGATCAGCGGGAATTAAAACGGCCTTTGCAGCTTCAATGACTCGTTCTACATCCGCTGCAGTCACCACATGATCCCGAATGGCAACGATGCCATGAGAATTAAAACTCCGAATATGGCTTCCGGCAATTCCCGTATAAACAGAGTGAATTTGACAACCGGCCATATATTCGGCTTCTTCTACAGCACGCTGAACAGATTGCACCGTCGCATCAATATTGACCACGACACCTTTTTTAATACCACGAGAAATATGGGTACCCACACCAATAATATCTAAATTCCCTTCCGGGCCAATTTCACTCACAATGGCAACTACTTTAGAGGTACCAATGTCGAGACCCACAATCACTTTTTGTTCTGGCTTCTTGGGCACTGTTGAAATTACCTCCGTTCGTTATTGAACGCTCTTTTTCCAACCAATGGCAAAACCATTGGTATACCTAAGATCAATATAAGCAATCCGTTGGATTTGTGCTTGTAAACTGCCTTGATAAGCCAGTACAAACCTTCCCATCCGTTCACTTAATCCTGTCTTGCCCAGTATAATGGCAACCCCATTATCTAGCACTAATCTCCACGATCCTTCAGCTGATAAGGCTAAACTTTGGACAGTTAACCCAATAGGACTCAACAGCTCCAGTAAATTCAGATACTGGTGTAAAACTTCTTTTGCTCGATCGCTTGGGCCATAAAATCGGGGCAATTTCTCGGGCAACGTCGTAACATCCGGATAAAAAACCACGCCCTCCGTACTCAGAACCCCTTCTTCACCCCATCTTGCCTGTGCCGTTTTTTCTTGCACTGAAATCTCAAGACGATCTGGCCAAACCCGCCGAATCTCTGCCGACTGGATCCAAGGGAGACGAGTTAAGCTCTGTTGCACCGAATCCACATCCACCCAAAAAAATCCTTTAGGCAAAAAAGGTAAAACCGTAGCCTTTATATCCTGTTCCTTCATGGCCTTCAACTCTGCAGTCACATCTATGGTCCGCAAAGGAAAACGATCCGGTTGTTTTGACCACACTATCAGGCACCCTAAACCTGCTACGGTGATTCCAAGCGGCAAGAACCAGGAAATAATTCGTATCCACCTAGACATCTGTTATATGGCTTTCCTAACAACTCGCTCAGCACGAAAGTGGGTATTGTACTTGATTCCTCTCAGCATGCACACCCGTCATTATTATAGAGCATGGCGCCCGCAAAACATAAAATAAGTTAGCAGATTTAATACCAAGGCTAGGGAAACTCTCCTAAAAATTTTACCTCGGTGTGCAACTCGATTTGATGTTTTGCCAAGACAAGGGTTTGAATGTGGCGGATCAATTGCCAGACATCATTGGCTCGTGCTTGGCCTCGATTGACAATAAAGTTGGCATGCTTGGATGAAATTTCCGCATCTCCAATGGCATACCCTTTTAAATTCAACTCTTCAATTAATTGACCGGCATAATGATTGTCTGGATTTTTAAAAACTGAACCACAACTGAATACTCCAATGGGCTGCCGTTCATTTCTTTGTTTTAAGAGTGCTTTTATCTTTTGATTTGAACCTTCACTGTCACCGGCTTGGAATTGAAAATATCCAGCAACAAACCATTCTTCTGCAGCCTTTAGTCCAACGACCGATCGATACCCAATATGATAGTCTTCAGGATCACGAAAAGACCGCTCCCCACGGCGATTAATGACCTCGACTTTTACCACCTGTCGCCAAGTCTCCCCCCCCCAAGCACCCGCATTCATAGCCAATGCTCCGCCTACTGTTCCGGGAATACCCGCAAAAAACTCTGCTCCCGTCAAACCGTGCTTGATACAAAATTTTGCCAATTTCGCTGCAGTCACTCCGGCTTCTGCTCGCACAATATCACCGGTGGATTGAAACACTTCCTTAGGTATCATTTGAATAGGCAGAGCGGTCGAAGATAAGGCATTGTCCACTGAAGTTAACAGGTGAATCACAACTCCTCTTATACCGGCATCGCTCACCAAAACGTTACTGCCTAAACCAAGCCAGATCAGCGGAATGTCACTCGGGAGCGTCCCCAAAAATTCCACCAGATCTTCGAGGTCCCTGGGACGATAATAGAGATCAGCAGGACCACCAATATGCCAAGAGGTGTACGGCGCCAATGGTTCATTGCGCTTTAAAACACCTCGCACTTAACTTTCTCTCCTGTCACGGATAAGAGAGACGAGATTAGGCTCTTGATTCTCAACATTCTTTTCGGGTAATCCTACTTTGGCTAATTCAACGGCTAACGCTCCGATATCCCCAGCACCTTGCATGAGCAAAACATCGTCATCCTGTAAAACATCCACTAATATCTCAGACAGAGTCATTTTTTCCGCCACGAAAATGGGATCCAACTTGCCGCGATTGCGAATGCTAAAAGCCAATGTTCGACCATCTGCTCCAGCAATCGGAGGTTCCCCAGCCGAATACACTTCTAATAGCAGCAAATGATCGACGGTTGATAATACTGAAACAAAATCTTCAAATAAGGCTTTGGTCCGCGTATAGCGATGGGGTTGATAAACCATCACCAAACGGCGATCTGGCCAAGCCGCACGAATGGCTTCGACAACAACCTCTATCTCCCGCGGATGATGCCCATAATCATCAATCATCAAAATTCGTCTGTTTCGATGCTGTAATTCCCCTAAGAGCTGGAAGCGACGCCCAACGCCTTGAAAATTCAACAGTGCTCGCTGAATCACGTCATCGCTGATCCCTTCTTCTGTTGCAACAACAATCGCCGCCAGAGCATTTAAGACATTATGCCTGCCCGGTAAATTCAAAGTAATGGCCAAAGGAGCTCTATTTTTTCTTAACACTTCAAAATGAGACTGAGTAACACGTTGCGTAAACCCATGGGCCCTGACATCTGCTTCTTCAGAAAAACCATAGGTGATGGTGGGTCTCGCAATCTCCGGCAGAATCGATTTAACTTCCGGATCATCGATGCAAACAACCGCTAAACCATAAAAGGGTAATTGATGTAAAAACTGCAAATAGGTACTTTTTAATACTGAGAAATCATTCTGGTAAGTTTCTAAGTGATCTCTATCAATATTGGTAACCACTGAAATCATTGGCATTAAATGTAAAAACGAGGCATCGCTTTCATCGGCTTCGGCCACAAAATAACGCCCTGAACCCAACTGTGCATTGGTACCAATATGATTCAATCTTCCCCCGATCACAAATGTAGGATCCAGACCACCTTCGGCAAGAATACTGGCCACTAAACTTGTTGTAGTCGTTTTACCATGGGTTCCCGCAATAGCAATCCCTTGTTTAAATCGCATTAATTCTGCCAACATGGTTGCTCGTTGCACAATGGGGATCCGTCTTTCTCTGGCTCTTTGTAATTCTACGTTTTCATTTGGAACCGCACTTGAAACCACCAACACATCACAATGTTCCACATTTTCAGCTTGGTGCGTGTTTGCAACAGTAATACCAATGGACTTTAAATGTTTTACCATGGCACTGTTCGCAGGATCGGAGCCACTGACCTCATAGCCTAAACTTAACAAAACTTCTGCGATGCCACCCATCCCGACACCCCCTATCCCGACTAAATGGATGCGTCGGATCCGTCGCATACTCAATTCATGTTTTTTTGTTTGCATGACTGCCTATCTCCTCACAATAATTGGCAACTTGGACTAAGGCATCACGCTTTGCTAATGAATATGCCGCTTCTGCCATCTGTAATAATCGACTTTGATCTGCTGAAAACTCTAATAACATCTCCGCTAATGTTTGTGCACTTAACACTTTTTGCTGAATGACGGTCGCTGAACCGACTCTTTCTAAAAAATGTCCATTGTGTGTTTGATGATCATCCACCGCGAAAGGATAGGGTACTAAAATACTGCCAATACCCACTGCGGCTAATTCGGCAATGGTTAAAGCACCTGCGCGACACAGCACTAAATCTGCCCAGGCATACGCTGCAGCCATATCTTCAATAAAAGGCTCCACTTTAGCGGTGAGCCCCAAATTTTGATACGCTTGTCGCGTTTTTTCGACAGATTGTATTCCTGTTTGATGCCACACAACGGGTTGCTTTTCTGCAGGGATCCCTAACAACGCCAAAGGACACAGTTCATTCAAAGCGCGAGCGCCTTGACTGCCTCCTAGAACCAGCAACCGCAATGGCCCTTCTCGCCCCTGAAACCGAATGGCTGGAGCAGGCAGTTGTAATAATTCTTCTCGTACGGGATTACCCGTACAGATCGTTTTAACCTGCGTGGGAAAAGACTCTGGGAAAGCTTCTAACACTTTATCGGCAATCATTGCCAGCAAGCGATTGGTCATTCCAGCAATTGAATTCTGCTCATGGATGAGTAAGGGTCGTCTTAACAACCACGCGGCAACTCCCCCTGGGCCGGAAACAAATCCTCCCATCCCAACAACAACTTTTGGTTTTAAGGAAAAAATAATTTTAAGAGATTGACACAAGGCCAAAAACAATTGAATAGGTGCTAGAAACAAAGACCATAGACCTGTTTTTCTTAATCCTTGAACAGAGACATAATGGATGGGGATCCCAGCGTTAGGAACCAGCCTAGACTCCATTCCTCTTTTCGTTCCCAACCAATGGACTTCCCACCCGTTATTGATGAGATAACGAGCCACAGCCAGTGCTGGGAAAACATGTCCTCCTGTACCCCCAGCCATAATCACAATGCGTGGTTTATTCACAACTAATCCAAAAACTAAAAACTGGTTATTTTAACAGTTTAATATGGGCCAGTAACGGCCCAGGTTCCTCATGTGTCAGCAATCCCCCTTTGTTCTTTCGGGAACGGACATCCTGTCCTTGACGCTTCTTACCGTCCCTGGTCGCGACATCCCTCAAAAACAAAGCGGGGGATGCTGCCATTTAGGCTTCGGTCTTAAAAAACTACCTGGGCAAGTTACATAGGCCAAATGAGGATCCCAGTGTAACAATCTCTCCCTATCTGGAAAAGAGTTCAATTTTTCTCTTCTATATTCCTAATGATTTCCCACCCCATTTTACCCTGGATGATGAATGCCAACTGGATCGCAGATTGTCCCCAGTCATTGCGTGGTACCAATTTGGGGTATTTTCCATCAAAAAATCCATCACCACACTGGGCATCGATGGATATTCCATCGTATTTTTACCTTCCAAGCACCAAACTCCAAGTTCCTTGGCTAAATCACCAAAACGCCCACGGTCAATTAAAACTTTCAACATTAGTTGATGAGCATACCGTTCAATCGATTTTTCATAAGCCCCGGAATTCATTGCAATCGCAGACTTTTCTATTGTTTTCAATAAAAATTGAATGATTGTCAGCCACATTTCTCGACCCGTACTGTTATCAACCACTCTTATCATAGAAAGATTTAGCACTCGCGCAAAAGTCTCTAATTCTTCTTCATTACAGGGGATTATATGATGAATTTGATCCAAATAGCGCTTAAATTCCCGGTCATCATTTTTTAGTATCGCTTGGGTCAGCTTTTCTAAAATCCCTTCATACACCATTCGATATGCGGAATACCCAATTAATTGATACTGGGACTGGTTGGCTTGAGCCGGGATTTCAGGTGTTCCAGATTGAGCTAAACGCTTTAGAGCAAGCTTAGCCCTGATCAAGTCTTCTTTCAGATCCACTACAGGAACCACTTATAACCTCCTCTCTTCGATGAATGACAACGATTTTTGGTCACGCCCCAAAAGGGAATGATAACCCCAAAATAAGACCCTTGATACTGATGCTTTGTTGAGTGCGTGAGTAGTGATGATTTTTGATGATAATGAGTTAATTTGAGGCGTTCAACAACAACGCCTTATTTTCGGCAATTTTCTGGTCTAGATGCCAACTCAAATTGGATCCGCATGAGGATCCCAGCTGCTAATAATCCTGCCATCAGGCTACTGCCCCCATAACTCATAAAGGGAAGCGTTAAGCCTTTAGTGGGTAACATCCCGGCATTCACACCAATATTAATAATGGCTTGCAACCCAAACCAAAAAGCAATGCCATAGGCAAGAAAACCGGCGAATGGGTTATTTGCATGCATCGCTTGTTTTCCTAAGCTAAAAATTCGCCAAACTAAGAGCACAAATAAAAATAATATCGATAAGGCCCCGACTAAACCCAATTCTTCTGCTAAAACAGCGAAGATAAAATCGGTATGCGGTTCAGGTAAATATAATAATTTTTGCACGCTATTCCCTAATCCTGTTCCAAACCATCCTCCTCGACCAAAAGCGATGAGCGACTGTGTTAATTGATAACCAGAATTAAATTGATCACTCCACGGATCTAGGAATGACGTTAATCGCTGAAGACGATAGGGGGAAGCAACCGATAATGCACCCAAAGCAAGGATTGCCATTAAAAGAAGAAGAATAAAATTTCTGAGCGGCACACCCCCTAAAAAGAGCATTCCCATGACCGTAGAAACAACGACCACGGTGGCACCAAAATCTGGTTCTAAAATCAATAATACCGAAATAAGTGCAACGATGCCCATTGGTTTTAAAAAACCCATCGCTTCCGTTTGGACTTCCTTTTCTTTACGAACCAAATAACCAGCCATGTAGATAATCACGGCTAATTTTGCCAATTCCGACACCTGAATGGAAATAGGACCCAAGAATAACCAGCGGACACTCCCATTGACTTCGCGACTGATGCCCGGGATTAATAACACAGCCAACAATACTATCGTTGATAATAACACCGTTATACCCAAAGCCCTCCAAACCGCTAAGGGTACTGTCATAGCAAAAAGACATAAGAGAAAACCGGAACCTAAGTAAACCGCATGGCGTAAGGCAAAATACCACGAAGAAGTGCCAATACCTTCAGCAAAAGATAAAGAGGCAGAGGTGACCATGATAAGGCCCATCCCGAGAAGACTGATCAGTGCAAATAAAAACCAGGGATCATAAACGGATCGGCGATCCAGTGCTTCTGCTGCCACGTTTTTTAAAACTCCTGGTTTATTGCTTACTGAATCCAATCTTATCATTTTGGACCACCAATTGTATCGTATCACCCGAACTAAATTCTCCACCCAATATTTTTTCAGCCAGCGCGTTTTCAATGGTCTGCCGAATGACCCGTTTAAGGGGTCTCGCACCATACACCGGATCATAACCTACTTCTGCAAGCATATCTAATGCTTCAGGGGTTGCAGTCAGCTCCAAATTCTGCGCTCTCAGTCGAGCCTTCAGGTGATCTAACTGAATATCAGTGATCTGTCTTATATGCTCTTTGCCCAAGGGCGAGAAAATCACAATTTCATCAATGCGATTAATAAACTCCGGTCTAAAGTGTTGATTGACAACCCCCATCACGGCAACCTTCACTTCTGCATATTCAACGGTCCCGGTTAATTCTTGAATTAAGGATGATCCAAGATTGGATGTCATGACAATCACGGTATTGCGAAAATCAACCGTACGGCCATGACCATCGGTTAGACGCCCATCCTCTAAGACTTGCAACAAAATATTGAACACATCCGAATGCGCTTTTTCAATTTCGTCTAATAATATAACACTATAGGGTTTTCGGCGAACCGCCTCTGTTAAATATCCGCCTTCTTCATACCCCACATAACCGGGCGGCGCACCAATCAGGCGAGCCACGGAATGTTTTTCCATAAATTCTGACATATCGACACGAACCATCGCGTCCTGGGTATCAAATAGGAATTCTGCTAAAGCACGACAGACTTCTGTTTTACCAACACCCGTCGGGCCTAAGAACAAAAATGAGCCCACGGGGCGATTGGGATCGGCTAAGCCAGCACGAGTTCGTCTAACCGCATTGGCAACCGCTTTCAGTGCTTCGCTTTGGCCAACCACACGAGTGCCCAGCGCTTCCTCCATTTTAAGCAGTTTATCGCGCTCGCCTTCTAACATTTTAGACACTGGGATCCCAGTCCACCGAGCAACCACTTCGGCAATTTCTTCTTCGGTCACTTTATTCCGAAAAAGCTCTGTTTCCATTTCTAATGCAGAGGCATTTGCCAAACGCTTTTCCAGCTCAGGAATACGCCCATATTGCAATTCTGACATGCGAGCAAAATTACCCGCACGATGGGCGGCACTCAGTTCTAATCTCGCTTTATCCAAATCTTCTTTTAAACGTTTGGTCCCTTCTAATGCCGCTTTTTCCCTCTTCCAGATTTCTTCCAGTTTTTGATATTCTTTCTCTAGCTCTTCAATATCTGCATTAATCTTGCTCAAGCGTTTTTTGGAACCCTCATCTGCCTCTTGCTTTAAGGCTTCACGTTCAATTTTAAATTGAATCAAACGGCGTTCTAATTTGTCCATCTCCACCGGTTTCGAGTCAATTTCCATGCGAATACTACTGGCTGCCTCATCAATTAAATCAATGGCTTTATCCGGCAGTTGCCGATCGCTAATGTATCGATGAGACAATGTCGCTGCGGCCACTATCGCGGGATCCGTGATTTCGACTCCATGATGCAATTCATAGCGCTCTTTAAGCCCCCGTAAAATGGCAATCGTGTCGGGAACACTTGGCTCATCTACCAGAACTTTTTGGAATCTTCGTTCTAAAGCAGCATCTTTCTCTATATAAAGTCGGTATTCATCTAAGGTGGTGGCTCCCACGCAATGTAATTCGCCTCGTGCTA
>JABDFC010000006.1 GCA_013286785.1 Gammaproteobacteria bacterium
GTTGTGTACGAAGCGATGGCAGATTCTAAAGAATTTGGTTTAAATGCACTCTGGGTTCGTCCTCTAGAGATGTTTTTAGACAAGGTTAGCCACGAGGGCCGAGAAATCCCGCGTTTTGAGCGGGTGAGTCAGAGTTAATTTTTCTGATAAGTGTTGTGTATTTAAGAAAAATGAAGGACATTAGCAAGCTAAGAATTGAGACTAAAAGACTGTATTTAAGGCCCGTCGAAGCGGATGACTTTCAAGATCTCTGTCGCTTAGACAGAGATCCCGAGGTACGAAGTTTTTTTCCTGAAGGCGCCTTAACAGTCGAACAAGTTCAACGTGAATTGACACGGTTTATTCAAGAATGGCAGACGATTGGTTTTGGTATGTTTGTTGCCATCGAAAAAAAATTCTGATACTTGGATTGGTCGATGTGGCTACGCCCAATTAAAATCCGGAGAAGTAGAACTTGGATATTTATTGTTAAAAGAATATTGGGGGCAGGGATATGCCACAGAATGCGCCATGGCTTTATTAGAATGGGGTACTGATAATCTTCCCGTCGATCGGGTGACTGGATTTGCTCCCAGCCACCACTTTGCCTCTCTGCGCATCCTGGAAAAGTGTGGGATGCAGTATGTTAAAACCGATTATTATCAAAACATTGAAAGCATTTTTTATCATTATTACTTTAAAAACCGCGGTAATGGCCAGGTCCAAGAGGAGATTTAGTTAGATAAATTCAGAAGACTTTGTTTCTTTTCTGCGGTTCTTTAGGTAAAATATCTTCCTTAATAATGTTTAGACACTCAATAAGAGGAATATCCAGCACATGGTTGTAATTCGATTAACACGGGGCGGTGCTAAAAAACGTCCATTTTACCATATTGTTGCGACAGACAAGCGTAACCGGCGCGATGGCGGCAATTATATTGAACGACTGGGGTATTTTAATCCCATTGCAAGCGGTCAAGAGTTGCGGTTGAACCTCAATCGAGAGCGCATAAACTATTGGGTTGGTGTGGGAGCAGAGCTTTCTCAACGCATGGTGGCACTCGTGGCAGAATGGGACAAAAAAGCATCTTAAGCAGTTCCATTGTTGTTGTTGGGCGAGTTGGCGCGCCTTATGGGATTAAAGGTTGGGCGCATATCCAGTCTTTTACGCGGCCACCTAATAATATTTTAAGTTTTAAAACTTGGTATCTTTTCTCTGCTGGGCAATGGCAGAGTGTTCCTCATGTTGAGGCACGAGTCCAAGGGAAGGGGATTGTCGCCTTATTGGCGGGGTGCCAGACACCCGAAGACAGTGCAGTTTTAGTGAATACAGAAATTGGCGTTCTGCGCATAGAATTTCCGGCGCTAGCCAACGATGAATATTATTGGACAGATCTCATTGGGTTGACGGTTGTAACAGAGCAAGGCGTCACTTTAGGAAAGATAGATAGCTTATTTGAGACGGGTTCGAACGATGTACTGATCGTTAAAGGAGAGACAAAAGAGTACTTAATTCCCTACCTTCCAGGCGAATATGTGTTAGAGATCGATTTGGTGCAAGGTGTTATGCAGGTTTCTTGGGATCCGGAGTTTTAAGTATTCATGTGGTGTGGTATTGTCACCTTATTTCCGGAAATGTTTCGAGCGATAACCGATTGCGGGATGACTCGAAAGGCGATTGAGCAGGGATTGTTACAACTTCAGTGTTGGAATCCGAGGGATTTTACGCTCGATCGGCACCAGACCGTGGATGATCGACCCTATGGGGGGGGGACCTGGAATGGTCATGCAAGTTTCCCCGCTCCAATCGGCGATCCGGGCAGCCAGGGCCGCGGCAGGAGGGCTCGTTAAAACGGTGTATTTGTCTCCGCAAGGGCAGAGGCTAGATCAAACGGACATTTGTGAAATTGCGAAAACCGAAGAGCGGCTTTTGCTGGTGACGGGACGGTACGAAGGGATTGACGAGCGATTGATAGCTCTGGAAATCGATGAAGAATGGTCCATCGGTGACTATGTTTTGAGTGGGGGTGAATTGGCGGCAATGGTGGTGATTGATGCCGTGACGCGTTGGATCCCCGGTGTATTAGGGCATGAAGATTCAGCGGCACTGGATTCTTTTGCGGCAGGACTGTTAGATTGTCCGCACTATACTCGGCCAGAGGAGTTCGCCGGGTTAAAGGTTCCGGCAGTATTATTAGGGGGTGATCATGCTGCGATTGCGCGATGGCGCTTAAAGCAGCAGTTGGGTCGCACATGGTTAAGGCGAAGAGATTTATTAGAAAAATTTAACCTAGACGTCGACAGTCAGGTTTTATTGCAAGAGTTTATTCGAGAGAATGGCGAGGAGTAGGACATGAGTAAAATTATTCACCAAATTGAACAAGAACAAATGAAGCAAGATTTGCCGGCTTTTAGAGCGGGTGACACTGTAGTGGTTCAAGTTGAAGTTAAAGAAGGGAACCGTACCCGTGTTCAAGCGTTTGAAGGCGTTGTGATTGCTAAGCGTAATCGAGGTTTAAATTCATCATTTACGGTGCGTAAAATTTCTCATGGCGAAGGGGTAGAACGAGTTTTCCAAGCACACAGTCCTGCAGTGAAGGGCATTGAAGTGAAACGTCGAGGACATGTGCGTAAAGCCAAGCTTTATTATTTACGCGGATTGACGGGTAAAGGGGCACGGATCAAAGAGCGTTTGCAACAAAAATCACTGGAACAAGGCAGTCCTGATAACGAGTCATAGTTCATTTTTTATGGTTGAGATCTCTGTGGAATTCCATCGCAAGGAGGCGGCTTAAGGAATTGCAATAAGGATAAATCGATGGATACGGTGATTAACAACTTTATCGATTCCTTATGGTTAGAACAGGGTTTGAGTCGAAATACTCTGAGTGCTTATCGAACGGATCTCAAACAGTTCAATCAGTGGGCCACACAAAATGAAAAATCAGTCTTCACACTCCAGCCGAACGATATTGTAGATTATTTAACCCATCGGTCTGGGCTCGGTTCTCATCCGAGAACGAATGCTCGGATACTATCGTGTCTTAGAACTTTCTATCGCTATCTCAGCCGAGAAAAATTGTGTGAAAATAATCCCACTTTGAACCTTGCCAGCCCTAGATTAGGACGATCGATTCCTAAGGATCTTTCTGAAGCGGAGGTTTCTGCTTTATTAAATGCTCCGAATATTCAGGAATCAGGGGGATTAAGAGATAAAGCCTTGTTAGAGGTGTTGTATGCCTGTGGTCTTCGCGTGAGCGAATTGGTTGGATTGCAGTTGGAACAAATCAATCTAAGACAAGGTGTGCTCCGAGTGTTTGGTAAAGGGGAGCGGGAACGGGTGATCCCCTTTGGAGATGAGGCGGCAGACTGGTTGCAACGATATCTGGCCCTCGCGCGCCCAGCCTTGGCGAAAAAGCAAGTGGTGAGTGAAGCCGTGTTTTTAACAAACCGAGGAGCCGCCATGACTCGCCAAGGGTTTTGGCATCGAGTGAGATATTATGCAAAGCAACTTGGGATTACCAAGGCGCTTTCTCCTCACACTTTGAGGCATGCATTTGCGACTCATTTGGTGAATCACGGGGCTGATCTTCGCGTGGTACAAATGTTATTGGGTCATGCTAGCATTTCAACGACTCAAATTTATACCCATGTGGCCAATGCTCGGCTGAAAGCGGTTCACGCCAAGCATCATCCTCGAGGTTAATCATAAATGGGTTATACTAAGACTGGGAGTTCTTGTCGCAAGAGCTTGGTGGGGTTGCTTAATAAAGGAAAAGGATTTATGAAGCGTTATAGTATTGTTTTTTTGTTATTTTTGGTATTTGGTCAATGCGCAGCTCATTCGGGCGAAAATGCCGT
Source organism: Gammaproteobacteria bacterium (assembly GCA_013286785.1). Taxonomy (GTDB): domain Bacteria; phylum Pseudomonadota; class Gammaproteobacteria; order UBA6186; family Azoamicaceae; genus CADEGZ01. The sequence continues at coordinate 3,841 of JABDFC010000006.1, forward strand.
TTCCGCTAAGATTAAGGATGGCGTGCAAACAGCTTATCCAGAACTCAAGATCGATTCAGTCGAAAAAAGTCCGGTACATGGCTTATATCAATTAACGGCTGGCCCCCTTGTTTTGTATGCCAGTAACGATGGTCGGTACTTGATCAATGGGGATGTCTTCGATTTGGCGCTCAAAGACAAAGACAACCGGAATGTGACGGAAGAAATACGCCGTAAGAATCGTTTGGAATTGTTAAAGCCTATCCATCCGGACTCTATGGTGATTTATGCGCCTAAAGAAATCAAAGGGGTTGTGACCATCTTTACGGATCCAGATTGTGGTTATTGCCGAAAATTGCACAGCGAAGTTTCTAAGTTGGTAGACTTAGGTATAGAGGTACGCTATATGGCGTTTCCAAGACAAGGGATTGGATCTCCGACGTATGACAAAATGGTTTCTATCTGGTGTTCTAAGGACCGTGCGGATGCCATGTCTAAGGCTATGCAAGGCGAAGAAATTGAAACACAGGTTTGTTCAAACAATGTGGGTGAGCAATTTGTTTTGGGCGAAAAGTTGGGATTGAATGGTACACCAGCGCTTCTTTTTCCTGATGGTGCTTTAGTGGGTGGGTATCTGCCTGCGACAAAGCTTGCGGAGGAAGCCATAAAACATAGCCTTAAGAAATAACACAGGAGTTCGCCGATGCGAATCATGGTTGCAGACCAAGACGGTGAGTCCCGCCACGGGATTGTGGAATTGCTGCAAAAATGGGGTCATGCCGTTCAGGAAGTGTTGACAGTGCGAGAAGCAGTAGAGCTTTGCCGAAAAAAATGCCCTGATTTAGTGTTGGTTGATTTTAATTTATCAGGGCAAGTAGGTGTAGAATTGGTCTTGCAAATTCGTCAAACGGGCGGACATGCTCTTTGGGTCCCTTTAATTGTGATGGCGCAATCCATTTCAAATGAAGAAACTTTGCAGTGTGTAGAAGCCGGCGCAGACGACGTCTTGGTAAAACCCATCAGTGAAACACAATTAAAAACCAAAGTGTTATCAGCAGCCAGGCATTTTAATTTGAAAGAGGAAGTCTTTAAAGTCGCGCACGAATTAGTGGTCGTAAATCGCACTTTACAAAACGTGGTGACACAAGATGTTCTAACGGGTATTAGTAACTCCAATAGTTTTGATGAGACATTAGAGCGTGAATGGTTTTCTGCAAAAAAACGCAATGCGCCTATTTCTTTATTGCTGTTTAATTTGGACTTTTTTCAACCTTATAATCAAACTTATGGTGCGGAATTAGGCGATCAAGCGATTAAAAAAGTGGCCGAAGCCTTAAAAATGGCTTTGCCTCCCAACAGTGGTTTTCTGGCTAGAACCATAGGTGATACGTTTGCCGTGTTGTTACCCGATACACCACGGGAAGAGGCGTTTAAGATGGGTGAACAATTAAACAAAGCCATTGATAATCTGAAAATCCCGCATCGAACTTCGGGTTGCAGCGATCATATTACGGCGAGTTTTGGGGTTGCGACGGTCGACGCCGATCATTTCACAAAACCTTGGGATCTCAAAGACAGTGCAGATTTTGGCCTTTATCAAGCCAAGCACTATGGTCGCAATCGAGGGTTTGTTGTGCCGGCAACAGAAGTTATTCGATAAATAAAATAATCAGTCAATAACATAAGGCCCCCAAGCAGCAGCAACCCCCTTTGTTTTTTCGGGAACGGACATCCTGTCCTTGACGCTGCTTACCGTCCCTGGTCGCGACATCCCTCACAAACAAAGAAGGTTGCTGCCTTTCTAGGCTTCAGCCTAAAAAGACATCTTGCAGTGATGTTAGTTGATCCAAACGAGTGTACCGGTTGGCACCGAATTGAATAAATGCACGACGTCTTTGGCACTCATGTGCACGCAGCCTTTGGTGCTGGGATTCCCGAGCTTCCATTCCATGGTTGTACCATGGATATAAATTGCCCTTTCTTCACTGTCCACCAATCTGCCCCAGCTGTCTCGTCCTTTGTTGAGGCCGGGCTGCAGTCCTTCTAGGCGTAGGATCCGGGTCGTGATGAAGTCTTTTCGGTGTTGATCTCGGGGGAGTGGTTTCCAGGCTGCCCCCACATATTCGCGGCGATGAAAAATGCCCTGATGGGGGACACCTTCACCAATTTTTTCATTGACGCGGTGCAGGCCCAAGGGGGTTTTGTAGGTGTTGACCCTTTGGCCTAGGCCATACTTACTGGTCGATATTTTGTAAACTTTCTGAATATTATCATCGTGTACGATGGTTAAAGTCTGATCTTTGGTGTCAACCACGATGATTTTAGGGGTTGGTTCTACCCCCAGGGATGCGACGTGTTGCTTAATGTATTGGAGGGGGACATAAGGCACTGCGGTAGTCGTGGCACACCCTGAAGTGACTAATAGGGTTAAAGCAGTCATTAGGGTTTTGCGCTTAAATAAGGCCTTCATTTCTTGCCTCCTCCTTTTCATTTTATCATTATTTCCACCGGGTGCTGGTGTTAGGGGTCCTATAGTAAACAGGAGGGAATGATATGGTCAACTGGTAAAGGTTGCCAAACACTGGCGTAATTCCCGGTGCCAGACACCGAGTTTTCTCATAAAATATCTGGAATTTGACTAGTCCTGCGCTGATCTCGTCGTCCCCACGAAAGCGGGGATCCAAAAAAGCCTTTAAAAAACCTGGGTTCGCGTTTTCGCGGGGAGGACGGAACTCCTGACGGTGCCTGGCACCGAGTTTTTCTCGATGTTGTTGCTTTTTTGACCGGAAAGTCTATATAATAACCCTCTTTTTACCGGTTAATTGCTGGTTAAAATAACGAGAACCTCCTTGCTTCATCTTTTGGTAGAGAAGCTAACTTAATCCATAAGGGGTAATAATGCGACATTACGAAATTGTATTTCTGGTGCACCCAGATCAAAGCGAACAAGTTCCAGCGATGGTAGAGCGATACCGTTCGGCTATCGAAGGGAAAGAGGGCATAGTCCATCGCTTAGAAGATTGGGGGCGAAGACAATTAGCTTATCCTATCAATAAACTGCACAAGGCCCATTACATTTTAATGAATGTAGAATGCGGTCAAGAAAGCCTGAATGAATTAGTGAATGCATTTCGTTTTAACGATGCAGTCATTCGTTATTTGGTGCTCAATCAAGATGAAGCGGTTGTTGAATCTTCTGCAGTCATGAAAGAAAAAGATGAACGTAAAGAAGGTGGCCCCAGGCACCGAGGACCACGTGATCGAGATTTTGATTTAGAAGAGGAAATCTTCGAGTCAGAAGAAGATCAGCAAATGGTTGGTTAAAAGAACGTTCATATATCTATAGGAGAATATTATGGCCCGTCAATTTCGTCGTAGAAAATATTGTCGTTTTACTGCTGCAAAGGTAAAACAAATTGATTATAAAGATTTAGCGACTTTAAGAAGTTTTATTACGGAAAGTGGTAAAATTGTTCCCAGTCGTACGACAGGAACCAAAGCAAAATATCAAAGACAATTGGCCAAAGCCATTAAATTGGCCCGATATCTGGCACTCTTGCCCTATTGCGATCAACACTAATCTTCAAATGAGGGAATAAACCGTGGAAGTAATATTATTAGATAATGTTTCTAAATTGGGAGAACTGGGGGCAAAAGTTCGAGTGAAACCTGGTTTTGGTCGCAATTACTTAATTCCACAAGGCAAGGCGTTACCAGCAACCAAGAAAAATCTAGAAGTATTTGAGGTGCGTCGTGCGGAATTAGAAAAAATTGCTCGTGAACGATTAGAGAAAGCCAACGAACGAGTTCTTGTCTTAGAAGGCTTGAGCTTGACCATTACAGCGCATGCCGGCGAAGAAGGCCGCTTATTTGGTTCCGTGGGCCCACATGAAATCGTCCAAGCAGTAAAAAATTTAGGGCATGATATACTTAAAAGTGAAGTACGGCTCAAAGATGGCCCCATTCGCCAAGTCGGAGAACACGAAATCAGTCTATGTCTCTTGGGTGACGACGTAACCGCTAAAGTTCGGGTCGTCATCGTTGCGGGTTAACCCTTGCTGGGAGTAAGTTCTGAGCCAGACTATTCAGAGGGAAATTGGCAGTCGAGGTAACTGAAGCAAGGTGTGACAGTTTGGGGTAGCAGGGTGATCCAATGATCCATAAACAGGGTGCCATTAATCCTGAACTTAAAGTTCCGCCCCATTCAGTGGAAGCTGAGCAAGCCGTGTTAGGCGGCTTAATGTTAGATAATAATGCTTGGGATCAAGTTGCTGAACGACTGAATGAGCATGATTTTTACCGCCTCGATCATCGAACGATTTTTCGTTCGATGTCAGATTTAGTCCTTCAATCTAAACCACTCGATATTATTACGGTTTCAGAAGCCTTAGAACGTTCCCGCGAACTAGAAATGGCGGGGGGGCTTTCTTATCTTGGGGGCTTGGCAAAAAATACACCCACTTCCGCTAATATAGCGGCGTATGCCGACATCGTTCGTGAACGGGCTATCTTACGGCGATTGATTGAAGTGGGGGGCGAAATCATCGAGTCAGCCTTTGATCCCCATGGGCGCATGGCGGGTGAATTGTTGGACGATGCGGAACGTAAAGTCTTTGCCATTGCGGAACAAGGCAGTCAAAGTAATGCGGGTCCTGAAAGTATTGCCGAAGTCTTAACTCGGACCGTGAGTCGAATCGATACGTTGTTTCATGCCCAATCGCCCATTACAGGGATTTCTTCTGGTTTTTCAGACTTTGATAAAATGACTTCTGGTTTACAGCCCTCCGATCTGGTGATTGTTGCGGGTCGTCCTTCTATGGGTAAAACGACATTTGCGATGAATATTGCCGAACATTCGGTGATGAAAGACGAAGGGGCTGTGCTAATTTTTAGTATGGAAATGCCAGCAGAATCTTTGGCCATGCGTATGTTGGCGTCTATGGGGCGTATTGAGCAGCAAAAGATCCGAACGGGCCAATTAGATGACGATGACTGGCCAAGATTAACTTCTGCAATCAGCATGATATCGTCTAAAAAATTACTCATTGATGACAGTGGTGCCTTAAGTCCTTTTGAGGTAAGAGCCAGAGCCAGACGTGCTGCCAGAACCTATGGTGGGTTGGGTTTAATTGTCATCGATTATCTACAGCTCATGCGAGTACCGGGTCATAACGAGCATCGCGCAGCAGAAATTTCGGAAATTTCTCGATCCTTAAAATCATTGGCCAGAGAATTAAATGTACCAGTCGTGGTGTTGTCACAGTTAAATCGCGGGTTAGAACAACGACCTGAAAAACGACCGGTGATGTCAGATTTACGTGAATCGGGTGCCATCGAACAAGATGCCGATTTAATCGTATTCATTTATCGTGACGAAGTCTATAACAAGGATTCTAACGACAAAGGGACGGCGGAGATTATTATTAGTAAGCAAAGAAATGGGCCAATTGGAACAGTGCGCTTAACTTTCTTAGGACAATATTCTCGCTTTGAAAACTATTCTGCTGAACATCGTTCGATGGAAGGTTTTTATGGCTCGCGCGCTTAAAGCGTTTATCAATAGTTTTGCTCTACACCGTAATCTAGTAAAGGTTCGCGAAATCACTCAAAACAAAAAAGTCCTCGCCATGATCAAAGCCAATGGTTATGGGCATGGTATTGTGAACGTAGCGAAGAGTTTACAAGAAGCCGATGCTTTTGGGGTTGCTTGTATTGAAGAAGCCGTTGAATTACGAGAAGCAGGCATTCAGAATCGCATTGTTTTGATGGAAGGCTTTTTTGACGCAGAGGCAGAACTGCCAGAAATTTTTCGGTTAAATTTAGAACCTGTGGTCCATCATGAAAGCCATATTGGGGCTTTAGCGTCGTGCGAAAATCCCTTGCGGATTTGGTTGAAGATCAATACGGGAATGAATCGCTTGGGTTTTCCTGTGGATCTGGTGCATCCCATCAGAGCTAAAATAGCTGAAAATCCGGCGTTATCGATTGCAGGTTATCTCACGCATTTTGCGAAAGCAGATGAAGTGGATAATCCTTTTACGCAACGGCAAATTGAAAAGTTTGAGGCCACCATTCAACATCTGCCCGAAGAAAAAAGCTTAGCCAATTCCGCGGCCATCTTAGCGGTTAAAAATTCGCATGGGGATTGGGTTAGGCCAGGCATTATGTTATATGGCGTTTCTCCATTTCCAAAGCGCCATGGTGCATTAGAGGGGTTAATTCCCGTCATGTCTTTACGTTCGGCACTGATTGCCATTCAATCTTTGGCGAAAGGAGAGATTGTTGGTTACGGGGGGGATTTTGTTTGTCCTCACGCAATGAGAATAGGGGTGGTGGCGGTCGGCTATGGTGATGGCTATCCCCGCTTGGCGCCTACGGGGACGCCCATCTTGGTCAACGGAAAGCGCACCGTTTTGGTGGGGAGAGTTTCCATGGATATGGTGGCGGTCGACTTAAACGCTCAACCCGAGGCCAAAGTGGGAGATATCGTCGAGCTGTGGGGTGAAAAACTTCCGGTCGAAACCGTTGCCGAGGCGATTGGAACCACTGCGTATGAGTTATTGACCGGCCTTTCGACACGGGTACCGCTTGAAATTATCGGTTAATGGTAGATCTTTTCTTGCATTAGAAAAAGAATCAAAATATATACAGGAATAACACTTGAAGTTGATGAGGGGAAACCCTATATTAGCACTCTAAGAGTGTGAGTGCTAAAAGACTGCTTATAAGTTATTTAACTTTAATTTTATGAATTGCGTTTAGGAGGAAAAAAAATGAGCAAACTCAATATTCGTCCCTTGCATGATCGGGTGATTATTCAGCGCTTAGAAGAGCGAACCACGGAGTCGGGTATTGTGATCCCTGAAACAGCAGGCGACAAACCACAACGCGGAAAAGTAGTCGCAGTGGGTCCAGGTAAATATGATAACGGTGCTGTTCGTAAGCCCGATGTCAAAGTGGGTGACGAAGTCCTGTTTGGAAAATATTCAGGGACAGAAGTCAAGGTCAGTGGCCAGGATTTATTGGTCATGCGTGAAGAAGATATTATGGGTGTTGTAGAAGGCTAATTTAAATAGGTGAGGAGAAAATAACATGGCTGCAAAAGATCTCTATTTTGCTGAAAATGCGCGTCAGCGCTTGTTGAAAGGTGTCATTGCATTAGCAACCGCTGTTGAAGTAACCCTTGGACCCCGTGGACGAAATGTCATTATCGAGAAGTCCTTTGGTGCTCCAACCATTACCAAAGATGGCGTTTCGGTTGCCAAAGAAATTGAATTTGAAGATAAGATTGCGAATATGGGCGCTCAGATGGTCAAAGAAGTGGCTTCCAAGACTTCTGATGACGCAGGGGATGGAACAACCACTGCAACTGTCTTAGCTAAAGTCATTGTGATCGAAGGTCACAAAGCGGTTGCTGCTGGGATGAACCCCATGGACTTAAAACGGGGTATGGACAAAGCAACTGCAACGGTTGTGGCAGAACTGAAGAAGCTCTCTGTACCTTGCAAAGACAACAAAGCCATTGCGCAAGTGGGTACGATTTCTGCGAATTCTGATGAATCAATTGGTAATATCATTGCAGAAGCCATGAGCAAAGTTGGTAAAGAAGGCGTTATTACCGTTGAAGACGGCAATGGTTTAGATGACGAATTAGACGTCGTTGAAGGAATGCAGTTTGATCGCGGTTATATCTCACCTTACTTTGTAAACAATCAACAGAACATGAGCTGTGAATTGGAAAATCCCTATATATTATTAGTGGATAAGAAGATCAGCAGTATTCGTGAATTGTTGCCGGTCTTAGAAGCTTCCGCTAAATCCGGTCGTGCGTTATTTATTATCGCAGAAGATGTCGAAGGCGAAGCATTAGCAACTTTAGTGGTGAATAATATTCGTGGCATTGTCAAAGTGTGTGCGGTTAAAGCGCCAGGCTTTGGGGATCGTCGTAAAGCGATGTTGCAAGATATTGCGATTTTGACGAACGCTAAAGTGATTTCGGAAGAAATTGGTTTAAGTCTTGAATCTGCCAAATTGGAAGATTTAGGTACTGCGAAACGCATTGTTGTGACTAAAGAAAACACAACCGTGATCGATGGTGGTGGTAAGAGCACTGAAATCGAAGTTCGTATTAAGCAGTTGCGTCAACAAGTCGAAGAAACTTCTTCTGATTACGATCGCGAAAAGTTACAAGAACGAATCGCTAAATTGTCTGGCGGTGTTGCAGTCATTAAAGTGGGTGCAGGTTCTGAAGTTGAGATGAAAGAAAAGAAAGCCCGAGTGGAAGATGCTCTTCATGCAACACGTGCAGCGGTTGAAGAAGGCGTTGTCCCTGGTGGTGGTGTGGCGCTTGTTAGAACCATTCCGATGGTGAAAAAACTAAAAGGCGACAATGAAGATCAAAATCATGGTATTGCGATCATCATTCGAGCTTTAGAAGCGCCTTTGCGTCAAATCGTGGCCAATGCGGGTGATGAACCAGCAGTTGTGATTGAGCGAGTAAAAGCTGAATCCGGCAATTTTGGTTATAACGCGGCGAACGGTGAATATGGAGACATGGTAAAGTTAGGTATCTTGGATCCAACCAAGGTGACTCGTACTGCACTCCAGCAAGCAGCTTCTATTGCAGGCTTGTTAATCACTACAGAATGCACTATTTCCGAAGCTCCAAAATCTGAAAAAGATGCTGCTGGCGCTGCTGGTGGTATGGGCGGAATGGGTGGCATGGGCGGTATGGGTGGAATGGGCGACATGATGTAATATTGCCTGCCTCTATATTTTAATGCTCCTGGAACCCCGCTTAGGCGGGGTTCTTTTTTATGGGGGTATAAGAAGTGGTATCATAATGCGGTAGAAATCAACACGGCTGGTCGAATGGGTAGCAAGGAGGAAGGGTGTTAACTGATCAACGGGCCTCTAACAGGGGAGAACCGGAAGAAGATGCGGCACAACCTTTAGCAACTGGAAACAGTGACGAGCGTGATGAGGAAGAAAGCCATACAGAAGGTGACCGCGCTGTCCTGTCCCCAACGACTGCTATTGATGATCCCCTGAAATGGTTAATTTCAACGATTCCAGGTGGGATGCTAAAAACTGCCCAGACTGTTCTCAAACGAATTGATCCAAACAATCGAGAATTAGGCGATGCCTTAGTTTTAGCCATTGAGTCTGGCAGAGGCAAAATCGTGCGTGATTTGGCCGCTTGCGAGGGAGCCGCTCATAAATTGCCTACGGCATTATGTTTATTGCAAACGCCGCCGTCTGAATTTGATAAACCTTGGCGCGGCACGGATAGACACACTACCTATGAAGAATTAGCTGGGCAATTAGCCTGCAGAACAGCATTATCCTTAGATCAGGAAGGTGCTTCAGATTTGCAGACGGCGATTGAGTTCATGATCAAAAAATGGGAACTGCACGCCTTTCTTTTATTGCAAAACCAGGTGATTTTAGATTTAGTCAATCGTGCGCAGTTATTAGTGGTGGCAACCAGTTTATTGGTTAAGAATGCCGCGGTTGCCAATTTATTGATAGGAAAAGGTGTGTCTAACCTTCTTCCCGTCTTAAAAATACTGCAAGGCTATGCGACATTGCAGCGCTATGGCTGGAATGAACCTGGGTATGAAGGGGTTCGCGCCAGTTTGATCGCTGCAATTGCGGCTAAGCCGGGTAATATTTCAACACAGGATAGGGCAGTTTTGATAACTGTCATAGAAAACATCATCAAAAGCCCTGAAGGGCAAAGAGCCGCTGAATTACGCCAATTGCTGATGAATAATGCTGAAATTGCGGGGTTACCGGAATTGCCGCAGTTTTTAATGTTGGCTTTGCAACATTGGAATGGTAAAGTGGCACAATCTTTAGCGATGACGGGGATGCGCGGATTGGTTGGAGCGCTTCGTTGGCTGCAAAATCATTACTCCTCTTTTGGTATAGCCGTTCAAAATTATGTCATGAGCACTTGGACGACCAGCGGTTGGCTTGAAACGTATCAATGCATTGCGGCTGTTTTGGCGAGAAATTGGTCAGCCGTTCCTGCAGAGTTTGATAGAAATACGCTAACGGGTCGAAATGTCGTCGAACGCACGATCACACTTGAAGCCCAAGAGGCCACAGATTTGTTATTCGCTTTACGGTATATGATCGACCGAGGTGAACCTGAAGCCTTAGTGATTCTAGGAGGGGGTGAAGGTTCTGCTGTCAAACGATTCACGTCAGATCAGTTAAGTGCTGAGTTAAATAATGCCATGGACAAGGGGAATGGCGATGCTGCCATTGCCTTGATTAGGGCGGGAGCTAATGGAATTGTTGGACATCTTCGACGGTTGATCACGAATTTTGTTCAGGCAGTTTGGGCGTCTCAAAGTTACCCGACAGTATTGCAAGTATTTTTAGATGCTTTAGTGCCTCGGGATAGCCAATTGTCAGAGGAATTAGAGGAGCAGCCTACTTTAATCGGGCTTTTAACGGGACTGGTCGAGGCTAGCGAAAAAGCAGCAGTCTCACAATTTATTTCGCATGAGGGAGTAAAGCAGCGGTTAAGTTTGGATGAACGCTTGCAATTATTTCGAGCAGCATTGGTTTCTAATCAAGCAGAAATTGTGCAGCAGTTGTTACAAGGGCAATCATTTGAATGTCAGTGCCGAGCCCTTAAAATTGCTCACGCAGAATATGTTCGTTCGATGGCCGAGACAGGTATGTTGCACGAATCAGTCATGCGTGATTTATGCCTAAAGTTAATCCATGAAATACTCAAGGGTCCTAATTTATTTAGCGGTCTTAAAGTGGAGGAACAGCTGCTGCTACGAGAAGTTTTAGAACTGCTCATGAGCCTGGATGTAGTAGATACGTTATCGATATTAAAGTCTGGGCCGGAGCCTGCAGTTCAGCATATGAGCCCTGCCAATCGAAGTTTATTATTACGACACTCATTAGTAAAAAGGGCAGGCACAGAGGCTTTAGCATTAATTGCAGCAGGTTCAGAAGGCTCAAACGATCATTTAGTGTATTTGGTGTCAGAGACAAAAGAACGTGAATGGCAAAGTGCCGGCTATTCTGAGGTTCGCGATGCGTTATTGGGAATTCTACAGCCAAACGATGAACTAAGCCCAGAGCTCAATGATCAGCAGAAATTCTTGAAACTGTTAGAAGCGCTGATTCGGGGTAAGGAAAAAGAGGGGTTTTTTCACTTTATTTCTCGTCGCAGTACGCATTCTAGGTTGAAGCCAGAGGAAAGAATCGGATTAATTCGAGTTGCTTTTGAAGTGGCCCAGCCTGAAATGGTGACCGGATTGCTTGCTGGACAACCCATAGGTTTATATTTAAGAGTTTTGGTGATTGCTCAAGTTGATTTTGGTTTCAGGAAGGATTCTGCGAAATTAATTCTGTATCGAGACTTCTATGATGATTTGATCCGGATGTCTCTCGAAAACGAAGTGGCATACAGAGATTATCTCCCAGAAGACGAGCCTTTTCTGACGAAAGCAGTTGTCTGTTTGGTCGGAGATAAAGATCCTAAAGCTTTATTATTTCTCTCTCAAGAACACATTTATAGCAGATTCAATTTTGAATGGATACTCCGTGCGGCTGCTTTAATGCTAAATGGCAAAGTGGTTGAAATAATCTTAGGGGAAACAAATGGTACGGCCCTTCTATTGAGACCCGCGAAATTTTCGGAAAAAATTAGCCTTGGTTGTTTAATAGAAATTTGCATACTGGTTCAAGCTATGTTGTTGCAAAAACCAGATCCCACAAATAATTTGGATGTTGATTCAATAAAAGGTCAGGCACTGGGTATTTATCAAACAATACTCGCTGGTTTATTTCGGGTCATTTCTCAACAGGGAGCCTCGTTTTTTTCAGGTGGAGAGGCAGCAACCAACAAATCTACTTATATAAGCTTGCTAGAGCAATCGGTGCGATTAAATGAGAGTGAAAATTTAAGCAAGCTGTTAAATGTGGTTGGTTTTTTACAACCAGCTGATATAGAACATTTTCTGAACATTGCATTAACTTTTAGTGAATTAAATGCCGCAGCGGTATTGAGGAAGAGAGTCCCTCACAGAACAATCGATGTTTTGCTTGCCATACAGGTGGTTTCTGGCAAAAAACAAAGCCCGACAGATTCGATTTGCGCTCAATATCGTGTATTACTGCAACAAATTTCGTCCGTTTTACAGTTCTTACCGAAGGATGAGCAGAGTGTTCGGCGGTTGTGTGATGTTTTGAGGTTTGTGGCAGAACACGAACCAGAGAAAGAAGCCGATTTATTTTCATTGTTTGCAATAAATGAATTGCATACTTATTTGGGGCAGATGATCAATGCATTAGTGCAGGAGATAAAACAATTAGGGAATGATCAGTTGACGGTTAAATTGGTGGCTCGAGTCTCTGAATCAGTTTTGTCTTCAGATAATCAAACCATTTTGCGAAAGATTTTTAGAAAAGCGGCAAGAAGGGATGATGAAGCGTTAATGCTATGTTGTCTTCAATCAATAGATGATTTTACACGCTTAGGTTTAACCGAAAAAGGAGATAACTCTCCACTGGTAATAGCTGTGGCGCATAATGCGGTTAAAGTTACTACCCTGTTATTAACCGAAGGTGCTTTTTTGGGGCAGGATTTTGAGGCTGCATGGGTAAAGGAACAAGAAAAGACTGGAAAAGGGCTAATAGGCACAGTGCTCTCTTGGAGTGCACCCAGTTTGCCTGATGATCTGAGGCAGAAGTTAAAGGCAAAAGCCGCAGCTTTAATTAACACCATCCAGCTTGATGGGTTGTCGGATGATGACGGGGAGGCCGACCTTACAGATGCTCATCGGGCAAAAATGGATCATGCGACTTAGAAATAATAAGCAGTTGTCGTCATGATTTTAGCCATTCCTGCCATTCCTTTTTGAACAGGGGTAGGTAATGGAATGCCACCCAGTTCCCTGGCATTATCGGCGTGTTTGGCTTCGTCCTCTTTCATGCGCTGCAAAATCCATTTACTTTCGTGATCTAAGGGAGAAATTTTGCTTAAATGTGACTCTAAGTGTTCCGACACTTGTTTTTCTGTTTCTGCCATAAAGCCCAAACTGATCTTATCTCCGAACAACCCTGCAACGACTCCAATGGTGAATGAGCCGATAGCCCACACGGGATTCAAATAACTTTTGCGTGAACCCAGTGCCTGAATTCGATCGCTGCACCATTCCAAATGAACTTGTTCTTCATTGGCCGCATGGTAAAGTTGTTCAGCTAAATCGTGATTGCGTGCGACCAAGGCTTGACCGAGGTATAAGGCTTGAGCCGACACTTCGCCGCAGTGATTCACGCGCATTAAAGCGCCAGAATGCGCTTTCTCACTGGGGGACAAGAGAATATCCGCCTCGATGCCATTGGACTCAACCAAAGTCATTTCGGAGGATTCATTCGGTGCGGAGGAGGGGATGGCCTGAATAATTTTATTGACCCGGCCAATCAACCTATCAAACGCTGTATATTGCCTCATTTTCTTCGGCTTCAAAATCCTCTGTGGAATGTGACTCCGTTTTATCGGACCCAGGAGTGACGTTATCAAGTTTGTTTAGCAAGGTAGTGAGTCCTTGCTCCCATTGGACCTGACGACCTTTTAAAGTGGAATTTTCTTCGCTTAATAGGGTATTTTTTTCCTCTAGCTCTTCGACTTGTAGGCGTAAAATCTCAATGGTTTCAATAACCTCATCTAATTTGGTTTCCAATTTCTCTAATAGTCGATTAGACATGCTCGGGATCTCCTCTTAAACTTTAATTAACATTGTAAACCACAATCTCAAAGCTGGGTAGGAGAAGACAATTAACGACAAATCCAAACCGAATTTTTGGCAGGTTTTGATCAGTGTGTTAGGGGCATTTTTTGGGGTGCAAAGCAGTGTCGTGCGGGAACGCGACTTTCAACACGGACAGCCTTGGTGGGTCTATGCCATTACAGCGGTCTGCCTTACGGCATTACTCGTGCTTTTTTTAGTGTGGTTAGCTAAAGTTGTCGTCTGGAAAAATTTAGCCAATTAACTCTAAAAATTGACGATTAGCCTTAATAAAAGACTGTTTCTGCCTGAATGCCTCTGTCTTCCATAATAGAACGAAGTAATTTTAAGGCTTCGACCTGAATCTGCCGGACTCTTTCACGGGTTAGGCCGACCTCTGCGCCCACTTCTTCCAGGGTCGCTTCTTCAAAGCCTCTTAAGCCAAAACGTCTGGATAAGATCGAGCGTTGTTTTTCGTTGAGTAAACTTAAGCATTCTTCTAATTGACCTTTCATATTCTTGTCTTCGAGAATCTCAGCAGGCCCTTCCGAATTATGATCGGCCAGTGCTTCTAAGAGTGGTTTCTCGGTATCGTCTCCCATGGGAGTGTCCACGGAAAGTGTACGCTCATTCAAGCGAAGCAGCCGATTCACGTCTTCAGGCGCTTTTGACAACGCTTTGGCAATATCTTCGAAAGTGGGTTCATGATCGAGTTGCTGGGTAATTTCACGGGCTTTGCGTAAATAAACATTCAGTTCTTTGATGATGTGAATGGGTAACCGAATGGTACGCGTTTGGTTCATAATTGCGCGCTCAATATTTTGTCGGATCCACCAAGTGGCATAGGTGGAAAACCGAAAGCCTCTTTCGGGATCGAACTTCTCCACCGCACGGATGAGACCCAAGTTCCCTTCTTCGACTAAATCTAATAAAGATAATCCCCGGTTTAAATAACGACGGGCAATTTTAACCACTAGCCTCAGGTTACACTTGACCATATGGTTGCGGGCCGACTCGTCACCTTTGCGGGTCAGGCGTGCATAGTAGACTTCTTCTTCGGCAGTGAGTAAAGGGGATGCACCAATTTCAACTAAGTAAAGTTGGGTTGGATCAGAATCTTGTTTGCGGCTTTTGTAAGAAACTTTGTCTTCACTGACATCCCACTCGACTTCTGGTTCAGACAATTCAGCTTCAATTTCTGATTCATCGGCAGCAGTGTCATCAACGGCGGGATCTTCATCCTCTTCTTCGATTTCTTCAATAACGATTTCTTCAATATCCGCGACATCAATAGACTTGTCCCAATCTTTGAGCATATTATTCCCTCCGCTCTGTGACGATTCTCATTCCTTGAGATAGATTCAATACTATATGGGTTTAGGCAAGATTTCAAACGGTATCCCATGAGTATAGACAAAAAAAAGATAATGCAAATTTGTGAATAAACTAACTATCGAGAGGTTAATTTAACCGTGTTAGAGACCGTGTCCTGTTGTAATATAATAAAGAGGTACTGTGAGGAGCATTGATATGACACGATCGGAACTGATTCAAGTTATGTCGGCCAAACAAAGTCATTTGTCTGAAAAAGATATGGAAACTGCCGTTAAGTATATATTGGATGGTATGGCAGAAGCATTAGGACAGGGACAGCGAATTGAAATCAGAGGATTTGGGAGTTTTTCGGTTCGTTTTCGCCCGGCTCGGATGGCAAGAAATCCTAAGACTGGAGCGTACATTCGTAAAGAGGCTAAATATTCGATTCATTTTAAACCTGGAAAGGAAATGCGTGATCGAGTGATGGAAAAAATGGAGACTGTATGAGAATGAATCGTCGATGTTTATTCGTGTTGTTGATTTTAAATAGTCTCGCCTGGCCTGTATGGGCAGATTTTGATGTGATCGATAATACCCCTCCTTCGGATGATTATGGGAATGCCCAAACTGGGAGCTTTCATAATGCTATTACAGGCGGGAGCGCGATTTCTGCTCAAGAGCAACAAGATTTGGCGGCACTGCTGCCTGAGCGGCTCGAGGAGCGCTACTATGGTCGAGTCAGAATGAACTTTAGCTCTTTGACTTTTGAAAATTTACGAAATCATTCGGCTGGAAGCGATTCGGGTGGAGCGATTAATAAAAAGCGAACAACCGATAACTTAAGTGGTTTGGAGCTTGCGATTGGATATAGTTGGTCGGAAAATTTTCGGGGCGATTTGGAATATTTGGTGAATAAGAATTTAAATTATTCAGCCAGTCCTGTTCTGTCTGGAGCAGGGGTAACACCGCGAGAACTGGATGCGATCATTAAGAATAATACGGTTCTTGCGAATGTTTATTATGATTTTGCTGCATTAGAGCGATTTAAGCCTTATGTGACAGGCGGCATAGGGGTATCGGTGAATAGTATTCAAGCAACATTAACGCCAGCGCCGTCAGCAGGTGCTTCGAACACACAGCGTGCTTTGAGAATTTCTTGGGCTTTGGGAGCTGGGATGCGAATTGGGATCTTTTCCCACTGGTATATGGACTTGAGTTACCGTTATATTCGTTTAGGGAATGGTCTCAATTTACAACCAAATCAATCCTTCAAATTGTTGGGCGATTATAGTTCGAATGCCTTTAGCTTAGGGGTAATTTATTTATTCTGATGTTGGCCCCAAACAGTCTGGGGTCGTATTTGGTGAAAGGCTAAAAGTGATTGGCTTTAATCAAGTTCAGGCTGCGCTGGAATAAAAATAAGAGCGCACCTGGCAAAGCCGCAATTAATTGGCTGAGACCCAAGATGATTGAAGCCGCTAAGACGGGTTCAGCAGGCAAACCAATCAATCCAAAACCAATCATCATGCTCCCTTCTCGGATACCCCATCCACCCACCGAAATGGGCATCATCATCAAAAGCATGACGGGGATCATAATGATTGAACATTCCATGAGGCTAACAGGAAGCTGGAAGCAGTTCATAAAGAGATAGATGGTTGCTATATTACAAAGGTGGATCATAAAACTTAAGGCAAACAATCCACTGAAACTTTGGTAAGAATGCAAAAAGATTTTCTTGGCTAAATCGATGAAATCAGACAGCCATTGATATTTAAGGCGATGGCTGTATTTTTTTATGCAAACACTCAAAGAAATTAAAGCAAAGACGATACCTCCAAAAACGCTGAATAATATCTCGAGTTGGTTAGGTATCGAGGCAAGATTGAGAAGAAAGGGAAGGGAGCATAAAATTAGGATTACTAATGCCAGTAAACCTGTTAACCGATCGATGATGATAATATTGGCTGAGGTTTTTAACTGTATTCCTGTTCGTTGGAGATACCACACGCGTAGCGCATCGCCACTCAGAAACGATAAAACGGTCTGAGAAAAAAAACTTCCAATTATGGTAATTTTGAATCCTTCTATAAAGCTCAAATTAACAGAAGTATTTTTTAGTAGAGTTGTCAGGCGTAAGGACGAGAACAGCATCTGTAACCAGGCGATGACTATTCCATTTATTAATACTATCATGCCACTGTGAGAATATAGAAAGTGGCCTGTTGATTTAAAATCGATTTTCGCTAGGGTTAAATATAAACAAGCAATGCTAATGAGAATTTTAAGGGTTGTTAGGATATTTTTCATACGCTTTATGGTTAACGGTACGGAGGTCTCTCTGGGGGATAGAATAGCAAATCAAGGGGGGGATCGTCCATGATTAATCCAGAGAAAAAGTAAGTTATCTATATTTTTTGGTGGATATTGCACCAAAAATATGCCCGCATTTATCTTGGGTTATAGAGTTAATCGGCAAGTTTTTTGTGATATTCTTGCAATAGAACAGCAATATAATGATACATATCTTCTAAGCTTAAATTATCTTCAACAAAAGTCGAAGCATTGTGAATAATCGTTTGAACCTCGTGTGGATGATTTTCGGCCCAAGCAATACTGGCTAAAATGGAATGTTCATCAGTGATTGGAATATAATGCTCATAAGGCTTTATCCCATTATAGTACCATTGTATTTGATTGGTTTGGTGCTTAAAAATCAAGCTATTGGAATGTAAATGCCAGATCAAACGTTCCCAAGAGCACCGCAATCCATCGATGGATATTAGATATTTATAGTTTAAGTGTTCCTCAGGGCTCACGAAGCGCTTATTTGGTTTTGCTCCTTGGCCATAAGTGTTGACATATTGAGCATCAATCAAACTTGGATAATTCTCTGAAAAAGCGATGAACTTTTTGCGAAAACCAGTACTATCTAGCTTTCCACCACGCCAAAACAACTGATTTTTTTTGTCGTTCCAAGCAATGAGTTTTTTGGTGTTTCTGATGCGTTGTCTTAAATCACGCGCCGAACCTAAGTTTTGCCAGTCCGGGATTAAGATCAAACTTCTTTCAACGGGAATGTCCAGATTTTTTGCGAAAGTAAAAATGGGAACAGGTTGGTCATTTATAGGCTCATAAAAATCGCCAATGGCAAGAATGAAGTCCGAGTCTGGGATGTATCCATTTTTTGCTAGATATTTTATGACAAGTTGAATGGTTCCTGCCGTGTGAGATAGGCTTATTTTGTTTTTAAGTCGATGTTTGGGATTATTATAGGTAACAGTTATTTTTTTGTTTTTAACTTGTATTCTCATTAGGGCATTTTCGGTAGTGTTGTTTTCTATCAAGTATCGTTTTAAATCTGCTTTGGAAATTGATCCAAATGTAGATAGATCTTGTTGGATCTGTGTTAGTGCCCATTTGGGTAGACCTTGACTCATTTTGTGTTTCAGTAGTTCCTCATCAATGAAACAGTTCGGGTTGATAGGGTGTTCGTTAAAAGCTTGCATGCAAGCCAATTTTGACTGTTGGAATGCGCATGAAAGAAGATAGGGTGAAACATAGGCATTGTAGTAGGTATTGTAGAAAATATTTTTAGTATCATCCAAAAAACGACCGATAGGTAATTGAACTTTTTCTGGAAGAAAATGGGTAGCAGAAAAAAGTGGGATGGTTATACAGGCAAACACATATAATTTTTTTTTCATTCAAAGTCCCCTCGTTTTAACGAAATGCTTGGCTCATTTTTAGCAACCTAGTGTTTAAGTCATTAACGTCGTTGTAACCGCCATATGAACTTTATTCCTGTAGTTTTTTATGGTATTCTCTCAATAAAACAGTAATATAATGATACATATCTTCTAAGCTTAAATTATTTTCCACAAAAGTCGAGGCATTGTGAATAATGGTTTGAACCTCGTTAGGATGTTCTTTGGCCCAATCCATGTTCGTTAAGATAGACTGCTCATCAGTAACTGGAATAAAATGCTCAAAGGGTTTGATTCCGTTGTAAAACCATTGTATTTGTTTGGTCTGGTGTTTGAAGGTCAGACTGTTAGAATGTAAATGCCAAATCAATCGTTCCCAGGAACATCGTTGACCATCAATGGATATTAGATATTTATAGCCTAAATGATCTTCAGGAGTCACAAAACGCTTATCAATTTTTGTGCCATTACCATAAGTTCCGACAAATTCAGCATCGATCAATTCTGGATGTTCTTTCGCAAATGCAATAAACTTCTTACGGAACCCAGAGCTGTCCAATTTTCCTCCGCGCCAAAACAGTTGATTTTTTTTGTTTTTCCAAGGATTCAGTTGATTGGCATCTCGTATCCTTTGTCGTATATTCGGGGTGGATCCTAAGTTTTGCCAGTCGGGAATAAGGATAAAGTCTTTTTCAACAGCCACATTTAAATCTTTTGCGAAAGTAAAAACAGGGATGGTTTGATTATCGAGCGGCACATAAAAATCACCCAGGGCCAAAATAAATTCGGTGTCTGGGATATATTCATTTTTAGCCAAGTAATCTAAGACATAATGGATGACCCCACCACCGTGTCTTTGGCTCATCTGTTTTTGGGCCGAGGAGTCTGGAATGCTGTAGGTAATATTGACTTTCTTGTCCTTGACTTGGACCCATACAGCGCCTCGTTCAGCCTGGTTGCTTCTTGTAAAATATTGTTTTAACTCTGCCGTACTAATGGTTTTAAATTTGGAAAGATCTTGTTGAATTTGTTCATTTGCCCATTTAGGTAATCTCTGTTGCATTTTATTTTTAAAGAGCGTTTCATCAAGGAAACAGGTTGGGTTAATGGGTTCTCCTTCAATCTCTAACATACAAGCTAATTTGGACTGTTGGAAGGGGCACAAAGACACGACGGGAGAGATAATGGTTTCATAGACTGTTTGTGGAATGGATCCAAAAATAAATTTATCGATGTTGAACTTAATATCTTCTGGCAGGAAAAATGCAGTTGAAAAAAATAACATCAATGTGATGCTGAGCGTGTAAAAGATCTTCTTCATCCTGATTTACCCTGTTTCCCCCTGGATGGTTGGTAATAAACTGTTCAATCTCAATATGCTTAATTATAGATTAAGGGTAACTACTCATGCACCTAAAAAGCTTAATATCAAAGGTTCTATTTTGGAGCCGTCATTCCTGCGAAAGCGAGGATCCAAAAAAAACCTTTTAAAAACCTAGATTCCCGCTTTCACGGGAATCATTTCCATGGAAATGACAGTGCGTAAACAGTTACGATTAAGGCCCTAATTTCTTATGGTACTCCTGTAATAAAACCACGATATAGTGATACATATCTTCTAATTGTAGGTTTTCTTCAACAAATGTGGATGCGTTGTCAATAATCGTTTGGACTTCCTTGGGGTTTTGCTCTGCCCAAGCCATATTACTTAAGATGGAATTTTCATCGGTAATCGGAATATAGTGTGTATAGGGACTAATGCCTTTATAGAACCACTGTATTTGATTGCTTTGATGCTTAAGTACCAGACTATTTGAGTGCAAATGCCAAATTAAACGTTCCCAGGAACACCGTTGCCCATCGATTGAGATCAAGTACTTGTATTTCAAATGATCTTCCGGGTTCACAAAGCGCTTGTCTTTGGTGTAATAGGTTTCAATATACTCAGCATCAATTTGCTCAGGATGCTTTTTCGAAAATGCAATGAACTTATCACGAAAACCGGTGCTATCCCATCTTCCTCCACGCCAAAACAGTTTATTTTCTTTATCATGCCAAGTAATCAGTTGCTTCGCAGCTCGGATCTTTTGCCTTAAACTGGGTGCCGAGGCTAGGTTTTGCCAGTCTGGGATTAGGATCAAATCTTTTTCGACGGGCACATCCAAATCTTTAGCGAAAGTGAAAAAAGGAATTTTTTTACTGTCGTTGGGTATGTAATAATCATCGAGTACAACAATAAACTCTGTTTCAGGGAGATAGTTTTTTTTAGCCAGATATTCCAAGACATTTTGCATAACATCGGCGCTGTAATGATTTACATTGGTGGTCATATTGACTTTATTGTTTTTAATTTGAATTTTTGCAACCATATATCGTGGTTTGTTGTGTTGCCGATAATATTTCTCCAGATTAGCCCTGGAGACGGTTTCAAAACTCGACAGATCCTGTTGAATTTGCTCCCTGGCCCATTGGGGTGGTCCACGTCGTATTTTGTCTTGTAATACAGCTTCGTTTATGAAACAACTGGGATTAACGGGTTCTTTGTCAAAATTAAGCATGCAAGAGATATTGGATTTCTGAAGGGGACACAGACGCATGACAGGAGAAATAAAAGTTTTATACAATGAACGTGGTATGGTGTGTGAAACAAACTGCCCAACATTTAATTGGGCTTTATCAGGTAAACATAAATAGAGCGAAAAGAATAATACTAGGGATAAGCTTAATGCGTAAAAGAACTTATCCTTTTTGTTTTTCACCGATCCTCCCTGGAATCTTCTGTTTCAGTCGCTTTGCTGAGGTTAACATCAATTTTTTGGATTATTGTTGTAATCTCTTATGGTATTCTTGCAGTAAAACAGCTATATAATGGTATATATCTTCCAATTGTAAATTTTCCTCGACAAAAGTGGTTGCATTGTGAATAATGGATTGGACTTCCTGGGGATGATTCTCTGCCCAAGTGATATTTGTTAGGATGGAATTTTCATCGGTCATAGGGATGTAATGTTCAAAAGGTTTGATTCCTTTGTAGAACCATTGTGTCTGACTACTCAGATGTTTAAAAACCAAGCTATTGGAATGTAAATGCCAAATCAAACGTTCCCACGAGCACCGTTGTCCATCGACGGAGGCTAAATATTTGTATTTTAGATGGTCCTCTGGTTTGATAAAGCTGTGAACATCTTTCTTTTTGCCATAATGGGTGACAAATTCGGCATCGATTAAGGTTGGGTGCTCTTTAGAAAACGAAACCAGCCTTTTACGAAAGCCAGTACTATCAAGTTTGCCACCCCGCCAGAACAGCACGCTCTTTTTGTCCCCCCAGGGAGTCAGTTGATTTGCGGATCGAATGCGTTGTCTTAAATTCGGCGTGGATCCTAAATTCTGCCAATCTGGGATCAGGATCAGATCTTTTTCAACAGGAATGTTCTGATCTTTTGCAAAGGTAAAAATCGGGATAGATCTCTCATTGATCGGGGTATAGTTATCAGCGAGTGCTAGGACAAATTCGGTGTCCGGGATATAGCCTTTTTGGGCGAGATACTCTACTGCATATAGAATAACTTTATGAGCGCGGTTACTTTCCATGTGCAATTGTACATTAGAACTGGCAATCACTTTTTTGTTTTTGATCTGGAATAGGCTGAGGGTGTTCTGGGGCGCATTTTCATTTAAAACCTTTCGTAATTCTGTTTTTTTAATGACGGGAAAGTGAGATAAATCTTCTTGGATTTGATCCATCGCCCATTGGGGTAACCCTTTCTTCAACTTATCCTGTAAGACCGCCCCATTGATAAAACAACTGGATTTAATGCTTTCCCAATCATTTAATTGGCAGGCGAGTTTAGAGTGTTGGAAGGGGCAGGTGGCAAGGATGGGGCTGATGACGGTTTGATAGACGGGGGCAAATAGAGTTCCGTAAAATACATCGCTGACTTTGGATTGGATTTTATCAGGGAGCAGGAGCAGGGAGGAAAAGAAAAGGAATGCCATTAAGCTCAGGGGATATAAGATTTTCCGCATCCGGTGGTTTCCCTTGTTCCTCTAAAAGTAAAAGAATTTTTTTCGTTCCCTGGAAGGTCACAAACTGGCGATATTGTATTTAATATAGACCATTCTAGTGGGTGGTGAAGGCTCGGGAAACTAAGAGTTATACATAATATTAATTTAACCAACTTGTTTCGGGTATTTATGGGAAGTGGAGTCCTTCTCCCAAATTTATTTGGGAGAAGGTGCCCGAAGGGCGGATGAGGGCATCAATATATCACTGCCTCTTCTTTTTAGTTTTAGTTGGGTCTTCTCGATGATGATCCACAGATTTTGCTGAGGGTTCATGTTTATGGCCACTGCCAGAATGCAAAGACCCGTGCTTCTGTTTCTGTACGTGATGCTGAAAAGAATGATGATAAACACGAGGGTGGCCATGTTTATGGCTCGTGCTAGAATGCGAAGCCCCGTGCTTCTGCTTCTGTACATGATGATGATGCAACTGATCATGCAAATCGCGTATTTTAGCCCCCAGTTTCTGTACTTCGCCTGCTTGCTTTGGTGTTTCTTTATGCATAACACCTATATTTAATACAGGCTCTATTTTTTTATTTAAAGTTTTTTTATGTTTCCGAAGATCTTTTATCGCATTTTCCATATTTCTTTGATATTGTGGGTTGCAATGTCTTCCATAGTCAGAAGCGCGTAAATCAGCAATTTCGTTGATTAATTTGTCATACTCTCGATTTATTTCTTGAATCGCTCTATCTATCTTCATATCCCGCTGATGATCAAAAGGTCCTGCCTTTGACTTGTTTACTGCTGACAACAGTGCTGACAAGACCAATCCTTTTCTTTGTATTGAACAACAAGAGGCCTGAATATTTTCTAATAAGTCTGACGGTGGCGCTGGCATGGTTTTATCTGCCATATTCAAACTATCGAAAAAAAGCACGTTGCCCATTTCGTGTATAAAACCATTTTGTTTGGCCAACTGTGTGATCACAGCTCGGGCGGCGCCCTTAGTATCGTATTTAGCTTTTTCATATTTAATATGTTCTTTTGCTCTATCCAAAATGCTTCTAATAAATTGTGTCCCCACAACCCAAACGTAATAACTAGGCAAATCTTTTATCTTAGGGCTATCACCCTTAAGTCTGTCTTCTTTTCTATTTCTAAAATTTTCTTTCGTTTCGGGTGTCACTCCCCCAACCACTTCCAGGCCTTTTCTACCCACTCTAAACATTTTAGACAATGCATCTGGATCCAAATGTTTGCCTTCTTGCCTTATTAACCATTGGACCTGTTGTTCAGCCATTTCAGGGCGATATCGGAAATGGTCAATTACCTTCTGCTTCAAAGGTTCATCCAGCAGCTCATTCATCCCCTCTTGTGTATGTTTAAAATAAGTTTGACAGTCATTCACCCAAGGACGATAATGCTTTAAAGCATATTCACCGCTATCTAAGCGTTCTCTACCCGATAAATGTAACGCCATGGTAACAATACCAGGTACAAAGCGAACTTGAGATGTTACCTTCTTGCCAGTACTTTCATTTGTTCGACTCCCTGGATTTAATTCTAAAATTTCATGATTATCTGCTTTATGCGTTTTAGTACTTTTATCATTTTTAAAAGGAGAATCGTAAATAGTAATATAACCATGTCGATAAATTCCCAACATAAGACCCAAGAAGGGGTTATCGGAACCGGCATCAATCGTACTCACTGCATATTTTTGCTCCTTTATTAAATACTGAATATAATTCTCCAGCCCATCGCCTTTAGGTTCTCCTGGCTTAGATGGAGACGAAAAATGTTTATTTAAGAAATCGTCAAAATTAAGATATTTATTTTTTTTTCTTGGCTGAGCTAACAGTTCTTCTGAAACAAGAGCCTTAGCCCGCCCCCTCGCATTTTCTGGTTTTTCATCTAGATAATAACTTTCTTGATAAAATTTCCATGCATACTGGGCTACTGCTTCAGCATTAAGGCCATATTCCTCAGTTAATTTCTTATAATACTCCGCATCTTGTGCTGCAAGTGCTTCTAATGCTTTCTTGGCAACCTCTTGTACCCTAGGGGGCATTTTTTCTGCATTTTCTTCTTCTAACATACCCCTCCTGTTCCAAAATAGTATTAAAAAGAAAAATTAGCGCTCACCTTAATAGACCACCCCATCAAAAAAAGTTCTAAGGAGGGCGTCATGAGGGGAAATTTAATGGCGATGAGTACTCAAGAACCAGACCATGCATCAATCATACAATTGGTTTAAGATAAAAGATTAATTCAAGTTAGAAGATTAATTATGCCGTTCTGCTTGATGTGAAGGTTGCCAGGGGCTAGGTTGTAAAAAGCGGGGATCCACAGGTAACCGGTAGCTTCTCCTAAAGAAAAGATAATAAATCTCTACTTTTTGCATTTGAACAGCTCAGTGGAGAATGGCAGGATAAACATCAAGATGATGAAAACAGGTTTGGCAGGTTTAAGCGTTCTTACCTTCCTCTATCCACCTGCTCTGTCCGCCACATATAGTCGTTGATAGATGTAAAATTTTTTGCGTGATGAAGCAAGTGTGGATTATTGGTCGAGACAGTCGATGCAAAGATAATTGTTGAATCTTTAATTATGTTATAGAGATGTTACAAAGTTTCACGAGGCGCTCAATACCCTTAGCAGAGAGTCACATTTTTCTAAGGCGTTGATGAGCCAGTCACCAAGTTGTTTTTGTCAGAAGTGTAATTATGTTTGTCGAAACTATATACACGTCTTTCCTTTGTATTTTTTACTCATTTTTAGTCTCTTACCGCTCTTTAGAAGAATATAGCCTATTGAAATTTTGGACTTACGGTGGACTTACAGAAGATTCTGATTCTTTTTTTCTTTTAGAAAATCGCTATAACTTTTTGATTTCATTGGTCGGGGTGACAGGATTTGAACTCGCGACCCCTGCCTCCCGAAGGCAGTGCTCTACCAGGCTGAGCTACACCCCGATTCTTTTAAAAATACTTTGCAACCATACAAGAAACGGCTCAAACAGGCAATAGACCATGGGGATTATATTGTGACCGAGGGGGTGTTGTGGCTAAGTACTGGCAATTCTGTTGAGTTATCTCGTTCTTAGTAATCCCGTTCAATGGCAAAATCTGCGAGGGTAATGGCAGCCTCGCAATAGCTTGAGGGTTTAAGTTGAGCCAAAGCCGCCTTGGCTTTTGCGGCTTCCACTTTAGCCAAGCGTTTGGTATGGTCGATTGCCCCGCTGGAAAGAATGATTTCTTGGATAATAGGCAAGTGGTGATACCCGCCTTCTTGGATAGCTGTTTGAATGATTTGCATTTCTTCTTTTTTGCCATTTTGCAGAATATAGATCAGAGGCAGTGTAACCTTACCTTCTGCGAGATCATTGCCAATTTTTTTACCGGTAGATTCTAGAGAAGCGTCGTAATCCAGGATGTCGTCCATCAATTGAAAGGCGGTTCCCAGATGCAGACCATATTCGGCCAGTGCCAATTCCAGAGTGGGATTAACTTGACTCAAAATACCACTCAGTTGAGCAGAAACTTCAAACAGTTTCGCTGTTTTACAGCGAATAATATTGAGGTAATCTTGTTCGGTGATATTGGCATTGTATCGCTCTAACAATTGGAGAGCTTCTCCTTCTGCCATGGTATTGGTTGCATCTGTTAATAAATTCATAATGGCAGGGCGATCAAATGCCGCCAACATTTGAAATGCTTTGGAATACAAATAGTCCCCGACTAATACTGCCGCTTCATTCCCCCATTTGGAATTGGCGGTTTCTTTTCCGCGTCTGAAGGGTGCGTTATCAACGACATCGTCGTGTAGCAGGGTGGCGGTATGAATTAATTCGATAATGGCTGCGAGTGTTGTGTGCTGATGACCAGAATATTGGCAGGCTTTGGTTAATAGCAGAACGACCAAGGGTCGGATGCGCTTGCCGCCGCTTTGGGTAATATAGTTCCCTAAGTTATTTATAATACTTGCTTTGGATTGAAAAGCTGCGGAAATCAAGTGGTCAACCGCTTGAAAATCCTCTTCTACTAAAGACCGAATTGAATCTAGCTGCATACTTGTTTTTTTTCCTGATAAGGGGCTGAATATACAGCTTAAGCATTTGCGATTTCAAGGGCCTAACTGGTTAACAAAATATCCCTTGCCAGTTTGCCATCTTTTTCGTAACATGTTATCCCTTAGAATATTAAAGTTTTTAGTCTTGGTGGGGTTCAAAATGATGTATGCGGTTATCGTTACCGGCGGTAAGCAATATCGAGTGCAAGAAGGTCAGCTACTCAAAATTGAAAAATTGGAAGTAGGGGACAATCACTCAATTGAGTTTGATAAGGTACTTATGATAGCCGATGGGGAACAAGTCAAAATTGGTGAACCGTATCTTTCAGGGTGTACGGTCAAAGCCGATGTGGTTCGGCGTGGTCGTGCGGATAAAATTAGAATCATTAAAATAAAACGCCGCAAGCATCACATGAAAAGAATGGGCCACCGTCAGTGGTTTACCGAAATCAAGATCACCGGGATCAAAGCAGCTTGAGTGGAGTGAAATAAATGGCACATAAGAAGGCGGGTGGTAGTACACGAAATGGTAGAGACTCCCACTCACAACGATTAGGCATTAAACGGTTTGGTGGTCAATTAGTGAAGGCGGGCAATATTTTGGTTCGTCAACGCGGGACCCGTTATCACCCAGGTTTGAATGTTGGGCGAGGAAAAGACGATACCTTATTTGCGAAGGCCGCAGGATTTGTTAAATTCCAGATCAAAGGTCCTAAGCGTCGTTGTTATGTGAATATTGTTCCCGTCGCTGCCGAGACCACCGCGGCCGCTTAAGTTCTGTTACTGTCGAAGTTTCACAGAGACCCTTTTCAGGGTCTCTTTTCGTTTTCTAATATCCTTTTGAGGCTCCCATGAAATTTGTTGATGAAGCCACAATAACCGTACAAGCGGGGAAAGGCGGTGATGGCTGCTTGAGCTTTCGTCGTGAAAAATTTATCCGTTTTGGGGGTCCCAATGGCGGAGATGGCGGAGACGGCGGCAGTATCTATCTAGAAGCCAATTCAGATCTCAATACCCTCATTGATTATCGATTTCATCAACATCACAAGGCTCAAAACGGCCAGCATGGCATGGGGAGTGAGTGTACAGGGAAAGGAGGCGAAGATCTGGTGTTAACAGTCCCTGTCGGGACAGTCGTGTGGGACGCCGACACTCATGAGCAAATTGGGGATTTGGTTAAACCTAAGGATAGGTTGTTGGTTGCCCAAGGAGGCTTCCATGGCTTTGGCAATGCCCGATTCAAAACCAGTCGTAACCAAGCGCCCCGCAAAACCACAAAAGGCCGTCCCGGTGATCTGCGTCGGTTGCGCTTAGAGTTAAAGTTATTAGCCGATGTGGGATTGCTGGGTTTGCCAAATGCCGGGAAATCTACGTTTATTCGGTCAGTTTCGGCTGCCACTCCGAAGGTAGCAGATTATCCCTTTACGACGCTTCATCCGCATTTGGGTGTGGTTTCCATCGGTCCTAATCAGAGTTTTGTGATTGCCGACATGCCAGGGGTTGTAGAAGGCGCTGCAGAAGGGGCCGGTCTTGGATTGCGGTTTTTAAAACATTTAACCCGTACTCGATTAATTTTGCATTTTGTGGATGTGGCTCCCTTTGATGAAACGGATCCCATCGAACGGGCCCAGGCAATTAGCAAAGAGCTTGAAAAATTCAGCCCACAACTGGCATCTTGCGAACGATGGTTGGTGTTAAACAAAATTGATTTATTACCAGAGGATGAGCGCGAGCAACGGTGCCAAGAGATCGTCATAGGGATGCAGTGGGGAGGACGGGTTTTTCAAATCTCTGGTTTACAGAAAAACGGCACAGAAAAACTCTGTTTTGTGTTGATGCAGCGTTTAGAAGAACTCAGGCAAGACAGCAAAGAATCGCTTTTGCGAGAGCCTGATATGGATTCTGATCCCGGTTAAGCTGTGATGGCTTTGATTCGGGCATTTAGGCGACTTTTATGCCTAGCCGCTTTGTTTTTGTGGATCAAGCCTTTAGTCACTAAACGGTCGACCATTGAGGTCATTAAACGGTATTCGGCTTGGGCAGCTTCGGCTTTTCCTTCGGCAGCTGTCTTGATGACGCGCTTGATATAGGTACGCATGGTAGAGCGCTGGCTGGCATTTTGTTGACGTCGTTTTTCGCCTTGTCGTGCTCGTTTTTTTGCTTGCCGTGTATTTGCCAAAGTCAGTACTCCGAATTAGTTTAAACAATTTAGGAAAATCAAACTAACGCGTATGTTGGCGGAAGTTGGGCCTGCTTGTCAAGGGCTGTGCCCAGGTTCACCCATAATGAGGCTTAGGCAGCCTTAATAACTTGTTTGGCCCATGCTGCATTAATGCTAGATTATAATAAAGAGACCAAAAATCCTTTAAGATAACTCGACTCTTCTAAGAACGGGTGTTTGGGATGATCAAACCCAGCGCCTAAGGTTTGTACGATACGTCCTTCTCGTTGGCTTTTGTATAATGCCCGGTTTAGGCAATGGTTTAGATCGTTTTCTTTCACATGATAAGAACAGGAAGCAATGAATAACAGTCCTTGCGGGGTGAGTAATTGGCACGCTTTGGTCAGTAATTTTTCGTATCCTCGCAAACCGGCCGCCAAATCTTTTTTGCTTTTAACAAAGGCGGGGGGATCCAGAATGAGGATCTGAAACTGTTCTTTGGCAGCGATTCGGGCATCCATGTCTTCAAAAACATCTCGGCAGATGAATTGGCAACGATCAGAAACTCCATTTAAATTTGCAGAATACCGGGCATTTTCTAAGGCTATTTCGCTGCGATCAATGCCAATCACTCGGGTTGCTTGCTGCTTTGCGGCTTGGACACTAAAACCCCCGCTATAGCAAAAATAATCCAAGACAGTTTTGTCTTTTGCCAAAGAGGCTAACATTTTTCGATTCTCTCGATGATCATAAAACCAACCGGTTTTTTGGCTGGATGTCATGTCAATTCTGAAAGCCACATCGTTTTCGATCACCGTGAGATAGGGTAAAGGTTGTCCAATCACCTCGGGTTCTGTGATGGGCAGATCTTCTAATTGGCGAATAGAAGAATCGTTTTTAAAATAAAGCGTGCTGGGATTAAACACGTTTTGTAAGGCTTCGATTAAGAGTGGTTTTAATTGGTGCATACCTTGCGTATTAATTTGCACCACAAAAACCGAATCAAATCGATCAATGATTAATCCCGGCAGTCCATCGGCTTCTGCATGAATTAAGCGATAGTAGGGGGTAGGAAAGAAACGAGTTCTTATTTCTAGTGCAGCTTCGAGTCGTTGACTCAAAAAACGGGTGTCTATGGGCGTCTTGGGAAGCCGCGATAATACTCGAAAAGAAATGAGCGAGTGTCGATTATAATACCCTACCGCTAAGGGTTGTCCTTGGTATTCCACGGTGACGCATTGGCCAGGCGTTAATTTTTTAGTTGATTGGCTTTGTTGGATTTCATTGGCATAAAGCCAAGGATAGCCTGCTACTAATCGCTTATGATAACCGGGAAGGACTTTAATCGTTGGAAACATGGGAATCTTGCCTAGCAATGTGATGTTGGCCAGGTTACTATTAATGAGCAATTCGAGACAAGAGGTAAATCCTAAAAGTATTAAGGTTATGAGCAAACAACTTTTAAAATCAACCGTGCTAGTCGGCAGCATGACTTTTATTTCTCGAATTTTGGGTTTCATTCGAGACATGGTGGCAGCTCATTTTTTTGGTGCGAGCCAAGGGTATGATGCATTCATTGTGGCATCTAAAATTCCTAACTTTATGCGGCGATTATTTGCAGAAGGGGCATTTTCTCAGGCATTTGTTCCGGTGTTATCCGAATACAAAGCCAATCGAACTGCGGCAGAGGTTAAACAGTTGGTTGATCGAGTTTCCGGATGTTTGAGCTTGATTTTGTTTGGTGTGACGGTGGTGGGTGTTCTTGCTGCTCCTCTTTTGATCCTGATTTTTGCACCGGGTTTTGCCTTGAGCGATAGCGGCGATCGCTTTGATTTATCGGTACAGATGTTGCGGATCACCTTTCCCTATTTGTTGTTTATTTCGTTGACCGCCTTCGCGGGCGGCATTTTAAACTGTTATGAACGATTTGCAGTGCCGGCTTTTACCCCGGTTTTTCTCAATGTGATGATGATCATCGCGATGATTTGGTTGGCTCCGACTTTATCACAGCCGATTATGGCATTGGCGTGGGGGGTGTTTTTAGGCGGCGTGGTGCAACTGTTATTTCAGATCCCTTTTTTACAACAGATCCATTTGTTTCCAAAGTTTGAATGGAACTGGCAAGACCCTGGGGTCAGACGAATTTTGTTGTTAATGCTGCCGGCTTTATTGGGCGTTTCGGTGAATCAATTGAATTTGATGTTAAGTTCTGTGTTTGCCTCATTTTTACCCGTGGGCAGTGTTTCTTGGTTATATTATGCAGAAAGGTTAATGGAATTTCCGCTAGGAGGTTTTGGTGTGGCTTTGGCAACGGTGGTTTTGCCGCGATTATCTCGGCATCACGCCAAAGACGAAGACACGCATTTTTCAACGACCTTAGATTGGGGGATTCGTTGGGTGATGTTGGTGGGTTTTCCGGCCGCTTTAGGCTTAGCGCTGTTGGCAGGGCCGTTATTAGCGACGTTATTTCAATCTGGTCGTTTTACTGAACGGGATGTTACGATGAGTCAAACCTGCTTAGTCGCTTATGCTGTGGGGATTATGGGCTTTATGCTGGTGAAGATTTTTGCCTCAGCCTTTTATGCGAAACAGGACATTAAAACGCCGGTTAGATTTGCCATGGTGACGGTGATTGCCAATCTCGTTTTAAGTCTCATCCTGATTAAGCCACTGGCGCATGCAGGACTTGCGTTAGCGACATCTCTGGCTGCTTTGTTGAATGCTGGGTTATTAGGGTATTTCTTATTAACTCGCAAGCTGTATCGGCTTCAAGCGGGCTGGAGCATGTTCGGGGTTCGGTTATTGGTGGCGTTGGCAGTGATGGCTGGGGTTATTGTATTTCTGAATCCGCCGCTTGCCACTTGGTTTGACTTTGACAATTTCCAACGTGCAGTCACTCTGTTTGTTTTAATCGTGGCCAGTGGTTGTGCGTATTTGGTGACACTGTTAGGCGTGGGTTTAAGGTGGGATCATCTTTTGATCAGGGCAGAACCATGAGACTCATTCGTTACGGAGTACATTCTAAAACACACGATTTAGAGCCCAGTGTGGTGACCATTGGTAACTTTGATGGCGTACATTTAGGCCATCAATATGTCATTCAGTCGGTAAAAAAATATGCCAAAGAGCATCATTTCCTGGCAACGGTGGTGACGTTCGAGCCAACTCCGAGCGAGTATTTTTTAAGAGAGAAGGCCCCGAAGCGTTTGACTCAATTTCGAGAGAAGACGGAGCGATTGCAAGATCTGTTCATCGACATCCTCTGCGTGTTACGCTTTAATTTTGAAATGGCATCTTTATCGCCCGAAGATTTTATCCAGAAAATATTGGTGAGTGGTTTAAACATGCAACATATTGTGGTTGGAGATGATTTTAAATTTGGAAAAAATCGAGCGGGCAACATTCCGCTGTTACAGCAAGCCGGGAGTCATTTTGGTTTTGGTGTGACGGTGATGCCGGCTTTTTTGTATGAGGGTGTTAGAGTCAGCAGTACGCGGATTCGAGAGGCCTTAATGGAAGGCAAAATTTCAGTCGCAGAACATTTGTTAGGTCGTAAGGTGAACGCATGACAACAGATTATAAAGAGAGTTTAAATCTTCCGAATACAGCATTTCCCATGAAGGCCAATTTGGCTGAACGGGAACCAGAAGCTTTACAGCGTTGGGCAGACATTCAACTCTATGAGCGATTAAAAGCAAATGCAAAAGGAAAGCCCAAATTTATTTTAGCGGATGGGCCTCCCTATGCCAATGGCCCTATTCATATTGGTCATGCGGTCAATAAGATTTTAAAAGACTTTATTATTAAATCCAAAATAATGAGTGGTTTTGATGCGCCTTATATTCCGGGTTGGGATTGTCATGGTTTACCCATTGAGCTAAATGTCGAAAAACAAATTGGTAAGCCTGGGATTAAAGTCGATCCTAAAACGTTCAGAAAAAAGTGCCGAGAATATGTGTTGGAGCAGATCACCCTTCAACGGGATGCTTTTGTTCGTTTAGGAGTGTTGGGAGACTTTGCTCATCCGTATCAAACCATGGATTCTCAGTACGAAGCAGATATCATCCGTTCGTTGGGTAAAGTTGCGAGTAATGGACATTTGCATAAGGGATTTAAGCCGGTACATTGGTGTGTAGAATGTGGATCGGCTTTAGCCGAGGCCGAAGTGGAATATCAAAATAAAATTTCTCCTTCCATTGATGTCATTTTTAAGGCCGAAGATGACCGGTTTCATTCTGCTTTCCGACAATTGCCTGCCCGGGATAAATCTTCTGCGATCGCAGTAGTGATTTGGACGACAACCCCTTGGACTTTGCCAGGAAATCAAGCCGTGGCACTCCATCCGGATTATCAATATGCCCTGGTCCACTTTGCTGCAAAACCTGGATATTATTTGGTTGCCGCCGAATTGGTACCAGCTTTTGCAAAGAGCATTGGGTGCGAAGAATATCAGATCATGGATACGTGCAAAGGATCGGCCTTAGAAGGTTTTTGGTTAAAACATCCGTTATATGATCGAAAAGTGCCGATTGTCTTGGGTGATCATGTGACCTTGGATTCTGGAACGGGCTGTGTCCATACTGCGCCCGCGCATGGTGTGGAAGATTTTGCCATTGGGGTCAAATATGGATTAACCATCGAGAGTGTTGTTCGAGGGGATGGGTGTTACCTCGTTGAAGTTCCTCGGTTTTCAGGGGAGCACGTTTTTAAAGTCAATGAGAAAATTATTGCCGCTCTCAAAGAAGATGGGACCTTGTTGCATGCAACCAAAATTGATCACAGTTATCCGCATTGTTGGCGGCATAAATGCCCGTTAATTTTTCGAGCCACTCAGCAGTGGTTTATCAGCATGGAACAAAATGGATTAAAGAAAAGCGCTTTAAATGGGATCCAATCGGTTGAATGGATCCCAAACTGGGGTCAAGCCAGAATGGAAGGGATGGTCGATAGACCCGATTGGTGTATTTCTAGACAACGGACCTGGGGAGTGCCCATGGGTCTATTTCTGCATCGAGAAACCGGTGAACTCCATCCCAGAACCTTGGAACTCATCGAGACCGTTGCCAAAAAAATTGAACAAAGCGGAATAGACGCTTGGTTTGATCTTTCATTGGAAGAAATATTAAAAGAAGAAGCGAAAGATTACGAAAAATCGTCTGATACCCTAGATGTTTGGTTTGATTCGGGAGTCTCTCATTTTTGTGTTTTAGAAAAGCGTCCTGAATTAGGCTTTCCAGCCGATTTATATTTGGAAGGATCCGATCAACATCGAGGGTGGTTTCAATCATCCTTGCTGACTTCTATCGCAATGAAAGGGATCCCTCCTTTTCGCCAGGTGTTAACCCATGGGTTTACGGTCGATGCAGAAGGCCGAAAAATGTCTAAATCACTTGGGAATGTGGTATTGCCGGAAAAAGTCATTAATACGTTGGGAGCCGACGTTTTACGTTTATGGGTTGCAGCGACCGATTACCGTTCGGAAATGGCAGTATCTGATACTATCTTAAAACAAACCAGTGATATTTATCGACGGATCCGAAATACCGCACGGTTTTTATTGGCCAATTTAAATGGCTTTGATCCCGCAATGCATCTAATTGCTCCGAAAGAATTATTAATTTTAGATCAGTTTATTGTTGAGCGTGCCAGAGTGTTGCAAGCGGATATCGTGCAAGCTTATGAGGAATACCAATTTCATATTGTTTATCAGAAAGTGCATCATTATTGTGCGGTAGAATTGGGCAGTTTTTATTTAGACATTATTAAAGACCGGCAATATACTGGCCAGCGGGATGGAATTCCCAGACGATCGGCGCAGACTGCACTGTATTATATTGTCGAATATCTGGTTCGATGGATTGCGCCGTTATTAAGTTTTACGGCAGAAGAAATCTGGCAATACATCCCTGGGAAACGCGAGGATTCCGTATTTCTTTCGGGCTGGTATGATAAGTTGCCTCATTTTAACTTCGAACACCAAAAGATGAATAGCCTGTTTTGGGATTCAATTCTTACGATTCGCACAGAAGTGAACAAAGCATTAGAGGAAGCGAGAGCCGCCGGTATTATCGGCTCTGGGTTGGAAGCCGAAGTAGATCTTTTCTGTGAGGCTTCGCTGTATTCGGAATTAGCTCAATTGGGCGATGAATTGCGGTTTATTCTGATCACCTCTAGAGCAGATATTCATCCGTTAGAGGAGCGGCACAACAAAGCGAAAGAAACCGCGGTGTCAGGGTTATGGATCGATGTTTTTTCTTCTTCACATGCCAAATGTGAACGGTGTTGGCATCGACGCGAGGATATTAATGTGAACCCTCAATTTCCGGGGATTTGTGCGCGTTGTGTGGATAACGTGGCCGGCAGTGGGGAGCAACGGCAGTATGCGTAAACCCTTGAATCGTAAAGTACTGTGGTTTTGGCTGTTCATCTCTGGGTTGGTGATTGTGTTGGATCAACTCACCAAATTTTGGAGTACCGAGCATTTATCTGAAATACCCATTCGAATATTACCAGGCTTAGACTTAACACTGAGGTATAACACCGGTGCAGCCTTCAGTTTTTTGGCCGATGCTTCAGGATGGCAACGTTGGTTTTTTGTTGGTTTGGCATTCGGGGTGACGATAGTCATATATCTTTGGCTTAGAAGGTTGTCTAGAGACGATAGGCAAGAAGGATTGGCTTTGTCGCTTATTCTGGGTGGAGCTTTAGGCAATGTTATTGATCGCTTATGCCATGGTTATGTCATCGACTTTATTTTACTGTATTATCAGCGGTGGGAGTGGCCTGCGTTTAATTTGGCGGATTCGGCGATTTGCTTAGGTGTTATTTTATTAACCCCCATTTTGCTGAAAGAGGCAAAACAAAAATAATTGATACCGTCAAACGTATTGGTAAGTACGTAATGGGCAGGGGTCCTATTGACTCCAGCAAACAGCAGGGGTTTGATCTCCGATATTATCGATACTCATGCTTGCGCAAGAAGTTCCTTGTTCTGAATCAGTCGTTTGATACCCATCCGGTAAGGCCGTTGCCGTAATCGTATAACTAGAGGCGGTTGTGGTAGAAGAATACGAATAATTCGCAGTATTTGGGATAGATGTGTTGGGAGGCAGGGTGTTTGCTGCCGGATAAGTATTGTTTTGGGCGTTATATTCTTCGTAAGCGGATTGGATCTTCAGTAAATTTGTTATAGCTTCCGAGCGTCGTGATTTTTGCACTTCTTGATTATAAGAAGGGTAAGCAATAGCACTCAGTATGGCAATAATCACTAGGGTGACCATTAATTCAATCAGCGTGAAACCTTTATTGTGTTGTTTTTTCATAATGTGTACGTATGCATGCGTATCCTATTGGTTGTATCATCAACAAATTACCCTTCTACTATAAGTTTAGACAATCGAATTTGTGTTGGGTTTGTAATTTGGGATGTTTAAATTACAGTATTTCTCATATGGTCAGTGTATTTACATGTCTTGTTACACTATCATATACCATTAAGATTATTAAATTTTTGAACAGTCTCTTTTTACCAATAGACAAATCAAGAAAGAGGCTACCTATTTCCAAAATAGAGTTAATTCGATCCCTGTTTTGATCAGGAAAGAGATCTAAGAATTATCTTTATATCTTAACCTGTTAGAGCTCTACCCACAATTTTAAAATTATTATTTGAGCTTCTAATGTCACGTGATCTTTCTAACAACTGCTCCCATGTATAGCTTGTGCCTTGCATAGAATCTTTAGCTGCTAAAAATAAATTTAAATTGTCAAATGTAATGCCTGCTTCTTTAAGAGGATAACATGCCATTTCAATGGCGATACTTGGCAACTTTCCGTTATGATGCTTTTGATGAGCTTTAAACAGTCCACCAGTAACAAGAGTATCTTTTGATTGCGAAATGTCTTTACTATTGACAAAAAGACTTGCATCAAAAAACCCGATGGTTTGTTCGAGTTCGTATCCTGTTTGTTGTTGCTGCTGTTGCTGCTGTTGCTGCTGTTGCTGTCGTCCTGGAAGTTTGATAGTTATTTTCCTATGTGAGCCTTTGATGTTGTCAACACTGCCTTCAAGTTTCCCTTGTGTTCGATCTCCAAACAAGGTTAAAATTTCTTCATAACGAATATCAGAAGGAGTAGGTTTGCTTAACATTCTCTTGATTAAATCCAAGTTATTTGGATTCAGCGGTAAAAGTAATTGAAAAGCATTTTCAAGCTGAAAATTTTCTCTATTTTTTTCTCGTTCGGCATCCATTTTCTTTTGAATTTCCAAACGTTGTGCTTCCTGTTCGAGATAACTTCTTTTTAAGACTTCTTTTTCCAGTCTCTTAGCGTCCACTTTTGCTTTATAGGCCTCAGTTTGTTGCTTTCTTTCTTCAATTGCCTTTTGTATCGCCATACTCTGTTCATTATTGTTGTTGTTATTATTATTGTTGTCATCATTAACTAATGACACTGTTTCAATTCGATCGGAGTCAAGGACAGTTGTACTCTTAGGTTTTGTTTTTTTCTTTTTCTTGGTAGAATTTTTTACTGATTTTTGAGTTTTCTTAGGATGTTCCGCCAACTTCGGACCTTCCCCTGTTTTTTTATTTTGAGGATTCTTATTCTCAAGAAATGTTACTTCCGCACCTAAGCTACTTAGATTTTTCATTAAAGTTTCTTTTGATACTTCGAATGGAATTTTCATTATAATTTCTTTTATTTCTTCCAAGTAAAGTTTTGTCTCATAGGCACAGTTATAGATTTTCCAATACATGTTAAAAGTTTCTGGATCACATTTATTTCTATCGAGAAGGCAATTTTCGAATTTTTCTTTCCTTTCGTTAAATTCTACTTTACCAATAAGAGTCTCCATGCGTGATTCAACTGAATGTCCCAAGGATAAATTTCGTGTTATTAGCGAACAAACCTCAGTAAGGAGGGTGTCGGTAGTGTCGACTAGATCTGTAGGAGTTAGTTTTTCGAAAGCAACGACGCTATATCCATCATTATCCTTCCCTCTATGAACGATTTTAACCTCTTCCAATAAGAATTTTTGACCTTTACTGATTCTGGGCGCTAGGAGTTTTATTGCTTCTTTTAAAAAATGATTCTCACTATAGCTGCTACGATCGTTACTTTTTTGCTTATGGGAAGTATCAATGCTCCCTTGTCGTGTGGAAAGAGATTTAAAAAAATGATAGTGTAATTCATCAATTAAATCTTGACTAATTGGACTTTTCTTAATTATTTTTAATAGTGCTCCATAAACACTTACTCGGGAATCTACTTCCTCACGAAGACCAATGATATCGAGCATTGTTAGGTTTTTAGAAAGTCCTGGTATATGCTGATTGTCAAAATATCGTTGTATATCATCTAATTGTGCTGTATTCAAAAATAGTTTTAGATGATAATTATAGTTAAAACGAGCTTTTATCAATTGCTCAATTTCAGAGATAACTTTCTCTAGTTCAGGGTTAATCGTAAACATGTTATCTCCTCTTTTTCAAGACAGCCATTTAAGTGAGTTACAAGAATACCTTTTCTATGTATTTATGTCAATCATATATTTAAGTTTTTTAAGGAGATACAAGTAAGTTTACAGGGAGAAGATTTTTTCAGGTGCTGATAATATTCCAACTGCAGGCAGGAATAAAAACATTAGAATGAGACTAAGATGTTCAATCTAAAAGGAAGTAACAAATACCGTTTGAGAATGTTCTAGGAGGAACACAGTGTTATGGACAACTGACCTGCTGGGATTGCAGTGCGCCATTTGTGGCAGTTAAATTGTAGGTAATTTGATATCCACGGCTGCAATCGGTTGGTTTAATGGTAAAAACATACTCAGTCGTTGTTGGGAACCCGCTGGGTTGATAGACAATGCTGCTGGCGATATCAAGACTAATGGCGCTGGCGTCACTGGGTTGATAGGTGTGCAGTATGTCTCCACTGGAAACTCCAATGATTTGCCAACCATATTGCCATACGGCAGCTGTGTCGTTGCAAGTGGTACTTCCAGCGCTATTCAGCGCACAAATTTTGACGTTTTCCCCGCGATGCAGTGCCTCGCTTTTGGTGAGCCGGATCGCAGTATTCAGTGTATTTGCAAGTTCTGTGGCATGATTGTCTGCAATGAAGGTCAGGTAGTTGGGGATAGCGAGGGTGGCTAAAATTGCGGCAATGACAATGACAATCACCAGTTCAATGATACTGAAGCCAATCGCGGAAAAAGGATCTTTAGTGTTATTCATATTTTCTTTTATCGGCACGTAAACGAGGTTGCCATAGGGGTTTCGGGATTTTTCAGTGGAATACCCAAAATTGGATGTTTTGTGGGTTTGTACGTTCGGCAGCCTTTATTGATAACCAGTCCATCGATGTCTAATCGCTCTTTATTGGCGGGACAATAGAAGAAAGTTCCGGTATTGAAGGTCATGCCATTGGGTTGGATGTTTAGATGTTGGCCAAATTGTTTGAAAATTAATTGCCCATGCCGAATCCCAGGAAAAACTCTTAGGATTTGTTGGAGGTGAGGCTGGTCCGATAGCGTTGGGTTAACAAAGATGATAAAGCCAGCGGTCCATTGTTGTGCTTGGCAGTGATGGTGGTCAGCACTGCCACAGAGGGTGATATTTTCTTGCCGAATAAAGGCTTCTTGTTTAGCGTATTCAATCGCCGTTTTGAGTCGTTCTAGGGTCGCTTCTCTTTCTTCTCGGATCAGAAATTGTTCGAAAGTGGGGGTGGCAAAGCTGATGAGGATAAGTGCGATAACAATAACTGTATATAATTCCAGAATAGAATAGCCTTCGGAGCAGCGTTGAATGGAGGGTTTCATTTTGTGGCCGTGCATTTGGGAAAATCGGGCTCATGATTTGTGTCAGTTATAAAAAAATGCTACTCTTTTTATTTTATTTAACAATGGGACAAATATGTCGGTGTTGAATTATGAAAGTTAAATCACAATTTTGGTTGCTGGGAAGCTGTTTGTTGTTATCGGGCTGTGTGGGTTTAAGTGCCGATCGCTATTTGGCCAATAAGCGCACTTATATGCTCGATCAAGGGAATCCGCCTTCTTATGTTATTGGATATTCAGATGGGTGCTCCTCTGGTCGTCGCTTAGGTGGAGATAAGCGGTTTGTGTATCGCAAAAACAATACGCAATTTGATAAAGATGCTTTGTATGCGCGTGGGTGGCAAGAAGCTCAAATCAATTGCCGAAATGAAGCCTTGGTGGATAAAAACGCGGGCCTCATTCCTGGCAATAAAAAGAAAAAAAATGAAGTCGATCCTCTTCAACCACAGAAAAGCGATCCAGCCAATGCGGCTGCAGAAGCTGAGATGCGTGAGATCTGGGAAGAACTGAAAAAATAAGTCTCAAACTCATTGTCTTTTATCTTGAGAAGTAGTTGCTATGCCAATTTATGAATACGTTTGTAATGCTTGCGGCCATGCAGTTGATGTGTTTCAAGGGATGAACGATCCCCAATTAACGGAATGCCCTAAGTGTCACCAAGCTGCATTAACGAAATTAATTTCCGCGGCTGGCTTTCGGTTAAAAGGGGGCGGCTGGTATGAAACGGATTTTAAGAAAGAAGGGGATAAGAAGAAAAATTTAGTCAGTGGTACCGAACCTGCTTCGGTAACGCCTAAATCGGACAGTGGAAAAGAAACTGTAGCCACTCCAGCACCAAAACCTAAAACAGAGTCGACCGAATAATCGGCTGACAGCTTACCAAGGATTTTTTTATGCGTAGCAATTATTCTGGACATCTCAACGAAACTTTTATTGGAAAAACGGTGGTGATTTGCGGTTGGGTTCACTATCGACGTGATTTAGGAGGACTCATTTTTCTTGAAGTCCGCGATCGAACCGGTTTAGTCCAAGTGGTTTTTTCACCGCAAGAACAATCCAAAGAACTGTTTAGCTTGGCGGAAGAAATTAGAAAAGAATATGTTGTGCAAATAACCGGGCTCGTTCGTAAACGGCCGGCAGGAACAGAAAACCCAGAGTCTCCCACGGGAGCTGTGGAAATATCGGTCACTCAAATGGTTATTTTATCGCGGGCTGAACCCTTACCTTTTTATCCAGACGATCATCAAACCGTTACCGAAGAATTACGGTTAAAATATCGTTATTTAGATTTACGTCGTCCCGATATGTTCTCGCGATTTAAGCTTCGGACCGAAGTGATTCGAGTGATGAGAAGTTATTTAGAAGAGCACGGGTTCTTAGATATCGAGACGCCTATTTTAACCAAAGCGACACCCGAAGGGGCACGGGATTACTTGGTGCCGAGTCGTACTTATCCGGGATCATTTTTTGCATTACCGCAATCACCCCAATTATTTAAACAATTATTGATGATGTCAGGTTTTGAACGGTATTATCAAATCGCGCGTTGTTTTCGAGACGAAGATTTAAGGGCCGATAGACAACCTGAATTTACTCAATTGGATTTAGAAGCTTCTTTTATTAATGAAGAGTTTATCATTACTTTAATTGAAGAGTTGATCCGAAGAATATTTGCTTCGTTATTATCAGTAACATTGCCAAATCCTTTTCCTAGGATGACGTATCAAGAAGCCATCAGTCGGTTTGGTATTGATAGGCCCGATCTCAGAAATCCCTTGGAAATAGTCGAAATTTCCGATTTGGTTCAAGCGGTTGAATTTAAGGTCTTTTCTGGGCCTGCCAATGATCCAGATGGTCGTGTTGCTGCGTTACGGGTTCCCAATGGGGGCGAACGGTTAAGCCGCAAAGAAATCGATGACTATACCAACTTCGTTGGCATGTTTGGGGCCAAAGGGCTTGCGTATATTAAAGTGAATCGTCGAAGCGAAGGCCGAGAAGGATTACAATCCCCAATTTTAAAATTTTTACCGGATGAGATCATTCAGGCGATTTTAGATCGCGTGCAGGCAACCGATGGTGATATTATTTTCTTCGGTGCGGATAAGGCTAAGGTTGTGAACGATTCTTTAGCCGCACTTCGTAATAAGTTGGGACAAGATCTGGGGTTATTGCAAGGCGAATGGAAACCGCTCTGGGTGGTTGATTTTCCAATGTTCGAATGGGATGCGAATCACAAACGGTGGCAAGCAGTGCATCATCCTTTTACGTCTCCGCAGTCGATGGATGTGGCAGCGGTCGAAGCAAATCCAGGCGAATGTACCGCGCGTGCCTATGACATTATTTTGAATGGCACTGAATTGGGCGGTGGTTCAATTCGGATCCACAACCCTGAAATGCAGCAAGCAGTTTTTCGAATTTTAGGCATTGAAAAAGAAGAAGCAGAAGAACGCTTTGGTTTCTTTTTGGATGCGTTAAAATACGGGTGTCCGCCGCATGGTGGGTTGGCCATTGGTCTTGATCGCTTGATCATGTTGATGAGTGGCTCGACTTCGATTCGCGATGTGATTGCTTTTCCCAAAACACAAACCGCGAGCTGTCCTTTGACTTCAGCACCTTCAACGGTACCGGTGGAGCAGTTAAAAGAATTGGGAATTCGAACGGCAGTAAAACCGGGTTGAATGGTTTAAAGCGAAGCAGCGCGAATGGGTTCGATAAACCCGTCTAAATTGTGATCATCGCAGTAACTCATGAATTTATCTCTGAGTGTTGCAAGATGTACATCGTGTGGGACATTCATTTTTAGCTGCAGTGAGGCCATTCGAGTTCCAGTGTGGGCCATATAAGTATGCGCAGAAATTTCTTCAATGGCGACCGAATGTTTCATAAGAAAGTTAGCTATCTCATTCAAGATTCCCTTACGATCGATGGCAACCACTTGAATGGTATAGGACATCAGCTGGCTTGAAACGCTGGGTTCGTGGGTTCGTCGAGTTTGGATATTGAGCCCTAGCCGTTGTTCGAGGTTAGGCAGGGTCGCTTCCATTTTGGCAATGGCACCCCAACTCCCGGCCAGCAAGAGGACCATGACCACTTCTTGGCCTAAGACATTTATTTTAGTATTCAATAGGTTACAGCCACATTGGACGCAGGCGCGAGAAAGATCGGTGATCATTTCAGGCCGGTTGGGTCCCATAGCGGAAACAATTAAATAATTATACTTGGGGATCACGTTTGGAGTACCTCGTTGTCTTATGCCTCTAGTTTATCAAACCGGTCTGCTTTTGCTACTGTAAATTTGGTGGGTTTACAAACTGTGTAATTGTACAGAGTTTTTTAACTTAATTGAAATGTTTGTTATAGCCGGTGTTTTTATCGGAAAGAGGGATTTTGCTAAAGGGGCCACTGGGTTTTATGCTCCAACAGAGCCCCAGTGGCGACATCCAACTGAAACAGAGTATGGTTTCTAGTGTGTTCCAAAGTAGCGATCACCAAAATCGCCTAAACCGGGAACAATGTATTTTTTGTCATTTAACTTTTCATCCAGGGCTGTCATCACGATTTTGATTTTTGGAAATTTGGTATTGAGATGTAATAACCCTTCCGGTGCTGCGCAAATAGAAGCAACCAGGATGTTTTCTTCTTTGACACCT
This sequence comes from Gammaproteobacteria bacterium, assembly GCA_013286785.1. GTDB lineage: Bacteria > Pseudomonadota > Gammaproteobacteria > UBA6186 > Azoamicaceae > CADEGZ01. Next base: position 47,334 of record JABDFC010000006.1, read on the forward strand.
TTTTCCTTAAGCAGTGAGATAGCCATGTCTAAGCTTCCGCCAGTGGCTATCATCGGTTCTGTAATGATAATTTGGTTTCCTTGTGCAATGGTTGGGGTTAATTTCATATATTGAAAGTTTGGTTTTGCTGTTTTTTCATCGCGCTGCACCAGAATTTTACTGACTTTTGCCTTTGGGAAATGATTAATAAAAGTATCTACTAAGGCATCACCCGAGCGCATGATCGAAACCAGCTCGATATTCCCATTTAATTCTAATCCCTGAAAACGGCTGACAGGCGTGTTAATGTTCACATTTTTGGCGGCTAGGCATTCCACCACTTTATTGACCAGCAAGGTTCCGATTTTTTTTGATAATTCTCGAAAGTTTTTGGTATCGGTTTTTTGATCACGCAATTGGGTCATCAGAATTTGTTCATAGTGGCTGGACTTAATGGGGTGAGAAACAATGGGGAGTAATTTTGCTAATGTTTCAGGATTGTCTCGGTTTGCTTGGATCAGGGTAAGTACTTCAGAGCTTGGTAGAATTGGCTGTGCCGATTCTAAGGCACTACAGCAATACGAAAGAGTCATCATTATAACAAATAAGATCGCTTGGGCTTTGACTTTCATCCTATAAACTCCTTATGGTTAATCCTGAAATCTGATCCAATGTGTGAGGCCAAAACGCAGGAGATGATATCTGACATCATTTAAAAATACAATTTAAAAAGCCAATTTTGCTTAGGCGTATAATTTATATGTTTGAATTCGTGCTTATTCTATACTACAGGTAGATGTGGTTTGTTTCGCCTGAGATTATTCAGTACAATGACAGTTTTTAAGCCTATTTCTAATTAAGAGGAGTTTCTGGGGATGTTTCAAGGAAGCATGGTTGCTCTGGTGACGCCAATGACTCCAACCGGTGCCATAGACGAAGCCTGTATCCCCCAATTAATCGAGCGGCACATCCAAGCGGGAACGAGTGCCATTGTGATATTGGGCACAACGGGCGAAGCCCCAACGATCACACATGATGAACGAACTAAAATCATTACCACGGCGGTACAAGCGTCTGCAGGTCGAATTCCCATTATTGTTGGAACTGGGACCTACTCGACCATGGAGACCATTGTTCTAACGGAACAAGCGAAGGAATTAGGGGCCAGTGCCTGTTTGGTGGTGGTGCCTTATTACAGTCGTCCCACGCAAGAAGGGGTGTATCAACATTTTCGTTCTATCAGTGAAGCGGTTGGTATTCCGTTGATTTTATATAATCACCCAAAGCGGACAGGATGCGATTTGTTGCCCGAAACAGTCGATCGCTTAGCAGAATTTTTTAATATTGTTGGCATAAAAGATTCCTCGTGTGATTTGGCCAGAGGGCGTGAATTGGTTGCTGTCTGTGCAGGGCGCTTAGGTCTTTATACGGGAGATGATGCTTCTTCTTTAGCCTTTATGTTACAAGGTGGGAAAGGCGTTATTTCGGTGACCGCCAATGTTGCGCCTAAACAAATGCAGGATATGTGTGCAGCGGCTTTAGCAGGGGATTTCGAATTGGCGGGTCAATTGAATACGCAGCTGATGCCATTACATAAAAATTTAGCGGTCGAGTCAAACCCAATTCCGGTTAAATGGGCTTTGAACCAATTAGGGTGGATTCAAGAAGGGATCCGTTTACCGTTAACGCCACTTTCTCCTGAATATCATGAAGATCTTAGAGAAGCAATGAAAATAAGCGGAGTCATTTAATGCGTTTATCAACGAGTTTTAAAGTGTGCCTAATGGGTGGCTTAATGGTAATATTGTTGGGGTGTAGCAACCAAAAAGGTTGGTTTCGTGATCGCTCAGAAGATTACGGGAAAGCAGTTTCTTACCCTACTTTAACCATTCCTACTAATACACATGCAGAATCTTTTAGTGAGGAATATCAAATTCCGGACGATCACAAAAAAGATCGTTGATGCAAAAAAAAGTTTTTGGAGAGGTGCCGGAGCGGTCGAACGGGGCGGTCTCGAAAACCGTTGTATCTTCTGGGTACCGTGGGTTCGAATCCCACCCTCTCCGCCATTTTAAGATCCAGCCATGTTCTAATAAATCCTAGATTGTCTAAAAACTCTTAAAAATCAAATAGATTTAATAAATGCCTCATCCTAAGAAGGTTAACCAACACCCTTTACATCCGCACAATTTGGGGGTATATATAGGGGTATAATATTCTCTGCATTAGGAGATACCCCCAAATGCCATTAACCGATATTAAAGTTCGTACCGCAAAGCCTCAAGACAAGTCCTATAAGCTTTCTGATAGTGGAGGGCTATTTTTGTTAATTAATGTAACAGGCGCTAAATATTGGCGCTTAAAGTATCGATATGAAGGGAAGGAAAAATTGCTTGCCATTGGCGTATACCCAAGTATTTCATTAGCTGAGGCGCGAGAGAAGAGAGATCAAGCTAAAAAACAATTGGTGAATGGCGTTGATCCTAATAATTTTAAAAAGGCATCTAAACAAGCTATCAAGACGGCGGTAGAAGGTAGCTTTGAATTTGTAGCTAGAGAATGGCATCTAAAAAACTGCCAGCGTTGGAGTCCTAATCACGGTGGATTAGTGATGCGTCGACTAGAGAGTTATATATTTCCTTGGCTTGGAACTTGTCAAATTGCTGAAATAGTACCAGCACAATTATTAGATGTTCTGCGCCGTATTGAATATAAAGGTGCATTAGAAACAGCGCATAGAGTGCACCAAATTTGTGGGCAGGTTTTTCGATATGCTGTAGCAACAGGCAGAGCCAGCCGTGATCCAACAGGAGACTTGCGGGGCGCATTACCACCAACGAAAGTTAAACATTATGCATCCATTATAGAACCCGTAAAGATTGGAGAACTCCTGCGAGTTATTAATGGATATGAAGGTTTTTTAGTAACTAAGGGTGCTTTACGTTTAGCACCCTTAGTTTTTGTTCGCCCTGGGGAGTTGCGGAAGGCTGAATGGTCAGAAATCGATTTAGATAAAGCAGAGTGGATTATATCTGCTGAAAAAATGAAGATGCGCCAACTCCACCTTATTCCTCTCTCTAAGCAAGCCTTAGCAATTTTAAAGGAACTTTATCCTGTAACGGGAGCAGGTAAATATGTTTTTCCAAGTGTCTTGACCAATAAACGCCCTATGTCAGATAATACAATAAATGCTGCATTAAAGAGGTTAGGCTATGATTCAAAAGAAATAACAGGTCATGGCTTCAGAGCGATGGCTAGAACATTGCTTGATGAAGTTTTAGGATTTCGCCCTGACATTATTGAGCATCAATTAGCGCATGCAGTTAAGGATCCATTGGGACGTGCTTATAATCGAACCTCACATCTACAAGTTCGGCGAGAGATGATGCAAAAATGGGCAGATTATTTAGATGAAGTGGCAAAAGGGAGTTAATTAAAATATAGGGGGATCTCATGAGTGACCTAAAAGAGGATGCAGTAGAATATGAGCAGGAAGAAATCGATTATGAAGATGAGCTTGATATTCTCTCTGAAGCTGAAGCGGATTTTGTATATTGGGGTAATATGCCGTTCTGGACTCTTGATGAAGGGATTGCATTGCTTCTTGGTAAAGATCCAGAAAGAGTCAATTGGGGTGTGATACGTCATTATGTCAATTCTGAGTTTTCAATTGATCTATGTTTTGATTATTCTAAGCTTCGAACTTTAATCTTACGGTCGTTAGATGTGGGAGAGATAGAAGAATCAAATTCGCCAGCGGTTTTTCTTGCTTGGGCTGAAACCAAACAAGTAAAAATTCCTGAAGCTTTACGTATACAAGTAGTGGATAGAAAATATGATATTAAAAATTGTACGCCAGAAACTGATCAATCTAATGTTATAACAATAAAAGATAAAGAAATAGAGGCCCTTAACCAAGAAATCAATCTTTTACAGAAACGCATTGTGGAACTGGAGGGGTTAAGATGGGAAGGCTTTGATGAAGAGAACGAAACTTATTCTAAGGAGCTTGCAATTGCTGTTAAGGCGCATGATGCCGTTAGTAAAAACTGGAAAAAAGGTAGTAGTGTGAAGAAACAAATTTATTTGTGGTTACAAGCAAATTATCCAAAGCTTTTTAATGAGGAGAAAGATCGCATATCCAAGATCTGTAATTGGCAGAAAAGTGGAGGTGCTCCCAGTACTCCATAATCACTTTTTATTCACTACCACTATCGCTCTTATCATTACCATGACCCTCATTGATGATTAGGTTTTTATTTTTGAAATTAGTTAGTTGTGCTCTGTACTGTTATAATTGTATCCCTGCAAAACTGAGTTTAACAACTTCGTGTGGCGCATCGTTTGTATCTGCTTAAATGCACCAATAAAAACATAGATAAAATTAAAATAATTTATCAAAAATTCGAAGTCCGAAAATAGCCAGTCTATTGCTCCACAACCACTTATAATAACATTCTATGAAATTAGACAACATTTACTACGAAGCCTACAAACTCAAAGATGCCAAATTTGATGGCACTTTTTTTATAGGTGTGATTTCAACCAGGATTTATTGCCGTCCTGTTTGTACAGCCAAAATGCCTAAACGAAAGAACTGTAGATTTTTCCCAACAGCCATTGTTGCACAAAATAAGGGATTTCGACCTTGCCGTCGTTGTCGGCCTGAATTAGTTCCAGGTTTTGCCAATGTTGATGTGGCATTATTTCTAGCGAAAAGCGCGAAAAATTTGATAGAAAAAGGGGCATTAGATGATCACACTGTGGAACAACTCTCTAGGCGTTTAGGGATCACAAGTCGTCATTTGCGACGTATCTTTATTGCCAAATTTGGGGTAACACCCATTAAGTTCGCACATGTTAATCGTTTATTACTTGCTGAAAAATTACTTAAAGGTACGAATTCGACTATTACTGATGTGGCACTAAAGGCGGGTTTCAATAGTATACGCCAGTTTAATGCATTGTTTAAACAATATTACCACATGAATCCAACGCAATTTCGCTGTGAACACGAGTCTAAAAAATAGCATTTATTATTTGAAATCACAGGAGAGAGGTTATGTTTGAAGCTTCTGAGTTAGACGAAGATCAGAGCGCGAGAAGGGATGACTTAGCGGTTGAATCTATTCATCAACAGATGGAAGTAATGTTAGAAGACCGTCAATTTCAAGAATATTTACAAAAATTGCTAAATAACCCGCTCGTATCAAATATAAAAGAGCAACTTAGATTGTTGAGCGGGGAAGCTGTTGTTAAAACTTATGGGAAACGAAAAGCTGCTATACTCCTTACTTTGTTTGCGGGAGCAGTTGTTTCTTTCATTGGATCACTAACTTTTTTAGTGGGGAAACAATTTCCAACAGAATTTGGCAATTTCACAGGCATTTCAGTTGACAATGAGGTGGCTGATGGGTCAGGTCAATTTCTAGGGTGGACTAATGTTGCCATTGAAGCAATATTTTATACTTGGACAATAAGTGGGATACTTCCTGCATTCCAACCAAAACCAAAGCAAGAAAAATCCAATGATCCCAATAATGTTGGTTTTTTTCGTAGATGTTATGATAAGTTTGGTTCCTATTTGCCAAGTTTCGGGGAATGGACTTTGGCAGTTGCTTCTACTATTCCACTAACACTTCTCAGCTTGAACAGTGAAAACTTAGGCAGCGAAGAGGAAAAAGATGATAGCAACGTTATTAAATACGGGATAGTTTCTTCTATAGCTTTGGTAACCTTGGTTTCAAATAAATATTTTTTAACGTTAACACATAAGCAATTTAAAAGTGTATGGAATTGGTTGTGGAACAAAAATAAAACAGAAGAAGTTTCCTTGGATTTATTAAAGCAAGTTAAAATCGCTTTTTCAAAAGCAGCGGTTCGTGCCAATGAAAAGCTACATCATTTGACTAAAGAGGAGTTTGCAGCCACTATTGTTTCTTTGAACAGTTTAATTCCAAAAGGAAACAATTTGGAAGATCAAGTTTCTGAACTGCGTTGGCAACACTTATTACCCATTATATTTAAAGATTTATCTTATATTTCACCTAAAGTAAATAAAAAAACCATTGTTTTCGTCCCTGCAATGGCTATTTTTGCTGCGCTCTCCTGGCTAGGATTAATTGCTACTGTACCAAATGCTGTTAAAGAAAATATAAGTTCCTCTCCAGCAGCGCAATACCTGCTGATGGTTATTGCAGGGATCCCCCTTATCGAAATTGGATTATCTGCTGGAGGCTCTGTAGGACTGCGGTTGTCTAGAATGGGTCATATAGATACACTGACAACCAATTTAACAAATTGGAAAATAAGGCTCTTAGGCTATATTCCTTTAGGTTTATTTGGATTATTTTCTTTTGGAACTAATGCTACCTTAACCATACAACAATTCAAAACTGTTCCGGCAGTTACTTGGATGTTGTTACCTTCTGCCACTTTAGGAATTGATTTAATTAATATTTTTGCTGGTACCGAGCTTTGGGATCAAGCATCAACGTCAGTAAGCGTGGCCTTTAACAAAGATAAGCAATTAATTGTTAAGTATCAAAGATTTTTGGAAGCCTTAGTTGATAAAATAGATATAGTTTCAGAAGAATCATTAGCTGCGCTGTTATTAAAATTGGAACCCGAGATCCAAGATAAAATTAAGCAATTTATTCCTAGCATGAAAATGCAAGGGTCAGATGAATTCATCGAGGCCGTTTCTCAACAATTACATTTGAGGTGGTTAGATGTGCAAAGGCAACAAAAAATTGAGTTACCACCACCCTCTATAAAAGAAAACGCTGCTAGCAGACATATTTTATTTAAGTGGGGGGGTGCAAAGAAAGGAAAATCTACAGGAGCAAAAAAGGAAATGGAATTAGATTCATATTCAGCACCCCAGTACGAATAGGATAAGATTGCAGAATACAATGTTTCCGCATATCGCCCCTGCGGTAGTTGTAGGGATGTAAGAAGCTTGAAAAGCGTGAGTTTGATAAAATTCTTTATTGGGAGCCTTAAACTAAATTGCTTGATGAACCTACCCATCCCTTCCACCCTCTCTATTCAAATATTTGCTTAATACGGTATTGTAAAAAATAACCTGCCCACCCCTCTAGTCCTAGTGCGGTGTGGCTTTTTCATAACCTATGCACCTCTGTTTTGATGGGGGTATCCATCCCTTCCAGTGTTTTTTTCTTTGAAATATGCATCTTAAATAAAATTGTGTTTAACAAATTCCCAAAAGGGGTGAGGAGATCTTTATGAAAAACGCCATTCTAAGATTACCAGTTGTAAAAAACCGAACAGGGCTTTCTCGTTCCACTATTTATTTACGTATGTCTCAAAACGTATTTCCCAAACAGGTTTCTCTCGGTGGCAGGGCTATTGGGTGGGTTGAAGATGAAATTGAAACCTGGGTGGCAAACCAGATCCAACGAAGCCGAAGAATTGAGAAATAAGGAGTTAAAATGAGTAATAATTCAAAGGAGATTTGTGCTGCTAAGACTGGGGTTGAGCTAATTTGTGGTACGGATTTGGATCCTAAGTCTATTGCTTGGATTTGGAATAATTGGCTGGCTGCTGGGAAGTTTCATCTCCTGGCAGGTGCACCAGGGACAGGTAAAACCACTATTGCACTTAGCTTAGCTGCAACTATTACAATCGGTGGACAATGGCCGGATGGCTCTAATTGTCAGCCAGGTAATGTTTTGATATGGTCTGGTGAGGATGATCCACAAGATGCCTTATTACCGCGTTTGATAGCTCATGGTGTTGATCGAAGTCATGTTTATTTTGTGAGTGATGTATTTGAACACAATAAGCCTAGGGCTTTTGATCCTTCACGAGACATGCTTAAGCTTTATGAAAAAGCAATGCAATTGGGCGAGGTGCGGTTGATTATCGTAGATCCAGTAGTCAATGCCGTTGCTAGTGATTCCCATAAAAATGGGGAGGTCAGAAGAGATCTACAACCATTAGTCGAGCTGGGTGATAAATTGAAGGCAGCCATATTAGGGATATCCCATTTTACTAAAGGAACCATAGGCCGTGATCCCATAGAACGGGTAACCGGATCGATTGCTTTTGGTGCATTGGCTAGAGTAGTCTTGGCAACTGCAAAAATGACGGATCCCAATGGGAACTTAAAACGTGTGTTAGTAAAAGTAAAATCTAATTATAGCCCTGATGGGGGTGGTTATAACTATCAAATTGAGCAAATAGAGCTTGAAAATTTCAAGGAAGTATTTTCGTCTCAAGTAATTTGGGGAGAACCTGTTATCGGGAATGCACGAGAGTTGTTGGTTGACATTAATGATCAAGGGAATCCAGATGAACGATCTATCCTTGCAGAGGCAATGAATTTTTTGACAGTATTACTTGCAGATGGCCCTTTGCCCAAGAAAGAGGTTAGTGAAAGAGCCAAAGATGCAGGCTTTAGGGATATCACAATACGAAGAGCTAAAACTTCTTTGGGGGTAGAGGCGGTGCATGAAGGGTATGGAAAGGGGAGTGTTTGGAAATGGTATCTACCGTCAAAGGTGCTCAAAAGTGCCAAAGATACTCATGCAAATGGGGTGAGTGACTTTAAAAACAAAGAGCAACTTTTATCGCAGTTAATGCAAACGCATCCTCCTATTGTAGAAGGTTGTAAGCTTTCCGATATATTATTGCATGCGATTCCAGAAGACTATGAATATTTGGAAAAGCCTGAAGTTATGGCTATCTTTGCCCGATCACTTAGAGATTCAGGTAAAATTAAGATTTGGCAATCAACCTGAGAGATGATTCCTTTGCGCCAAGCTGTTAATTAATTTCTCTGCTTTGTCGTGGGCTTTGTTCGACAGCGTTTGACCATTTTTAACCGCTGTAGATAGAAATTTCTCGATAAGACAATAGGCCATAATAGTATAGTTGCGAGCCTTCTTTTGAAGTTTATTTTGTGGAGTGTTCCCGGTATCTAAGGCTTGGTTTTCTAAAGCTGAATGGAGTAAAAATCGGACAGTATCACTGACATTTTCGAAGCCCATCCCTTGCATTGTCAGCAGCACTTGATGGTGTAAGGATTCGGATATTTTAAAGGAAATTTTTGGCATGATATTTAGCTCTTTCAGGTTAGTGTTGAATGTAAAAAATCAATCGTCGTACATTGTCATACGCAGCGTTCTCTTTTGTCGGACAAAGTATGGCAACATCATACGCCCTCTCTTTACAATATGATGATTTTGTGAGAATTTATCAAGTGTCGGACAAAGTATTCCGATCCGTCGGACAAAATATGACCACCGTATGACAAAGTATGACGCCAACATTTTAAGATTACATTAATATATTAAAAAAAATTGATAAAATCAGAAAAAATAATAATTTAGTCGCGGTGCGTCAGGTGTGCGGTTCATAATTATAGATATGCTTTAGGTTTTTTTAAGATTTGTTCTCATTTTTCATTATAGATCCAAGGAGATCTTTTTAGCAATAAAGTGGGGTGAGCTGGTGTGAGGGATTCTCCTAAAACTATTCTTGTTAAATTAAAAATATTACGTTTTTTTGATAGCTATCAAAGCTTCTTAAGGTAAGTTAAAAATCTCTTGAGAAGTTATTTTATTCACCCAAGGTGATTTTTTTGGTAGCGAGGATTGTTATACAATAGGTTTAAAATAAAAGGCGTGCACTCTATTCAGACGAGCATCTTTGATATCTTTGATGGTTTTTGAGTGCCTTTAACAGTTTTTGATCATCTTTGTTATGTTTGAAGATAAATGACACTTAAGAATCAATAAATGGGGTAATATCCTTTAAATGAGGTAACAACTATAGTATTATTACCCCATTTAAGGATCGTTTCATAGGAGAAGTAGATGAAATCACTATCGGCTGAATATTTAGACAGTATTTTATTCAATACCGAGCAAATGGGTAATCTTCGAATTATAGGTGAATATCGTGGAAAGCAGGCGTTATTCATAAAACAATCACCTGAAACGCTAAATACCTTACGCATGGTTGCGAAAATTGAATCAAGCGAATCCTCAAATAGGTTAGAGGGTATAGAGCTACCGCATAAAAAAATTGAAGAATTAGTATTAAAAGAGACTGTACCTACCAATCGTTCTGAACAAGAAATTGCAGGATATCGTGATGCGCTTAATTTAATCCATGAATCAGGGGAGCACATGCCATTTACTATTGGCATCATTCTACAATTGCACGGTATTCTATGTCGTTATCTGTCAAACCCTGGGGGGCGTTGGAAGGCTACTGATAATGAAATTATTGAAACTAACCCAGACGGAACAAAACGTATTCGCTTTATACCAACGAAGGCTCATTTAACACAGACTGTTATGGAGCAGTTAACAAAAAATTATTCTGATGCCGTTATTCAACAACAGAGAGATCCTTTAATATTAGTGCCTCTAGCGATTCTTGACTTTTTATGTGTACATCCATTTTCTGATGGGAATGGGAGAATGTCACGATTGTTAACTTTGATGTTGTTGTATCACTTTGATTATAAAGTGGGCCATTATATTAGCTTGGAACGGATATTCGAAGATAGCAAAGAAAGCTATTATGAAACTTTAGAAGCTAGCTCGAAGAATTGGCATGAAGGCAAGCATGATGTGAAGCCATGGTTAAATTATTTTTGGGGTGTTTTAATTCGCGCCTATAGAGAATTTGAAGATAGGGTAGGGGTTATCATCACTAGTAGAGGTTCAAAAACAGAATTAATTCGATCTACTATCAATCGTAAAATAAACCCATTTTCTATTAGTGATATTGAATCCGATTGCCCAGGCATCAGCCGTGATATGATCCGCTTGGTTTTAAGGCAAATGAAAGATGAAGGGTTGATTATACCTAAAAGCAAGGGGCGAAGTGCTCTATGGCAGAAAATAATAAAATGAGACGATGAAGCAAAACAATAGCAGGAATTAAAAAATGGATATGATTATTAGTGAGCGGTACGCGAACTACATATTGTAATGGCTAAGCCACTTTGAGAAGCTCTTCTTTATTAATATTCCAAGGTAAAATCTTTTCATAATCTTCTACCGATTGGCAGTAAGGGATGCCTTTTAATAATTTAACATAGTAATGATACGGATCTAATCCATGCAGTTTTTCCGTTCGAATGAGGCTTAAGTGCAAGCAAAGTGCATCCGCTCCATCCATAGAAGTAGCAAACATAAAATTTTCCTTGCTATTACAAACGGTTTAATTTGCTGTTCGGTAAGATTGTTGTCTATTTCAAGGCGACCGTCTTCTAAATATCGAGTGAGCCCCGGCAATAGCTTTAAGCAGTAATTAATAGCATTTCCTAAAGGAGACTTAGGTAAAACTGTTGGATAAGCCTCGTCTAACCAACACTTAAAAGTTTCTAAAATAGGTTTAGCTTCTCGCTGGCGCAGTTCATAACGGGATTTATAGTCAAGTTCCTGTTCTTTAGCGGTGCGCTCGATCTTATAAAGAGATTTAAAGAATCGTAGGGCTTCTTTAGCAAGCCCTTGTCCTTTAGTTCCTTGAGCAATCGGTTCGAATTTCCTCCTAGCGTGGGAGTTGCAATTTACAAGATTAATGCCAGATAAAGAGCCAATCAGCTCAAAAAAATTGTCCCCATCTACGTGTAAATAACCTTGATAGCCCGCATACCAATCATGAACAAATACTTTATGCAACTTGTTATTATAGGCATAAAGTACCACTAATTTTTCTGGGGACCCTCCTCGCATACAATAAACATAAGATTTGGTCTCAGCAGCTCTACCAGGTTCTCGAAGCACTTGTAAAGTGGTCGCATCACAGCTGGAGACATCGTAAAGAATAGCTTCATCCTTCAAGAGATTAAACATTGGCCTTAAGGGTTCCATTAGGCCAATCATCCAACGAGCCATGGTTTGACGATTACACTCAATGCCATAACGTTCTTCTAATTGCTTTTCTAGATGATACAGGGGTTGGCGATCATCTAATTTACTCACAATGAGAAAAGCTAAAAATTCCTCGGTGGCTTTAGGAAGAACTTGTAATGGTGCAGGCGCTGTAACCATAGCGCCATCACATCCCTTGGGACAAGCCACCACTTCACGTTTTTGCTCAATAATTTCAAACACAGCAGGTTGATAATTAAATACTTCCTTGGTTTCATAGCGAATAACAGTTTTTTGATAGCCACAAGAACATTTCTTTTCTTCTTCTGATACTGGAATAATAACAACTCGTTTTAGTATCTCTTTCTTATTTTTCGTTTTTTTCTTTCGACGATAAAGAACCCATTCATCCTCTAAGTCGTCTTCCGGAGGATCTGCTTCATCATTATCGTCCTCAGATGGCTCAATAAAACGCTCTGACTTTTTTCCAAAACGATGACGTAGCAACTCATTTAATTGATGTTGTAATTTTTCGTAAGCTTCAGAAAGGTGTTCGTAGCGCTTCCGAAGTAAATCTACTTCAGCTTCAAGTTCAGCAATCCATTTATCCCTTTCATCAAGCATTTTATTTCCCAACCTTGATGAAATATTTTAGCAAAAAGTTATACCAGGATTCAATAGAAGTTTGTAGGTTTAATTCCCGGAGGATTTGGCGGTTTTGAAAAATCCAAGCCGGACAATAACCAACCCATTTGGTCTCGGGTAAGTTCTATGGGTTCATTTTGTATCTTTGGAAAAATTAAACGACCTTGTTCCAATCTTTTATAAAATAGCCAAAAGCCATTTCTATCCCACCAAAGGATTTTAATTTTATTAGAAGTTTTATTACGAAATAAAAACAGTTGGCCAGATGTGGGTTCTAATTTTAAGTGATCTGCCACTAGCATAACTAAGCCGTCAATTTGCTTGCGGAAATCAATAAACTGAGTATGTAGCCAAATGGTTGAATTAATCATAAACATTTTAAACCATCCTTTCTAAGATGGAAGCCACTGCTTGTATATCATATACTTTTAAACAACCGTTTCGACCAAAATCTACGGTACATAATACTTTTGGGAGTTGTTCTTCAGAATTGGCGTTATGCTGAATAGAGGATTTTATTTGAACCGGGACTAAAACGGCTGCTGACTTGGGTCTTTTTCTTAACCAATAACTAAATCGATGATAACTTAACTTGTTGTCTCGACAATACTCGGCTTTAGATAATTTGCTGTTTCTAAATAATTCTAGATGTTTTTCAAAGTTTTTTTCAGTTTCTAATATCTTCACTGCTATTTCTCCTATGGTTTTACAATATAAACATAGGATTTCACACTGAAGATCTATTTAAAAGATGTAGTTATTGCACCGCTCACGATTATTAACATTTTTAGCTTCTTAGATTAGATTATAAGGTGGCACCTGTATTTTCTGGAGAGCCATGCAAGTAATAACATATTGGAACTATGAAGAGCTATTTGGGGAAATAACCTACCATAAGATTTACTTGCCAATGAGCTGTCTTAAAGAAGAGGATTATATAGATTTATTGATTAATGATTTGATAAAAGATTTTGAACCAATTAATGTGATTTGCTACAGTTCATTTTTAAATATGGTATGTCAAACTCAAGGAACTGACTATATTGTCAATCAATCAAGAATTGAATTGGGGCATTTGGGAATAAATTCTAAAGTAAAAAAAGATGGGATATTATTTCACCGCAGTAATTTATTATATCTTATTTCATTGTAAGTTTTGAATAATAGTCGAGGCGATTTGCTGGTTACCGGTAAAGGAAACGAAGTTGGAAGTAAAAAATTATATGAAACACTTTTGCTTATTAATAATAAACTTGGGTTATTAAAAGGTACTGCAAATTTTTTAATTTCCTATATATTAAGGGAACACCCTCATAGTTATGAGCCTGCGTTAACCTTGAATTTCTATCAAAGATGGATAAAACGTTATTGGCACATTTATTACAATTTATTTGAAAAGTTGACAAAACCGAAGAATCTACTTATTGATGGCATAAAACTTCTAGAAAAAGATATGGGTCTTTCTCTATGAGAGTATTTTATTGTTTTAACGAAGATTTTTGGATGGTTTTTATGGTCTCCACAGAATTCATCATCCGACCAAACGAAAACTTTTGAGTCAACTAATATAGGTAGCTTTTATATATGTTCAGAAAAATTTTCATCAAACTATTCTTTAATAACTCTTCTTAAAAGGGTGTCTTTAGATTTATATGAAATGAAAGATTATATAATAAAAGCTTGTCAAGTAGATGAAGAGAAAGGTAGGAAGTTAGACCAGATATTTAAAGATTCTCTTAAATTTTTTGAACGTCCATTTTTTAAAATTAGTGAAGACAGCTTTTGTATTATTGATTTTAAATTTTTAGTTGAAGGTGTTTGCACGGGGTTAATATGGAGGCTTTGGCCATTGTTGGAATCTTCAGGAAAGAAATTGCAAGATCTTAGATCTCAGTATGGGTACTTATTAGAAAGCTATTTTAGAGAACTGTTAATACGTATTTTTGGAGAAAGCAATGTTATATTAGAAGAAGGAATAGATAAGCCAGATGCAACAGTAAGGCATGAGAATTACAGTTTTATCTTTGAATTTACTGTGGAGTATTATAAAATATCCTCGTTATATGATTCTGACCCCGTTGGTTTTTATAAAGATTTAGAGAAATTATTATTTAATACAAGTGATGATACAAATAAAAAATAAAAGGGAAAACTTTTTAATCTAAATATATATGCTGAAAATGAATTAAAAATTAATCCAGAAAATATCATTGTTCCAATATTGGTGATAGAAAAATAATTAGGAGACAGCGAATTTTTAAAACTAGTTGGATGCAATCTTCAGGAAAGAATTGACGAATCTATGTTGGGCGTGTTGAAATCTTATTCACCTTTGATACTGTGTTTAGATGATTTGGAATTATTCTGGTCATTTTCAGCTTTGAGAGATAAAGCGGAAAAAATCAAAGACTTTTTTGCATGTATTGAAAGCTGGCGTAAAGAAAATGAAAAAGGAAGGTATCTTTATAATTTTGGAAATTATATTAATAGTTTCTTCCAAACAAAAAATAAAGAGTTAAATTCAGAATATTTAAAGTTTTTTAGTTTTACGAAATTACTTAAACATTTGAGTTAAAAATGTTGAAAATAATTTTTGTAGATTAAAGTAATATGTTTTGAGTCAGCGCATAAGAGAATTGTTTTTAGCTTATCTTGATTAAATTCAGCTAAAATTGGATTTTCTCTTGATTGACCCGTCCATACAGCAGGGTCAGCCACTACCCCTTTTTGTTCTATTACCAACCGTTGCTTGCCAGTCATGCTTCCTGGGGCACAACTACCATACTTTTTTATTGCTTTCTGGCAGCAAGTTTCATCTTTCTCGTAGGATTACTTGGTGTTGCAAGTTGTTTTTCCGACAATTCGAATTCTTCCATGATAGACATATCCTCTGTAATTCGAGCTAAAGCTTCCACATCACTATAAAGTTTTGCATATTCTTTAAGAGTATCATATTGCTCTTGGGTTCCAGTTTCAAACCAAGTATTCAACAATTCTGATTTTATTGGGGAGAATGTATCTGAACTTAATACGTCATCAATGCGATCAGGATCTTCTAAAATATAATCTTGTAATGCATCAATTTTCTCATGATCCCCATTATTAATGGCATACTCCAACTCAGTCTCTTCATCGCAATAATCAAAGTCGGGGAAAACTTCGGATATTTGAGCCCGCCCTTCAACTAATGTCATTAATTCCTCAACTTGTTCTAACTGGGACTTACGTAAATTAATATCCAACTCTTTACATTGAGTACCCCATTTACATACATTATCATCATGCCCAAAATTTAGGAATCTAATCAGATTTAATACGAATTCTTCAACTTCGTCCTCTTGATTACGATATACCTCGTCCAATAAATCTGCAACAATCATGTCGTCGCTGCTATTTGAATCGAAAGGCTTTAGGGAGAGATCCGCTCCATATTTTAACAAGAGTTCCACCATAGAAAAATCTAATTTGGCCAGAGCCACATGTAAAGGAGACAGATTATGATCATTTAAAGCATTCGGATCAGCGCCATTTTGTAGTAACAGTTTTGCTAAAGAGTGGTTTTGAGAATAAGCTGTATTGTGTAACGGTGTTTCACCCCAATAGTCCCGAACATCAACTGATGCACCTTTTTTTAATAAAAGTTGTACAGAAGCATATGCTCCGTTTAAAGCCCCAAGATGCAAAGGTGTTTCATCATAAGTGCTGCGGAGATTGAGTATATGCAGTTGTTTCTGCTTTTCATATTGTTCCAAAAGAGTTGCTAAACATAGAGCACGATCTTGTATTACTACTTGATGAATATAGAGAGTATCATATACTGGTCGAGGCTGATAACGTGGATTCAAGATGAGCTCTCCGACTTCATCCATAGTTTCGAATTCTTCATCAAAACCTGAAGACCAGTATTTATATGGAGAAGAGCAAAAATCTTTAAAGAGTTTAGTTGCTTCATCATCCTCTAATACTTCTTCTTCAAGTACTGATACTGATTCGTGTTGTTCGGAATCAGAGGAATGAGAGTAATAATCGGAGTTTCCTTCCTCTTCTTCATCAGATTCAGAATGGTTAGAATCTGATTTTGAATTACTTTCTTCATCACTATTTGATAATTGTTCTTCTGCTTGAATAGAAGAAGATGTTGTCTCCTTTGGTATTTGGTAAACGACGGAAGTCCCATTATTGACCAAAGTCCCAGCATTAGGATGATGGGGAGATGCACCATTTATCAGTAGTTTTTCTAATCCTAAAGGATAATCATACCTGATTGCCAATAATATATAGGTTATAGAATTGTATCCAGCTACACCTGTTAGAACATTGTTTAAGGGCAATTTTTTAGTACTTAGCAATGCATCTAAGAGCTGTTCTTGTTTTGTTATTAATGCGACGGTAAAAACCAAACTCAAATACGTGGTTTGAGATAGCGTTTCAATGTTAACAACCAGATCGTCCATCAATTCATTTAGATGTAATATAAGCCATCTTTCTAAAATGGCTGAGGCACCTGGTGTAGTTAGTAACTGTGAAAGTTTACGCCAATAGGCTGGAGTCTTGCCCTCAATAAATGCAGTTTCCCATTTTTGGAACCAAAATGCCATTAAGCCATGTTCAAAAAAGAGATCATGATCAAAGTGATATTGTTCATTTTGCTTTATAATGATCTTTTCTTTCACTAATTGTTCTAAGGCAGGAGTCACTGGTGATAAAGTGACTCCTTGATTCAACACTGTTGGTGAGCGAGCAATTGTAACAGCCAATTGCTGCCAACTTAGTCGTCGTGCTGACACCATTTTAGCCTCTAGACCTTCTACAGCCAATTTTACTAGTTCCGCTTCTAAAACTTTTTCACGTGTTTTAACAATGAAATCAAATTCTTGAGCACCTATTTTACTAATCAAGCCAATGATCTGCGATAGATAAAATGGGATCTCAGACAGTCTCATTAAAGACTGCGCAGAATGGTAACGCACCAATTGCGGGAATTTTTTAATCACTTCGTTTTGTAATAAAGGTTTAAGAGTTATTTCTGTTCCTTGTATCTGAAAGGCGCTGTGCTGGCTCTCTTCCGGAGTAAGAGTCAGGACTAAGGTACGATTGGATTGCCTAAGATCGCTTAGTAATTTCTGAAGTTCATGAGGTAGCATTTGTAGCAAAGCTTCTGCACCATCTATGACCACAATATGAATTGCCTTTACCTTCTCCAGAACCTCTAGTAAAGTGGTTCGAAGTGCATGGTTTTGCACAATATCGACAGCAGAAAAAACCAAGTATTCGCGTGGTTCTCGGTTCATTAAACCTTGCTTAATCAAGCCAGATTTACCAAGTCCCTTTCTTCCAACTACTTTAACAAAACCAGGTTGATCTAAAGCGTTCTGTAATGCCGCAAGTTCGGGTCTTTCTACTGTCAGGCCTTCACAATCATAAGACAAACGATCGATGACAGCTTTACTACGAAATTGTAGATTAGCTAGATGGTGACTTCGAATTAATGCCTCTTGTATCAATTTAGTAATAATGTCACGTGTGAGGATGGGAACCTCCTTTCCCCCATATTCTTTCCTGAACCATTCATGTAGCGCGTAATACAAACATAAAAAAACTTCATTTGTAGCAGCCTCTTCGACTTTTACCAAATTATCTTGAATACCTTTTTCAAGTGTTGCCAAATCATCTTGATTTACCTGAAACCGGAATGAAGATAAAAACCTTCGAAATAAAGCCCTTCTTTCCTTATCAGTTTTCACTGTTTCTGTAATATGCAGTTTTTTGGCTTTCAAATATTTCCATGCTTCATTATATAAAAGTTCGTATAGATCTATTTGATTATCCATAAACGCTTTATGAAGCCCTTGTAAAGTCTCCAACACCATCTTACTGGTTAAATCCTTTGGTAAGACACCAGCGGGTATATCTAACTTAAATTCAGGAGTATTCGGATTAAAGCTATTGGCAAAATAACCCTCTTCATCTAAGTACCCATTTTTTTGTAGGAAATTCCATACTTTGGTTGAATAATTACCGGCCTTCTTCTGCCCTTCTAAATGAGTCAAAAAGTTTTTATTTAAAAATGCCTTTATTTGGGCATTCCTTCCTACGCGAATAATTAGCATATTCTGCGCAAACTCAGGCTTAAATTTACCATCCGCTACGCATCGTTGTAGAACTGCATCTAATTCCGCGTTACTATAGATAATACTTTTGCGTTTCTTATCCTCGAGAGTTTGATATTTCCTCAACCATGTTAGCCAACCATCTAAAAACTTTCCGATATGCATTTTCTCGGTTTTGCCTGATGTTTTATTGGTCTCTTGAGCTTCTTCACCAAAAAAATCGTAAATACTAATTGGATGATTATAATATTTCACTTGATGTGCCTTTAGAGCATGCAAGCGTCTATTTTCTTTAGTAACAATGACCACATCGTCCAGATTACCTGAATCGTAATTTTCGACCGTTGCCTCAAAATCATGTCCTGGGCCTTTTGCTATTAATTTGGTTAATTCTGATAATAATACTAATAGTTGGTATTCCGTGCCTCGATAACCGGCTGCCAATAAGTGCGACATTCGGTAAGTGCTTGGTGACTCAGTGGCAGGAAGCATTTCAATGATTTCCTCTATTTTTGGTACAGAGGAGGAGGAGGCTACTGACGTGGTCTTACTGGAGTTTTGAGTTGCACTAAAAGAAAATAATACTAAAGGTGGGATAGGTGAAATTGTTGTAGGTTTGGGTAAAGCAGAACTTGACGGAGATATTTCAGGTGTTGATTCAAATCCTATAAAATGATTGGTACCATTATGATAAATAGGGATAGGAACGCCTGTGGCTGTTTTGTTGGCAAGAGGCAATTCAGTTTTCTTTTCATCTTTGACAAAAACGAGAATATTGAGATTAAATAAACGATTAATGACATCTATAGTTGTATCAACTTGTTCTCCATGCAAGGTACGGGTAAAAGGGATATAGCCACAAGCCACTTGAAAATACCGCCTGACATAATTTTTAAATAGATCTTCATCACAACAAAATTGGAGGATAAGATTATCTGCTTCAAGAATCTTACTGTAGACTTCCTGGAATTCAGCAGCGAGATCTTCGCCGTTTGATTGTAACAATCTTAGTAAATCAGCTGGCAACAATCCAGCAGTTATATGCTCACCCAAAACTGACCTGGCAGCTTCAGTTAAATCTCTTAAACTCGCTTCGGCATCAGATAAATTTTTAAATAGATTTTTAATATTGGTGTTTAAAAGAATTTTACAGGCCTTGTTTTCAGCGGCATCTTCATGTCCTGCAATATAACCAATATAAAGGAATTGTCGAATTTCATGTGCAAACCCTAGACGCGCCTCATCATTACCCGCATTTGCTAGTAATTTATCTACTAATGTTTTTCGGGTTAATTCACTTTTATTAACTGCTTCAAAAAAGCAGTCTCTGCCAGGGTTAGCAGCAATAATAGAACTAGTACTTCTAAACTGATACGTTCCTATTTTACCTTCCAGTGTAAGCTTATTCCTTTTAATTGTAGAGGTTTGGCTTGCGGTATAAGAAAGAGCAGCTAATTTGACCTTTGAGCTACTCTTTTTATTCTCTTCAATTTGTAATTGCCAAGCCAACAGAAAATCTGAGGAGATCTGAACCCCACGGGAAGTACTACTTGTTTGAACTTTGGAGGAGTACATATTATTCCATGTTTACTCATTCATAGTGATTTTTACTAGGATACTCTTATAATGTATCTATCGCTACAAGTTGCTTGGTTCTGTCTTAGTTTTCTGGGATCCTAATACAGGATCAGTGGGGGTACTTTTGGGGGTATATAATGAATTTGAAAATGGCAAAACTCAAGAATCATGAGGTTTTTGAGGTCTAGTTCGAATCCCACCCTCTCCGCCAGCCTTCGCTAAAGCTACGGCTGGCCTGCCCGCTGTAGCTTTAGCGAAAGCTGGCGGCCAGCTGGTAGAGCTAATTTTTGCGATAAGATTTATTAGAAAGGAAGCGCAAGCTGCCTGTCGCAGCGCAAGCGAAGGAGGGCTATCAATCTTTTGCATTGCTATCACTATCATATTTATACTCGTATTTATTGTCGTTATTTATTAGGTGCCTGCACCCGTGTAATATTTTACATTAATCTTATGGCAATGCCTTTAAAATCTTGGAAGAGGCCAATAGCTTCATGAGGCGTCACCTTTCAATCGCGAGTTTTTATCAGCCAGATAGTTTTGTACGGATTGATAAACCAACACTTCCCGTCCTTGCC
>JABDFC010000007.1 GCA_013286785.1 Gammaproteobacteria bacterium
CTTTTTCTAGGACGGCGATTTTCAGTGAATATTGATGTTGGTTGGCTAGTTGAGCCAGCCGAATGGCAGTTGCAAGCCCAGCAGGTCCAGCACCGACGATGACAACATCGTATTTCAACGATTCTCGAGCTATCATTTCAACAGGATAGACGATTCTTGTCGTTTAAAGGAGAAAAGTGAAGTATGTCAGAATACATGCTGTTATTTATTATTTTGATCGAAGGTTTCGTTACCATATCCGCTGAAATATTAACCATTCGGCAACTGATGCCGATGGTGGGTAACAGTGTAGTCGTCACCAGTCTCATTATTGGGGTATTTTTATTATTTTTAGCGTATGGTTATCAGCGCGGTGGGCGTTATCAAAATGACAAAGATTATGTTGCTATTTTAAAACGTAATTTTAGTGTGAGTGCAATCTGGTTAGGGATAGGTTTGTCTTATTCACTGATCCAAGTATTTTTTGAGTATTTTAAGCTGTATATTTCGCGAGAAGCATTATTTGCTTTAACGGCATATTTATTGTTGGTAACAGCACCATTGGTCTATATTTTGGGGCAAACTGTGCCAATCACCATGAATTTACTGAAAAGTGGGCAAACGACTGGGGCGATTGGGGGAAGAGTCCTACACCTTAGTACGATTGGTTCATTTTTTGGTTCGGTGTTGACGAGCCTTGTGCTGATGAATTACTTAGGCGTTGCTTGGAGTGTTCTAATCAATTATCTATTATTAACCGTTCTCGTATTTCTGTTGTTTACCAATATTAAATCAGATTTTATCTATGCATTTTTCTTGATAGCGATGATGGTTGGAATATACAGGTTAAACATTTTAACGGAGCGGCATTTATTTGTTAAAACGAACAGCTGTGCTAACTACAAAGTACTTCATCATGATGGCCATAAATACTTGCAGTCGAATGGTTCCGTGAGTTCCGTCTTGTCAGATGATCAGAAAGGATTTTCGTATATTGAATTTATCAAAAATCTGCTTTTTAAAGAGTTAAGGTTTCGGCATAAAGAAATTTTGGTATTAGGAGCGGGAGGATTTACCTTGTCTGCAGAAAATGATCACCATAATCACTTTACCTATGTCGACATCGATAAGAACATCAAAGAAATCGTAGAAAAACATTTTTCCGGGAAAGTAAATGGGGAATTTGTTGTGAGTGATGCCAGAGCCTATTTAAATTCCACCGATCACAAATATGATGCTATTGTTTCTGATGTCTATAGCAATAGGAGAGCAATCCCCCCACATTTGTTAACGCGGGAATATTTTGCAGAGATTAAAGATCACTTGCGACCAGATGGAGTTGCCATCATTAACATTAAGGCTCATCCTTCTTTGGCGGATGATTATTCTCATCGAATTGACAATACGATTCGCATTGAATTTAACAGTTGCATGGTGACTCCAATTCAACACGATACAGTCGCTAATATTATTTATGTTTGCCGCAATCATCCGCAACATTTAAAATCGAATTATCAGTATTATTCAGATGATTTGAATCGGTCAACACTGGATTTTTCTAGGCTCCCCGATAGTCATTAAGGAAATAATGATGAAATGTCTGGTGGCCGTCAAAAGAGTCATTGATTTTAACGTGAAAGTTCGGGTCAAATCCGATGGGACAGGGGTGGAAACAGTGAACGTTAAAATGTCCATGAATCCTTTTGATGAAATAGCCATTGAAGAAGCCGTGCGACAAAAGGAGGCCGGTTTTATTTCCGAAGTCATCGCCATTTCGATTGGCACTCTTGAATCGACAGAAATCTTACGTGCCGCATTGGCGCGGGGGGCGGATAGAGCCATTTTGGTGGAAGACGATGCAACGCGTGAATCGATTAATATTGCTAAGATTTTAAGTTGTATCGCAAAGCGAGAAGAGCCAACATTCATTATTTTGGGGAAACAAGCCATAGACAATGATTGCAATCAAACAGGGCAAATGTTAGCGGGCCTATTAGGATGGTCTCAAGGAACCTTTGCTTCGAAGATCGTTATTCAGCCCAAAGAAAAAACTGTATTGGTCACTCGTGAAGTCGATGGCGGGTTGGAAACGTTGTCTTTGAAAATGCCCGTTGTTTTAACAACAGATCTGCGATTGAATGAACCGCGTTATATGACTTTGCCGAATATTATGAAAGCTAAGCAAAAGCCCATACAGAAAATAACCTTACAAGAGTTAGGGGTAGACTGTAAGCAGCATCTCAAAGTTTTGCAGGTGGAATCCCCAGAAATCCGTCGTGTTGGGAAAGAGATCAATTCCGTATCCGAATTGGTTGATAAGCTAAAGAACGAAGCACACGTTCTATAGCTTTTCAGATAATTATTTTGTCTCTGTTCGCTTGACTTGGCGCCGAGAGCCGTCGAACACGCTCTTTAGTCAAAATAATTATCTGAAAAGCCATAGAAAGGAATATGGAATGGAAAGAAACAATATTTTAGTATTGGCGGAACACGATAACCTTGAGCTGAAGGCAGCGACGGGAAAAACTGTGAGTGCGGCCAGACAATTACCTGGTGAAATCACCCTATTAATCGTGGGTTCCCCCGCCGCAACCGTGTTGCAAGCGGCCAGCCGTTTGCCTGGCGTGCGCCAGATCTGGTTAGACGATTCATCCTGTTATCAGGATTTTTTGGCTGAAAATGTTGCGACCTTGGTTGCCGAGCTTGGAAAAGACTTTGCCTACATTTTGGCACCGGCATCTACCCATGGGAAAAATATTTTACCTCGCGTGGCAGCCTTGCTCGGTGTGGCGCAAATCTCTGAAGTGATAAAAATAATTTCGCCCAACACGTATCAAAGACCCACTTATGCCGGGAATGTTTTGGAAACAGTGCAATCTGTAGATCCCATTCAGGTACTGACCGTCAGAACAACAGCATTTTCGGCGTTTCCCCTCAGTGCGACAGAAGTGGCGATTGAAAAGATTGCCAAGCCATTTGATCTCAAGCTCTCGCAGCGGGTGAGTCAAGAAACCCCTCGGCGAGAACGCCCAGAATTAACCTCCGCTCGCATTGTGGTATCGGGGGGGCGGGGCTTACAAAGCAAAGAAAAATTTAAATTAATTGAGGAGATAGCGGATCAGCTGGGCGCTGCCATCGGGGCTTCGCGGGCTGCGGTCGACGCAGGTTTTATTTCCAATGAGTACCAAGTAGGGCAGACCGGAAAAGTGGTAGCGCCCGAGCTTTACTTGGCGGTTGGAATTTCTGGTGCCATTCAGCATGTCGCCGGGATGAAAGACAGCAAAATCATTGTTGCAATTAATTGTGATCCCAATGCCCCAATCTTCGAAATCGCTGATTATCGCTTCGTTGGCGATCTGTTTCAAATTTTACCCGCCTTACAGCAAGAATTGGCTATTCGGTTGGACAAGGCTTAGGGTAGAATGCTATTTTAGTCGTCATACCAGACAAGTTGGGGGGTCCAAAGGTGAAATATCAACAAAAAATTGCCGACTTTGACCCCGAATTATGGGCTGCGATCCTGGGAGAGCAGCAGAGGCAAGAAGATCATATCGAATTAATCGCCTCCGAAAATTATGTGAGCCTGCGAGTATTAGAGGCGCAGGGATCCGTACTAACCAATAAATATGCGGAAGGGTATCCGGGTAAGCGCTATTATGGCGGGTGCGAATTTGTTGACGAGGTAGAATTATTAGCCATTCATCGTGCCAAAGAGCTTTTTGGTGCAGCTTTTGCCAATGTCCAACCCCATTCTGGCTCCCAGGCGAATGCTGCGGCCTACATGGCTTTGCTCAGCCCGGGCGATACTATTTTAGGAATGAAACTATCTCATGGTGGCCATCTTACTCATGGGGCTCCCGCAAACTTTTCCGGAAAGTTATACCAAGCGATTCAGTATGGTACGCACCTCGAGTCAGGGGAAATTGACTATGAAGAGGTCGAAAAACTGGCAAAAGAACATCGGCCTAAATTAATTATCGCGGGTTTTTCTGCGTATTCTCGGGTTGTGAACTGGCAACGATTTCGCGAAATT
Organism: Gammaproteobacteria bacterium; assembly: GCA_013286785.1. Taxonomy (GTDB): domain Bacteria; phylum Pseudomonadota; class Gammaproteobacteria; order UBA6186; family Azoamicaceae; genus CADEGZ01. Next base: position 4,013 of record JABDFC010000007.1, read on the forward strand.
GCCGACAGTATCAATGCCTATTTTCTGGTCGATATGGCTCATGTGGCAGGTTTGGTGGCGACCGGATTATATCCTTCCCCGGTGAACATTGCAGATGTGACCACATCGACCACGCATAAAACCTTACGCGGGCCCCGCGGTGGCCTCATATTAGCCAGAAGTAATCCAGAGATCGAAAAGAAATTAAACTCGGTTGTTTTTCCCGGGACACAGGGAGGACCTTTGATGCACGTGATTGCAGGAAAGGCGGTTGCCTTTAAGGAAGCTTTAGAACCGGCCTTTAAAGATTACCAGCAACAGGTTATTTTGAATGCCCGGATGTTAGCGAAGCGCTTGCAAGATCGAGGTTTTAAGATAGTCTCTGGTGGGACAGATAACCATTTATTTATAGTCGATTTGATTGATAAGGGTTTAACAGGGAAAGAAGCAGAAGAAGCTTTAGGACAAGCACATATTACCTTAAACAAAAATACCGTTCCGAATGATCCGAAATCACCATTTATCACGAGCGGTTTAAGAATCGGAACGCCTGCGATCACAACGCGTGGATTTAAGGAAACTGAAGTTGAAAAATTAGCGGGATGGATCACAGATGTGTTAGGAAATATTTCGGATCAATCCGTGATCCAACGAGTCAAAGCAGAAGTATTGAGTGTTTGTCAGCAATTTCCGGTGTACCAATAATATGCAGTGTCCTTTCTGTCGAGCAGATGATACCAAAGTTATTGATTCTCGTTTGGTGGGAGAAGGGGATCAGATCAGAAGACGTCGCGAATGTATCAATTGCGCCGAACGTTTTACAACCTATGAAACCATCGAACTCTCACTACCACGGCTGATCAAGCGGGACGGCAGTTGCGTTCAGTTTAGAGAAGATAAATTACGCGGTGGCATTTTACGGGCACTCGAAAAAAGACCGGTTCGAACAGACCTAGTGGATGCTGCTGTGAGCCGGATTTTGAATCGTTTACGTGCTTCCGGTGAGCGGGAAATTGAAACCAAAGTCTTAGGTGAATGGGTCATGGCCGAATTAAGAGCATTAGATGAAATCGCCTATGTCCGTTTTGCCTCAGTTTATCGCAGGTTTCAGGACATTGATGAATTTCAAGTTGAAATTGCACGCTTAAAGAACCCTAGTGAACACGTGGATGAATAAAAAAATATTTTTTGGACAACGAAAAAAAGCCAGACGCTATGCATTACAAGCATTGTATGGTTGGGCGCTTTCCGATAATGCTTTGTCAGACATTGAACAGCATGTTTTGATTGAACATGCCGAAGAGCAATTTGATAAAGACTATTTTACGGTTTTATTATACGAGGTTCCTAAAAAAGTCTCAGAACTAGATGTTCTAATGTCTCCTTACCTCAGCCGAAAACTCGAGGATGTGGGCCCCATCGAACTGACCATTTTGCGTATTTCCATCTACGAATTAAAAGAAAGATTGGATATCCCTTATCGAGTGGTCATCAATGAAGCCTTAGAATTAGCCAAAACCTTTGGTGCTGCCGACAGCCATAAATTTGTGAATGGCGTTCTCGATAAAGTTGCGCAAGCGCTAAGAGCCGCTGAATGGCATAACAACGTCGATCGTTAGAAAACCAGGATAGATTTCTTAATACTGGATGGTCAGTGGTTATATATAAGCCGTGGAACCTCATCAGTACTAAATGAGAAAAGTGTTTTTTACTCATGTTTGCGCATGTAAATCAATCAAAAAGTTCGCTTGAATCTAGAAAAGTAGTTTGTTCTATAGATGGGCCGAGTATTGTAATATAGACTCGTTACACTTCAAAATGAGAAGCCAACACCCTTTATTCGTTATCAGGGACGGGCATCCTGCCCTCGACTTTGCGCTAACAATCCAGGCGCAAAACGCCCTTCTAACAAATAAAGGCTATTGGCTTCTTTTCCACATCGTTCGCAGTTTGAAGCACAATGGGTATACAGATTTTCGGATATCCTAGTTATTCCTATTCCTTCTCCCCAATACATTGGGGAGAAGGTGCCCGTAGGGCGGATGAGGGGGTAACGATTTCTAGGCATTTTGAAGCAGTAAAAGTAACTGTTGTCATTGCGAGTGTAGCGAAGCAATCCACAGTGATGGGTATTCTTTATTGTTGTAAAAATTATCTACCAAGTATACCGAACTGTGTATTGAATTTTAGCTTCAGAGTTTTTTGGCAGCGTCACCGGAAAAGAAATTGTCTGGGAATCTAATTTTTGATATTCACCGGACTTTTTAACAATTTCCCAATTGGCTGCTCGATATAAGGTTTCCTTGGCGCTCATGTCTACACTCTGATCTTTATGATTGTTGAGCGTAATTTCAATGGTTTCTTCCATGATCCGTCGATTGTTATCAATGGTGAAGTCAATTTGTTTTCTCTTCCCCGTGATGTCAAAGGCATTACCCAGATTGAGTTTAATTGCTTCGTCGGGTGGGGTATGGGCAATGATGTCTTCACCGATAAATTCTAGGGATCCCTCATTTAAATCACTTTGGTTGATTCTAACGCGGCCTGCTGGCAGAGGAATGCCTAGTCCAGCTTGGGATGTGTTGTTAAAGGTGAGTAAAATACGGACACTTTGATTGGGGATTGAAATTTCTTTATCCGTATTCACGTAATTTGAATAGAGGAGCCCAGGGGTTCCTTCGAAAATATATTGTTTCTGAACCGCGATTCTGGCGGTATTTTTTAAAAAGATCATTTGCTGTGTGGAACCATTTGGTAAGGTAATGGGATCAGTCATAGAGTAGGCATGATATTCAAATAAGCTGGCTTCAGAAAAAGGACTATTTTCTGATGAACCCCCCGAAGCATTGACGGCTTTCATGGCCATCAATCGTGGAAAGGATCGAGGCGTTTGAACTTGATTTACTTCGCCTGCGATCAATTTCAGTTTTGCTTGGTCATAGTTCATGCCCGATTGATTCATGATACTCGCCCAAGCGCTGAGGCTTAAAAAACCACTGTTGGCATTTTTCCCTTCTGAATAGATGCCGTTGTAATCGACCCACCAGGTGAGGCCTGCAGTTTTATAATGGGTTTCGGTTTGATGTTTACCCGATTTATTGGCCGTGATCGTCCAAAATAAAGTGGGTTGCGTAATCAGGTTATTCGAAGCATTGGGTAAATAGGCTGCATTATAATTATTAAGGGAGATCAGTTGATGATGATCATCTTCTAAGATAATGCCACCGGATGTATTTAATAAAGTTCCTTTATAACTTTCCACTTGATTGCCTTGATTTTGTTCTATGGTAATTTCTTGCCCCAGCGCACGGGTGAGTAACTGTTGGGGATTCGATAGATCGAATCCATAGACTTGTTGGGTCACCGTTGTTTTATCCGGATCGGTCAGGGATTTGAATAACACCGTTGTCGGATCAATCAGAGAGGGGATATCGGTAAAAGAGAGGGAATTCTGTCCTGATTTCAAATCCAAGGTTTTTTGGATTTTGACGATGCCAAAGCCTGGTAAAGAAGATGCGTTGTTATTATCGGGTGATCGATAAAAATCCGCTGAGAGCGATCCCGGTTCAGCAGTACTGTAAATGGTGAGAACGGTGGTGATATCGTCTGCGTAAACGGCCCAACTTATCAAAAATAAGAGGGATAACAGGCTTTTTCCGAGGCGAGACATAAGTTTTCTCTCTCAATAGCAGTCTTACTCTCATAATACTGTAAAAAGAGCGGGCGTCAATTTTGCCGATAATATTTTAGTGAGATTGCTTATTTGCGTTTGGGTAAGAGCAAAATTGCGTCCGAGACAGGCCGTAAGGTAGCCCAACTGTAATCTTCTTCATCGTCGCCGACCAGTTGATTGATAACGGCATTATCAAGGTAGAGTGTTGAAGAACTGCCTCCATCTAGATTTAAGGCATATTCACAACCGAGCTGTTGCATTAAATCAGTCAGTTCTGGGATCGTCATCCCTGGACTGCCAGTGAGAGCGCTTTGTTCAACAACGACAAAGATCCAATGACCATTTTCAAGGGTCCCGACTGCAGATCGGGCATAACGTTCTCGAATAAAGGCCGAAGGCATGCGTTCAGAAGAATAATCTTTGATAGGTTTACTGTTAAAAATTAATAAAGGAGCTCCGCCGATAATATTTTCGACCATTTGCCAAGCCAGATAATTTTCTTTCCCAAAATGTGGAACAACTTCTATGTTTACCATGGCTGAATTACCGATATCAATCGGAAAGCGTGGATAACGTGCTTGTGGCCCGAGTGAATAAACAAAACCATCTTTGGGTATAGTGGTTTTGCCTGCAGGTTGGATCGCCGTGATTCGATTGTTATCTATCGTAATATCGTAACCGCCGGTCATGGAACCCGCAGTCTGGCCATAGGCATCTGTATATAAAACAGCTTTGTTTGCTAAGCCAGGTTGGTTGACCGTATGGAGCGGCACCTTATGATGATTCAGATAAATACTGGTCTTTGTTTGGATTCTGTCTATTAGTACGGTGCGCATGGGATCGGACCAGCCAATGGCTCCGCGAGAGCGGTAAGCCACGCCATACCAGTGTGAGCGGATTTTTAAAATGCCAGCGGGAAGTCCATCGGTAGTTTCCCCTCCTTTAAAGAAGCCGCCATTAATGGCGGCGATGGCCTTATATCGTTTTGCGATGCTGGCGACAGTCTCGCGTCCGAACGCTTGCTCTTTGGCATGAGCCGCGACAATCTTGAGACGTTTGGGATCTACATCTAATACATGAATGGTTTGCTGACGTTCAGAAGTCAATTTTCGGTATTGTAAACCTGCACACAATTCCTCCCCCCAAACATAAGGTATACTGAAGAGAGTGAGAGTGAAGAGTATCAGTCGTTTTTTTACAGCGCTAAGCATAGGTCAAACTCTGTGATTGATTCTGCAATGATAGAGTGTACACTATATCCCAGCCAAACGGCAGACGAAGATGAGCGAAATAGATAGGTAGTCAATCAGCTGGTTTCTGGTGAACCAGTGAAATAGGATATTCTTAAATAGGATCGCCAAAGCAGGAGGCTAGTGTGAAAGAAACAATGGGATGGAAATTAGGGATAGGGTTCATGCTTGCTGTTTTATCTGCAGCAGTCGAAGCACGGATGACCAAAGAGGACACTGCCGCCACGATGGTTCACGAAGCCCGGCAAAAGACGTTAGAAGGGGATCGGGAAAAGGCAGCATTGCTTTATTATCAAGCGTTACAAATTGACAAGAGCCACCCTGAGGCTAGCCGAGAATTAGCGGCTTTGGTGATTCATGCAGAAGCGGGGAATCGGGATGAGTACTCCGATGTGTTACAAACCATCGAACAAAAAGTATCGGAACCTACCTTTCTTCCAACAAACTTTTCTTTATCATACCTGAGAAATGCCGAATTAAGTGCAACCGATGCAGCGATGAGTCGATCCGTGATGCAAATACTGTCTAAATTACAAAGCAATGACAATCAAATGGCTGTTCGGTTGGCCAAGGTATTACAAAAGGAGAATCCTTTGCACCCAGTTCCTTATAATTTATTGGGGTTGGCTTGGCAGGGCATTGGAGATCCCACGAAAGCGCGCGAGTATTTTGAAAAAGCCATCATTTTGAAAGATAGTTTTCACGCGGCGCGTATTAACTTGGCCGAATTGGAATTGCATTTAGGGGAATTCGGCGCTGCTCACCAAGAATTAGACACTGTTTTGAAAGCAGATGATCATAATCGTCGTGCTTGTTTGGTAAAATCTCATTTATATGCCTTAGAAAAGCAACTTGATTTGGCTAAACAATGGTACTCTAAAGTCAGTGAACAACTCTAGTAATGAATCCTTACTGAATAAAAAAGCTTTCTGGTCATTTGTCTTTCTATGGCTTGGCTGGATTTTTTATTTTTGGCCAACATTGGTCAGTATTTATGCGGGTAATCAACAAAATTGGGTGATAGCTGCCACCTGGGGCATTACCGTGCTTGCTGCTTATCTCATTTTTGCCATGCGAAAATTAGTCGTATCACTATTAATTGCTTCCAGTCAATTGGGGCTTTTATGCTTATTTTTGATGATCAGTGTTTATGTTGCTGCCAATGTTCTTAAGATCCAGTCGGTTGAGCAATCTGCCGTTATTTTAATGATCCCAGCGTTGGTTTTAACAGTGTGTGGTCCGGCAGTAACCAAAACCCTTATTTTACCGCTCCTCTTCTTTTTACTCGTGATTCCGTTGCAGGATAGTACACTCTACAGTCGGCCTTTGATCACAGCCCTTGCTGTTGGGTTGTTTCTTTTTTATTTAAGACACATCAAAAGTCGTCTGCAAAAGCAAGTGGTTTTAGCGGGCACTCCTCCTTGGACTTATCAAAATTCACGCTGGTTGATCCCGACAGGAATTGCATTTTTGATGTTAATGACAGCACCTTGGTTAGGTGACAATATCCGATCCTTTTACCCTAAAAGCCAGCGAGCAATTACCTTAAGGGCTCCTTTAGGGACGAAGGGTTGGGATGGTCCAAAATCTGTTGGTGCGGTGGCCTGGGAGCCTGTTTTCCCGAATGCATCGGCCACGTTACAGGCTAAATATTTTTCGAATGTCATCGCAGATCATGACAGTGTTTATTTATATTCCGCATATTATCACTCAGATAGGAGCGCTGCGGAAATGTTAGACCCTAGAAATTCTCTTTATGATCCCACTCTTTGGAAGGGATCAGAGCCAACGACAGTCGTGCTGCCAATTGGAGAGAATGACTCTGTTTCCGTTTTCGAAATAACCCTCAAATCGGGATCGGTTTCTCGGTTGGTGTGGTACTGGTATTATATTGCAGGGGTTAGCACTGTTGATGTTTCTCTGGCAAGTCTTTTAGACAAAGTAAGGGTTATTTCGAAATATGCTCAAGGATCAGGAGTGATTTTGGTTTCAACGTCTTATGAGGAATCCCCTGAGGAAGCGAGAAAGCGTTTAGGTTCTTTTATGAGTGTTATGTACAGTTCCTTAGATATTCTAAAACGGCCAGAAATAAGCTACGTTAAATATAACCAGCGGGGTAAGTAACGTTCGGCTGATCGCAGCATTTTTTTATGTTCAGTGAAATGTTCATCCCACTTTTTGAAGAGTTGCCAAAATCGAGCAGAATGGTTGAGATATTTGGTATGGCAAAGTTCATGGATTAAGACATGCTGGGCCAGCATTCTCGGTAAGAAAAGCAATTTATAATTTAAGCTAATGGTTTTACTTGCGTTACAGCTTCCCCAAAGTGTCGTTTGCCCTCGGATCAAAATGCGGTTGTAAGAAAGTCCGGTAGTAAGGCTTAATTGATAGAGCCAAGGTGAAAAAGTATTCAGAGCATAACGCATTAACCATTTTTTTAAGGTTTGACAACACAGTTTTGTATTATCAACATTCCCCGTGAGCATTAATTTTTGTTTATCTAGGGGATCTCGAGTGAGTTTTACTGTTTTAGCCATTGGTTTTGGGTGGTAAGTGATTTGCCATATTTCCGAGAGCGCTTGGCAAACAATTGTATCGGGTTTTTCAATCAATTCCAAAGGCTGTGTGGTTAATCGATCCGTAAATTTTTCTAGGGTTTTCTCGATCCAGTTTCTCTTTTCATGTAAGAGGCTTTCAATATTCGGCGACTTTCTTTTGTGCGGGACCACAATTTCCAAACCCCGCTTTGGGGTAATTTGTAAAAAAGTTCGGCGGGCTCGTTGACTTAAGCGAATCGTATAGGACGGGGGCCACGATGTTTTTTCTATTTCGAGTATTTCCATGGTCTGTTTCTCATTGTTTGACAACTTTTGGAGTGTCGCTTTCCAGAAACCCCTCTTTTTAGAATGATTGTCGTCGGTATTGAGTCTCCCTAGGGAGTGAGGGGCAACGGGATAAGAAAACACACTATATAATGATTTTATTCCACCTTCAATTTTTAGGAAAGAATCATGCATATTGGTGTGTTGAAAGAAATTAAGGATCATGAATATCGGGTTGGGTTGACTCCTGGCAGTGTTCGAGAGTTGACTCATAAAAATCATGTTGTTTTGGTGGAACAAGCTGCGGGTGTCGGTGCAGGGTTTTCTGACGAAGACTATCGTTTGGCTGGCGCAAACGTTGTCGCAACGGCCGATGAAATTTTTAAGACGGTGGAACTCATTATCAAAGTCAAAGAACTACAACCCTCGGAATGTCAAAAGCTCTGCGAAGGACAAGTGATCTTTACCTTTCTGCATTTGGCTCCCGATTTAAAACAAGCCGAATTACTGCTGGCTTCGGGTTGCATTGCCATCGGGTGCGAAACCGTCACCGACGGGGAAGGGGGATTACCGATACTGACCCCGATGAGCGAAATTGCGGGCCGACTATCGATTCAAGCCGGGGCGCATTGTTTAGAAAAAGCCCAGGGGGGAGCGGGAGTATTGTTAGGACGGGTTTCGGGCGTGTCTTCAGCCAAGGTTGTGGTGATAGGGGGTGGAGCGGTTGGGTCCCAGGCGGTACGTGTTGCGGTTGGTATGGGTGCAGAAGTTGTTGTTTTGGATAAGTCTTTAAAACGGCTGCGTGAGTTAGACATGTATTTTATGGGTCGAATCACCACGTGTCATGCCGATCCTTTTTTCGTAGAAGAGCATGTTCGTACTGCCGATTTGGTGGTAGGGGCCGTATTGGTACCCGGCGCTTTTACTCCAAAATTGGTTTCTCGTTCCTTGATACATCAAATGCGGAAAGGATCAGTGGTAGTGGATGTTTCGATTGATCAAGGAGGGTGCTTGGAAACCAGTCATCCGACCACCCATACGAATCCAACCTATGTAGAACACGGGATTATTCATTACTGTGTTAGTAATATGCCTTCTTGTGTTCCGCAGACCGCAACGCTGGCTTTGAATCATGCAACACTCCCTTTTATTCTGGAACTGGCCGAAAAGGGTTGCCGGACAGCCTGTTTAGAGAATCCACACCTATTACAGGGGTTGAATATTTGCCGAGGGCGAGTGACGCATCCAGCGGTGGCTTTAGCAATACAGCGTCCCTATACGCCTGCTGAATCGGCATTTTCTTAACCCTCACCCCCTCGGGTGTTGGGTGGGGGCTGGTCAATCATATTGTCCATGTGTTCGGTCAATCGTGTTACCTATGATCTCGGTTTAGAGTGTTACCAATCTACCCGGTTTGTACCGCCGTGTAGCTTCGGGTGAGGGTCAGTGAGGGATTTTGGTGACAAGGGACCTTGGATTTTGCTCTTCCCCTCTCCCTTTGGGAGAGGGTGGCGCGTAGCGCCGGGTGAGGGTCAGGCGTGGTTTAATTGTGCCCAGAATGTATGTTGTTAAGCTAACAATAAACGTGAGATGTCTTGGCGGAATAGCCGCACTCATGCTAGTCTTTCCTGCTGTTGAAAGAGCAAATACAATTAATAGTTAGGAAACTGCATGATAAAGGCTTTTTTAAATTTGTTGAAACCTGCTCCGTATTTGCCGGAGATAACTGATACGGCTGCCATTAAAAAAAATTACCGTTATTGGCGCACGCGTATTTTTTATTCCATGTATATTGGTTACTCATTTTATTATTTCACTCGTAAGAGTTTTACTTTTATTACCCCAACACTCAGTGCAGATTTAGGCTTAACGAAAGATCATCTAGGCTGGTTAGTGAGTATATTATCCCTCACGTATGGGATCAGTCGATTTACCAGCGGTATATTATGCGATCGATCTAATCCCCGATATTTTATGGCAATAGGGCTTATCTTAACCGGTGTCTGTAATTTGTTGTTCGGATTCTCTTCGTCTTTTGTTTTGTTTGCCATCTTTTGGGGTTTAAATGGTTGGTTTCAAGGTTGGGGTTGGCCCGCGTGTGCCAAACAATTAACCTTTTGGTTTTCACGAACAGAACGGGGTACTTGGTGGAGTGCGAGCACCACGTCTCACACGGTGGGTGGTTTTCTCATCGCTTATCTTGCTGCCTATTGTGCTAAATGGTACGGTTGGCGCTATGGAATGTTTGTTCCAGGGATCTTATCCATTGGGATTGGTTTTTGGTTGTTGAATCGCTTGAGGGATGTTCCTCAATCATTAGGGCTTCCCTGTATTGAAAAATTTAAAGGCGAAGTGGTAGAGGAAGGGAAAAAAGAAAGTACTGCCATTCTGTCGGTTAAAGAAATTTTATTTAAGCATGTTTTGAACAACAAATATGTTTGGATCCTCGCTCTTTCTTATTTCTTTGTATATTTAGTTCGAACCGCTGTCAACGATTGGGGGACTTTATATTTAGTGGAAATGAAGGGCTATGGCAATATCGGAGCGGCTGCTTGCGTTTCTTGGTTTGAAGTGGGTGGCTTTTTTGGGATGCTGGTGGCTGGATGGGGTTCCGACTATTGGTTTGATGGAAAACGAGCTCCCGTTATTATCTTAACTTCTATTGGACTGTCTTTTGCGATCTATGCGCTGTGGTTTGTGCAGGCAGATGATCTGATTTTAACTTCTTTTGTGATGGCTTTGATTGGCTTTTTGGTTTTTGGTCCCCAAATGTTGGTTGGGTTAGCCGCGGCTGAATTTGTCGATAAAAAAGCCGCCAGCACGTCGAATGGTTTTGCCGGACTCTGTGCTAATTTAGGTTCTGTCGTTGCGGGATATCCTCTCTTAAAAATTGCCGATCTCTGGGGTTGGTATGAATTTATAGTGGCACTCTCCGTTTGCTCTTTAGCAATTGCGCTTATTTTATTACCGATGTGGTCTGTGGTGAATGAAAGTAATAAAACTGCAGATGTGGAAGAGGGCGAGGTTCCAGAAACCACCTCTGTCGGTGTTGCGGGGTCCTAAGGAAATTAATTTCGTTGTTCTAAGGGAACAAATGCTCGTTCGAGTGTGCCAGTGTAGAGTTGGCGCGGTCGACCAATCTTCAGCTCAGGACTGCCTAACATTTCGTTCCAATGGGTAATCCAGCCAACCGTTCTTGCCATTGCAAAGATGACCGTAAACATGTTGGTCGGGATCCCAATGGCTTTCAAAATGATGCCGGAATAAAAATCGACGTTTGGATACAGTTTCTTTTCAATAAAATAAGGATCTTGTAAGGCAATTTCTTCCAGTTTTAAGGCAAGTTTAAATAAAGGATTGTCATGGATCTGTAATGCTTCCATAACCTCGTGGCAGGTTTGGCGCATCACCTTTGCTCTGGGATCAAAGTTTTTGTAAACGCGGTGGCCAAAACCCATTAGTCGGAAAGAATCATTTTTATCTTTAGCACGAGCAATGTATTGACTAATACGGCTCACGTCTCCGATTTCAGTGAGCATGTTGATGACGGCTTCATTTGCTCCTCCGTGAGCAGGTCCCCAGAGGGCTGCAATCCCCGCAGAGATACAGGCAAATGGATTGGCGCCAGAAGAGCCCGCCAATCTCACGGTAGAGGTTGAGGCATTTTGTTCATGATCAGCGTGTAAAAGAAAGATTTTATCCATTGCTGCCGCGATCACGGGATTGGGTGTATCGGGTTCAGCGGGTAGAGAAAACATCATATGCAAAAAGTTCTCAGCATAATTCAAACTATTTTTGGGATAAACAAAAGGTTGTCCCAGCGAGTATTTATACGCCATTGCAGCAATGGTTGGCATTTTTGCAATGAGTCTTAATGCAGCCAGTTCACGGTGTGCTGGGTTTTTAATCTCAAGAGAATCGTGATAAAAGGCGGATAATGCGCCGACCACACCGCACAATATCGCCATGGGGTGAGAATTTCTTGGAAAACCATTAAAAAAACTGCTCAATTGTTCGTGGAGCATGGTGTGATGGCGTATGTTACTGACAAAATCGTCTTTTTGTACCTTGTTGGGGAGTTCGCCATTTAACAGTAAATAGCAAACTTCTAGATAGTCGGAACGTTCTGCTAAAGTCGCGATAGGATATCCGCGGTGTAATAAAATGCCTTTATCGCCATCAATGAATGTAATTTTAGAGCTACACGCGGCGGTGGATTGAAAACCGGGATCAAAAGTAAAAAGATCGTGGCGCGCAAGATCCGAGACATCGATCACTTGGGGACCTAAAGTTCCCTCGAGGATGGGTAAAGAAATGGGATCTTTTCCGGGGAAGCGTAATTCTGCTGAATCGTTAGCCATATGATTTATACCCTATACCATTTATAAAAGAGTGGGATGCGCTGAACCCACATTATTTTATTATAGGAAAAGATTAAAAAACTGTAACTCAGTATATCAATATAATATGAGCACACCAATGTTTTTTAATAGTTTTTTAGTTAACTAATTGTAGTGTGCTACACTAACGCTTAAGAGGCATGTTTTATTCAGGGAGTGTTATATGTTATCGAGCAATTTTAGAGTTCAAACGTTATTGGTCGTTTCTTTAATGAGTGCTCCTCTCATGGCCGATGGAGTCCAAACCTCTTCTGCTGGTCAGGCGGGTGCTGTTTCGCCCGGAGCTCAAGCAGGAAACAACAGTAACAACAATAACAGCAGTGCGGCCGATTCCCCCGCCGAGCAAGCATACAAACAACAACTGATTCAAGTTTCTCAGGCCATTGATGCCAAGATTTCCGAGATCCAAGCAAAGCAAAAAGAGCTTGATGAAGAAATTTATCCTGCGTCGCGACCCCCGCTCCAAGCAGATTTAAACCAGTTGAACCAGCAATTGCAGACCCTTCAATTACAACGGGATCAGTTGCAAGCACAAAAGACGGTGACCGACATGAGTAAACAGCTCAATAGTTCTTCCAAGAATCAATCATCACAGTAGCCGTTTGTTGGGTGAATTTTGGCAGGATCAGTGCTAGAGTCCAAAGAGGGGGCATAGGGGGTTGAGAAAACTGTGAAACGTCGGCCGATCAACTTAGATCTTCGAACCATTCATTTTCCGGTTACGGCGTGGGTTTCTGTCCTACATCGGGCGTCGGGGGCATTTGTATTTTTAGTGATCCCCGTTATCCTCTGGATGCTGCAGGAGTCGTTGGCTTCCGAACAACGTTATATAACACTCTTTGAACGATTACAGCATCCTTTGATCAAGGTGATGCTGTGGATTTTCTTAAGTGCTTTGTTGTACCACAGTATTGCAGGGGTTCGCCACATACTCATGGACTTCCATATTGGAGAGTCAAAGAAAGAAGCTCGAGCTGGTGCTTGGGTCGTGTTAACCCTGGTGGGAATTTCATTTCTGATTCTGGGATATTGGCTATGGTAAAACCGGTGTTTTCTTTTGGTAAAAGTGGATTGCAAGATTGGCTCTTACAAAGAATTTCAGCGGTCGTCTTAGTTATCTATGCCATCTTTTTGTTTAGCCAAATGATGGCAAATACCAAACACAGTTTTATTGCTTGGCATGAATTATTTTTAGGTGGATGGCTAAGGTGTGCGAGTCTTTTGGCGTTAATTAGCCTCGTGATCCATGCTTGGATAGGGATGTGGACAATCACAACAGATTACTTAAAGCCGGTCATCCTTCGTTTGCCGAGTCAAATCATCATTATTTTGGCGTTACTCGGTTACTTATATTGGGGAATAAAAATTATTTGGGGACTTTGATCCATGCCGATTGCAGAACAGTCGTTTGATACCATTATTGTTGGGGCAGGGGGAGCTGGAATGCGCGCAGCATTTCAGTTGGCGGAACATGGTAAAAAAGTCGCGGTTGTTTCTAAAGTATTTCCAACACGTTCTCATACGGTCTCAGCTCAAGGGGGGATCAATGCGGCACTCGGGAACATGAGCGAAGATAACTGGCATTGGCACATGTTCGATACTGTGAAAGGTTCGGATTATTTAGGCGATCAAGATTGTATTGAATATATGTGCCGCGTTGGGCCAGAAGTCGTCTATGAATTAGAACATATGGGGATGCCTTTTTCCCGGTTAGAAAATGGCAAGATCTATCAACGCCCCTTCGGTGGACAATCAAAGCAGTTTGGCACTGGGGGACAGGCAGCTCGGACATCCGCAGTCGCCGATCGAACGGGTCATGCATTGTTACATACTTTATATCAGCAGAATCTTAAAGCGAAAACACATTTTTTTAATGAATGGTATGCTCTAGATTTAGTCAAAGATTTATCGGGTCGAATCGCTGGAGTGGTTGCGCTTTCGATTGCGACAGGGGAATTATTATTTTTACGGGCACGAGCAGTGATCATCGCAACGGGTGGCGCGGGACGTGTCTATCAATCGACGACGAATGCCCTAATCAACACCGGTGATGGGTTGGGCATGGTCGTGAGAGCGGGTTATCCGCTGCAAGACATGGAAATGTGGCAAATTCACCCGACAGGGTTAGCGCATGTTGGGGTCTTAATATCAGAAGGTTGCCGTGGAGAAGGGGGTTATTTACTCAATAAAAACGGCGAACGCTTTATGGAACGATATGCGCCTCATGCAAAAGATTTGGCTTCACGCGATGTTGTTTCTCGAGCCATTGCCTTAGAAATTCGTGAAGGAAGAGGCTGTGGTCCGGAAGGAGATCACGTCTTACTTAAAATTGATCATTTGGGCAGTGAAGTCATTCACAGTCGATTACCTGGGATCCGAGAATTATCCATGACATTTGCGAATGTCGATCCCATCATTGAACCCATTCCCGTGGTTCCGACTTGTCATTATATGATGGGTGGGATCCCAACCAATAAATTTGGTCAAGCCTTAACCATCACGCTGACAGGCGAAACCGCGGTTGTTCCAGGCTTATATGCGGTGGGTGAGTGTTCCTGTGTCTCTGTTCACGGCGCCAATCGATTGGGGGGAAATTCCTTATTAGATTTAGTGGTGTTTGGGCGTGCTGCGGGGATTCACATTTTAGAGCATCTGAATGATGATGAATTAACAGGACAAATGGTTAAAGATGTCGATCTCGATCTTGCTTTAGAACGGTATAATCGTTGGAATACCCGTAAAAATGGGGAAAGATTTGTGGATGTCCGAAATGAAATGCAAAAAGTCATGCAAAATGATTTTGGGGTTTTTCGTCATGAAGAATCGATGTTGTCCGGGATCAAAAAACTGAAAGACCTTCGTGAAAGATTGAAGTTTGCCAGCTTGTCGGACACGAGCCAAGTATTTAATACTGCACGGATTGAAGCCTTAGAGTTAGATAATCTGATGGTCGTTGCAATCGCAACTGCCTTGTCGGCCGAAGCCAGAAAAGAAAGCCGCGGTGCCCATGCGCGCGAAGATTTTCCAACCCGAAATGATAAAGAATGGTTAAAGCATACGGTTTATTTTCCCAATGATGAAATCAGATATCGTGCGGTGAATATGCAGCCACTGTCTGTTGAGCCGTTCCCACCGAAAGAGAGGGTCTATTAATGAAATTTTCTATTTATCGTTATAACCCGGAAACCGATGAAAAGCCTCGCATGCAAGATTATGAATTAGATCTCAAGAAAACACCGGCAGCGATGGTGCTAGAAGCTTTAAAGATTATCAAGACTCAAGATGAAACCTTATCGTTTCGACGCTCATGTGGAGAAGGGGTTTGTGGTTCCGATGGTATGAATATTAATGGAAAAAATGGATTGGCTTGTATTACACCATTAGCGTCGTTAACAGAGCCGGTGGTTTTAAGGCCTTTACCGGGAATGCCAGTGATTCGAGATCTCATTGTCGATCTCACCAACTTTTATAAACAATATGAAAAAACCAAACCGTATTTACAAAATAGCCAGCCTGCTCCGGGTGTAGAACGTTTACAGTCTCCCAGCGAGCGCGAGAAGCTAGATGGATTGTATGAATGTATTCTCTGTGGGTGCTGCTCGAGCGCTTGTCCTTCTTATTGGTGGAACCCCGAGAAGTTCTTAGGACCAGCGGCGGCTTTACAGGCGGCACGCTTCATTGTGGACAGTCGGGACGATGCCACACCAGAACGTTTAGCACAATTGGAAGATGCCTATAGTGTGTTCCGGTGTCGCAGTATTATGAATTGTGCGGATGTTTGTCCCAAAGGTTTAAACCCCAATAAAGCGATTGGTGAAATTCGTGATAAGCTTCTGAAAGATGGAGTTTAGCTGTAGAGAAAAAATGAAATAATGAGAAAAAGAAAAACATACAGACTCATCCAGACACTGCTCATATTTCTTTTCATATAAAAAACACCCGTCACTAACAATAATCGGGCGAATTGCGCGAAAATCAACAAAAAGAGTCCATATTGAACGAACATGTTTTCAAGTGGTGGTTGTAAGCTATTTTTAATGACAATCGTGGTTTTTTCTATTTCATCGCCATGCAGGCACACGTAAAGAACGCCGCCACTGATAATCAACAGCAGTGCCAAAACAAGTAGGGCGTCTAAAAATTTGTTTTGAAATTCAATTAAATTTCGTCTTTTCATGAGATGTTTTTTATTCCAATAAATAACATTTCAAACGCGAGAATGACTGCAAAGATACTAAAAATAATTCTCAGTAAATGTGATTTGGCAAACTGTAAAACTTTCGAACCAATTAACGCACCAATAAAGATACCGATTACCACAGGCGACACCAGATAGGGATCAATATAGTGATTTGCAAAATAGACTCCGATACTCGTGAGAGCGGTGATCCCCATCATGAAATTGCTGGTCGCTGTTGATACTTTGTAGGGAAGCTTTAGTATTTGATCCATTGCCAGTACTTTAACAGCCCCGGAACCCACCCCTAAGATACTTGAAAGTACCCCCCCGATGATCATAAAAAACCATCCTTGGAATAATTCTGTTTTGCGATAGCTTGTGAGTTCTCGGTGTTGAAAATTGGTATGAACGGCAATTAAATCTTCTCCCAGGGGACTGCGAGTGACCGTTGAGTAAGCCGATAATAATAAAACCACGCTAAAGGTAATGGCAATGATGTAAATGGGCAAATAGACTAATAAGAAGGCACCGACAAATGCTCCGAGTACAGCCCCTGTTTCTAAAAAAATGCCCATATTGAAATTGGTAAAGCAGCGTCCAGAGGGAGTCGATGCAGCACTCATGGAGGTGGTAATAATCGAAATTAAGGATGCGCCCATGGCGTGATATAAATCCACACCCATTAAGGTCAGAATGGGAATAAGCAACATGCCGCCCCCCAAGCCGGTTAGCACGCCAAACACCCCAGTGAAGCAAGAGATCAGAAAAACGGATGCTGAAAAGAGAAGAATTGTCATTGTTGTCGTCAAAGACTCGAATCAATAGGCCTATCGTCCATTATAGTCGCGATTATCATTTTCTGAGCGGGGTTAAAAAGAGTCGGATATAGAGTGCCGTTTTGCCCTTATTCCTCGCAATGTAGAGCTATTCTTAGTGTATAATCCCGCATTCAGCGGGAAAGCTTTTCTAATTCTATAATTAGTTTAGGTAACTATCATGAGTGTCTCTATGAGTTTAACAAAGGCGACCATGGCTGCATTACAGCAAACATCGCTACTGGATGCTGGTAGTTCATCTTATTTAGAGGAACTCTATGATCACTATTTGACCGATCCGATGAGTGTGTCACCCGAGTGGCGGGATTATTTTTCAGAACTCCCGGCAGTGGGGAAGGGCGGACCAGAAGCGAGACACTTAGAAATCCTTGCGGAATTTAAGCAGAGGGTCAGGCACCCTCGCTTGCAAAGTTTAGGCAGAGAAGAATCACCCTCGAGTCTCGACAGTTTAAAAAAAGCCTTATTGCATGAACATAAGCAAGCACGGGTTTATGAGTTAATCGAAGCGTATCGTCTATTAGGTCATTTACAAGCCGAAATAGATCCCTTAAAGAGGCGGAATGTGCCGCTGGTTCCCGAATTAATGACAACCTATTATCATTTTACGAAAGAAGATCTCCAGACTTTATTTGATGTAGGGACTTTACCAGGCGCTAAACAACGTTCATTACATGCCATCATTGATACTTTAAAACAACTCTATTGTCGGACCATTGCTTCAGAGTTTATGCACATCCCAGATTCGCCAGAGCGAATTTGGGTCCAGAGTCAAATTGAGAGTTTTTTTTACGAAGAGAATGTGTCAAAAGAAACAAAGCTTCGTTTATTGAAATCAATTTCGGCTGCAGAAGGTTTAGAAAAATACCTGGGGGCAAAATATCCAGGCGCGAAACGATTTTCGCTTGAAGGAACAGACAGCTTAATTGTTGCCTTAGATACTCTGATCCAACAAGGGGGAGCAAAGGGCGTTAAAGAGATAGTGATCTGTATGGCGCATCGGGGTCGTCTGAATGTTTTAGTCAATTTATTAGGCAAAAAACCAAACCAATTGTTCGATGAATTCGAAGGTAAGCATTATGATGAATCATTGGAGTCGGGAGACGTTAAATATCATCAAGGATTTTCTTCCGATATTTCTACGCCGGGCGGCCATGTTCATTTGTCGTTAGCGTTTAATCCTTCGCATCTTGAAATTGTGACGCCAGTGGTTTGTGGTTCGGTTCGTGCCAGACAAGAGAGCCGCGGCGACTCAGAGTTCGATCAAGTGTTATCCATTGCCATTCATGGGGACGCGGCCTTTGCAGGACAGGGAGTGGTCATGGAAACCCTCAATATGTCGCAGACACGTGGTTTTAGAATTGGTGGAACTATTCATATTATTGTCAATAATCAAATTGGTTTTACGACCAGTAATCCGCAAGATGCGCGTTCAACACTCTATTGTTCAGATATTGGGAAAATGATGGAAGTTCCTATTATCCATGTCAATGCAGACGATCCTGAGGCAGTCTTTAAAGTAATGCTCTTTTCCTTAGAATATCGAGCAAAGTTTAAAAAAGATGTGATCATCGATTTGGTTGGCTATCGTCGCCAAGGCCACAACGAAGCAGACGAACCGGCAGCCACACAACCTATCATGTACCAACTCATTCGCCAGTTACCGACGGTTGCAAAACTCTATAGTGATCGTTTAGTCAATGAAAAAATAGTGAACCAGGAAGAAGCCGAAAGCATCACGAGAGAATATCGGAATTCCTTAGAAAGTCGGCAACAAGCAGTAGCACTGGATTTACTGACCGATGTTCAACGAGAGTTTGTGAGAGATTGGAAACCCTACCGTTCAAAGGATTGGCGTATAGCAGCTGAAACGGGGGTATCACTGTCCGTTTTAAAGGCGTTGGCCGAAAAACAAACTACGTTGCCACAAGGGTTGGTGCTACACCCCAGGGTCGAGAAGATTGTACAAGATCGCATTAAAATAACGGCGGGAGAATTACCCATCGATTGGGGGTATGCCGAAACCTTAGCGTATGCAACTTTATTACAAGAAAATTTCTTGATCAGGTTGTCAGGGCAAGACGTGGGTCGAGGGACTTTCTTTCATCGTCATGTCGTACTTCTTAACCAACAAGATGGCACTGAATATATTCCATTGTCTCATTTAAGTGATCAACAAGCTCCCTTTACGGTGGTCAATTCTTTATTGTCTGAAGAAGCGGTCGTTGCATTTGAGTATGGTTACGCCAGTGCAGAACCTAGAGGTTTAATCATCTGGGAAGCGCAGTTTGGTGATTTTGCCAATAATGCGCAGGTTGTCATCGATCAGTTCATCAGTTCAGGCGAACAGAAATGGGGACGATTGTGTGGATTGGTTCTTTTCCTTCCCCATGGATATGAGGGGCAAGGGGCAGAGCATTCTTCAGCGAGATTAGAGCGGTATTTGCAGCTTTGTGCTGAGGACAACATTCAAGTATGTGTTCCAACCACACCCGCACAAGTGTTTCACATGTTGCGTCGGCAAGTTGTGCGTGGGGTTCGCAAACCCTTAATTGTGTTAACCCCTAAAAGTTTGTTGCGTCATAAATTGGCGGTTTCAACTCTGTCCGAATTAGAGACGGGTCATTTTTGTCCTATTTTAGGTGAGGTGGATCCCATCGACCCGTTAGAAGTCAAAAAGGTAGTGCTGTGTTCTGGGAAAGTTTATTATGATCTGCTAGAGCTAAGACGCACCGAAAATCGCAAGGATGTTGTTGTGATTCGCATTGAACAGTTATATCCATTTCCCGATGTGGAATGCCGCTCTCTATTGGAGCAATATCCCAATGCACGCCAGATTGTTTGGTGTCAAGAAGAGCCTAAGAATCAGGGTTCCTGGCATCACGTGCTAGAGTATATGAGGGATTGTTTAGGAAAAGATCAACAATTGTCTTATGTAGGCCGCCAAGCCTCTGCTGCACCGGCAGTGGGGTATTTACATTTACATCAAGAGCAGCAAAATGCGCTCATTAAAGACGCTTTGAGTTAAGGAAAACAGGATGAGTATAGAAATTAAAGTTCCCGTGTTACCAGAATCCGTGGCAGATGCTACCATTGCGACTTGGCATAAGAAAGTGGGCGAAAAGGTGAAGCGCGATGAACACTTGTTGGATGTAGAAACAGATAAAGTTGTTTTAGAAGTGGTAGCCCCAGACGATGGGTATTTGGAAAATATCCTGAAAAAAGAAGGGGAAAAAGTACTCGCTCAAGAGACGGTCGGGCTTTTTAAAGCAGAAGCGATCACCGAAGAAGTGGCAAAGACTGTTCCCAAAGCCGCGGAACCAACCGACAAAAACCCAGTGTTAACGCCGGCAGTCAGACGAATTGTTGCCGAGCAAGAGGTTTCAATCAGTGGAATTTCGGGTACGGGTAAGGGCGGACGAGTCACTTCAGCTGATGTTTTGGCGGTTGGGAACAAAAAAGAAACGACTGTGTTAAGTACACCGCAGGTTGAAACTGTTGCAGCACTGGGTGCCAGAGAAGAAAAACGGGTAGCAATGTCGCGTCTTAGGGCTCGAATTGCTGAACGTCTGTTACAAGCACAACAAACCGCAGCCATTTTAACGACCTTTAACGAAATCAATATGCAGCCTGTGATGAACATCAGACAAAAATATAAAGAAACCTTTGAAAAAGATTATGGTGTTCGTTTAGGCTTTATGTCTTTCTTTACCATTGCTGTGGTCGAAGCGCTTAAACGGTTTCCAATTGTTAATGCATTTATTGATGGCAATGATATCGTGTATCACGGTTATTTTGATATTGGTATTGCAGTGTCTTCCCCCAGAGGGCTTGTGGTTCCCATTATCCGCAATGCCGAAACGCTCGATATGGCAGAAATCGAGCGAAAAATTGCAGAGTTTGGGGAGAAAGCCAAGAATGGTCAGCTCAGTATTGAAGAAATGACTGGAGGCACTTTTACCATTTCGAATGGGGGCGTGTTTGGTTCCCTCATGTCTACACCCATCATAAATCCCCCGCAAAGTGCTATTTTAGGGATGCATAAAATTGAGGAAAGACCAGTGGTTGAAAACGGCCAGATTGTCATTCGGCCCATGATGTATGTGGCAATGTCTTATGATCACCGCATTATCGATGGTGCAGAGTCGGTTCGTTTCTTGGTGACGATTAAGGAGTTATTAGAAGATCCAGCAAGATTATTACTGAACGTTTAAATTACCGGATGGAGCGATAGAATGAATTTGCATGAATACCAGTCAAAACAATTATTAGCGCAGTATGGGCTTCCCGTTTTAAAGGGGATTGTGGTCACTGATGTGGAGCAAGCGGGTCCGGCGGCGGTTTCATTGGGTGGGCAAAGTTGGGTTGTTAAAGCTCAAGTCCATGCCGGGGGGCGAGGGAAAGCGGGTGGCGTGAAACTGGTTAAAACGCAAGAAGAACTTGTAGACTGTGTTCGTAAATTACTGCATTCTCGATTGGTTACCTATCAAACCACGGCGGTTGGTCAGCCGATTAATCAAATATTAATTGAAGAATCTGCTGAAGTGGAAAAAGAACTGTATTTAGGAATGGTAATTGATCGAACTAAGCAAAAAGTGGTGTTTATGGCTTCCACGGAAGGGGGCGTTGAAATTGAAAAAGTGGCACACGATTCTCCGGGTGCGATCATTAAATTGCCATTGAATCCTTTAATTGGGGTGATGCCGTATCAATGTCGGGATCTCGGAAATCAATTGGGATTAAATAGCGCTCAAATCAAAGAATTAACGAAAATCATGCAGGGACTGTATCAACTCTTTCTGGATAAGGATTTGAGTTTAGTGGAGATTAATCCTCTGGTTATCACGAAACAAGGCACGCTTATTTGTTTAGATGCCAAATTAAATGTCGATGACAATGCTTTATATCGTCAATCGGTCATCCGAGAGATGCGAGACACGGCTCAGGAAGACCCACGGGAAGTTCGGGCTCGGGAATGGGAGCTGAATTATATTCCTTTGCAGGGGGATATTGGTTGTATGGTGAATGGTGCTGGTTTGGCGATGGCAACTATGGATCTCATTAAATTACAAGGCGGGAGTCCCGCCAACTTTTTAGATGTGGGCGGAGGCGCAACCGAAGAACGAGTCAAGGAAGCGTTTAAAATTATTTTATCGGACAGTCATGTGAAAGCGGTTTTGGTGAATATTTTTGGGGGCATTGTGCGGTGCGATTTGATTGCCCAAGGGATCATCAATGCTGTGTCCGAAGTGGGGATCAAAGTTCCTGTTGTGGTTCGGTTAGAAGGAAATCATGCCGAAGAGGCACGCCAACTCTTAAGTAAGAGTGGTTTGAATATTGTTGCGGCCAAAAGCTTTAATGAAGCAGCAAAAAGTGCGGTGCTGGCTGCAGGGGGTACATCATGAGCATCTTAATCGATAGTAATACCAAAGTTATTTGCCAGGGGTTTACCGGTAATCAGGGCACCTTTCATTCGCAACAAGCGATTGCCTATGGAACACGAATGGTTGGCGGAGTTACTCCAGGGAAGGGAGGGCAAAAGCATCTGGATCTTCCTATCTTTAATACGGTACGTGAAGCGGTGGAAGAAACCGAAGCAGATGCCAGTGTCATTTATGTCCCAGCCCCTTTTTGTAAAGATTCGATTATTGAGGCCATTGACGCAGGTGTTCGCTTAATTGTTTGTATTACGGAAGGCATACCAGCATTAGACATGCTGCAAGTCAAGCAATACATTGCAGATAAAGCAGTCCAAGTGATTGGCCCAAATTGTCCAGGCGTCATTACACCCGGGGCTTGTAAGATTGGCATTATGCCAGGCAATATTCATCACCCGGGTAAAGTGGGGATTGTTTCCCGATCCGGGACGCTCACCTATGAGGCGGTTAAACAAACCACCGAGGTGGGGTTGGGGCAAAGTACCTGTGTGGGGATTGGCGGCGATCCCATTCCGGGGACGAGTTTTATAGATGTTTTGGCCTTATTTCAGGACGACCCACAAACCGAAGCCATCGTGATGGTGGGGGAAATTGGGGGAACGGCCGAAGAAGAGGCCGCAGCGTTCATTAAAGAGCATGTCACCAAGCCGGTGATTTCCTACATCGCAGGCGTAACTGCGCCTCCAGGCAAACGTATGGGCCATGCGGGCGCCATTATCGCGGGTGGGTTGGGAACTGCAGCCGAAAAATACCAGGCTCTAGAAGGGGCAGGTGTCCATGTTGTTCGTTCTCCTGCCGAAATCGGCAAAATGGTTGCCAGTGTCTTGAAGTATGGCTAAAAAGTTAGTTTTCAAGCCAGAATATTATTTATGAACAGAGTAGTGCTGCTTGCCTTCACTCTTCAATAACTTTTTGAAAAATAGTTAATTTTCTAAGAGAGCCTTTAAAGGGTTTGGTTGACGAAGCTGCGATTCCCGGTATAATGGCAACTTTTAGCCGGGCCGTTAGCTCAGTCGGTAGAGCAGCGGACTTTTAATCCGTTGGTCGAAGGTTCAAATCCTTCACGGCCCACCAACTTCTTCAATTACTTACCTTCATTTATACAAAGCCTAAGAAATCGCTTTCAGAATATTGGTGCGATTTATGGATGAGAAGGTATTACATGCAACACATTGAAATTGAAAGAGCTCGAAAGGGTGTCAAGTCTCGACAATAGACAAGAAATTAATTTGCCATGCCGAATTCTAGGTGTTAACTGCATGATAGCCTTTTCTTTTTTGTCTATTGTCGAGACTTGGCACCCGCTCACATAATCGTAATATTCAACAATCGTGCCCAATAAAGTAGGCACTAAAATTTTCAATGAGTGGAAAATCTTGAATGTCGATAATTTCTTTGAATTAGCAAATAAAATGTTAATAGTACTCATTACTCCACTCTCCCTCCGCTGGTATTATCCAGATCAGGTATTAAGGGTTAAACGCCCCATGCGCTTTTTCAGCCAACAAAATAACCTAGCCGGCACCCCTGGTGAAGCTTAAAGGTTAATTTTGAAGCACTAAAGCTGTCAAGTGATGATCAACAGCAAATCAAACCTTACAAACTTGACGCAAAGAACAATACTAATATACACTTTTCCCAGGTTATTGATAACCCTTCGCCATTAAAGGACTAATAATTTCATCAATAAGTATTTCAAAGGGGGGCAAGCATATGTTTTCAGCTCAACAACCTCAAACAGAATTGAATAACTGGTTATTATTACTCCGTAATACCTTGGGGATCCAAGATTTGGACCAAAGTGATTTAACTATATCCGAGACTGAGCACACTGTAACAATAGTTACCTCTAATGCAACCCTGGCAGAACGATTAAATGTAGTCTTAAAATCTCCAAAAACCATATATACCAGCTTACGATATAACATTAAGAGTGAAGCAAGTGCTAAACAGACGCTTGCTGAAGAGGATGGTAAATATCCACAAATACCCAAATTAGATGAATTATTAAATTTTAATTTTATTGATCATTTTTTCGCACCTGAGCTCCATAGAAAAATTGGCGTACAATGGAAATCAGATATCAAAGAGTCTGATCATTATGTGATATGTTTTGAAATTGATTTGCTTTTACAAACCCTAACCATCGAGCAACTAAAGTTATATAAACAGTGCTTAGCGAATGCATCTTTAACTGAATTAAGAAATGCCTTAACATTTGCTACAGAACATTGTCCATTAAATAAATTACCAGACATCGCTAAAGCAGCTGGACCACTTGCTAATGTGGTAGATAAAATTATTTATACTACTAAAGATTCACAAGGAAAACCCATCGCTTGCTTTGATATAAAGCTATTATGCTATTGCTTAACTCCTCCTGTCATGCAAGTAATACCGATAGCAACCGGTTCACAAGCAGAACCACAGTTTCATATTGAGATAAATAAAACACATTTTATTAGCTATTTAAGTACTATACTCCCAGAAGGGTTTGTTTTACATTTGCAAGAGCATCCAACGCGTCCCGGAAGTCAACTAGCATTTCCAATTTGTTTTAATTTGGAAAGAACAATCCCGCTTGAAAATGTTATTTCTTTTGTTTTAGATAAAAGCGGCTCTATGGAAGATTGTTTCCCACAATATATTAAGGAAGTTAAGGAATTTATTGGTGAACTCAAAGAACAATCTATACACCACGTCGCACTTCAAAATACTACCATTAGAATTAGAGCCTTTAGTGACCAATCAACCGTTCGGAAATTTTCATTACAAACCGATATTGCTAGCATTTTTGAATATTTAGATGAATTAAAGGCAGATGGTAAAACGTACTTATATGGCGCGGTAGCAGAAGAATTCTCGGCATTAGAGCCTAATTTTTCCGACAAAAATATTACTTTTGTAGTTTTTACGGATGGAGCAGATAATGTCAACACGGAAAGTTCTCTTGCAATTCTAAATGAAAAAAATATGCGCTTCAAAGAACAGGTGGAACCCCCTAAAGTATTTACTTTTGGATTAGGAAAGAACTACGATGAAAATGGTTTGCGAAAACTATCAGATTTAAGCGGTAATCAACATACACGTTTAAATGTAATCCGTGAATTTAAAAAGGGCTTAACAACACACTTAGACTCTTACTGTACCACGGTAAAGCTAGTTAGATTTGTACAACAACAAGTTGACAATAATTTGCAAGTCTTAGAGGAAAGACAATCACAATTTTCCTTAAAAATAAGAGAAGGTCAAATTGTACATGCTGCTGCAAATCAAACGCTAGTTGTTCCAGGATCTTTCACTGTGAACGATGAAACGTATACGGTTGCAGCTATTCCAGCGGTAGAATTGCGAGGTTTATCGGAATTACTTAGCAGTACAAGGGCTATTGAAACTGAAGTACCAGGGGAACAAAGTTTGCAAACAGGTTCGGGAGCACCCATACTATCACAATTCCACCCAAGATCAAGACCAGCCGCAGCCACTAGACAAGACAATGACAATTCCAGAAACAAAAATAAAGGCTGGTGTATTTTAGTATAAGCTAATTATTTTTATGCCATTTCTCCTTCTCCCGGGACGGCTGAGTGCTCCCCATGAGAAGCCGGTGTCAAACGAAGGGTGTCAAGTCTCGAACGAAGGGTGAACGAAGGGTGTCAAGTCTCGACAATAGACAAGAAATTAATTTGCCATGCCGAATTCTAGGTACTAACTGCATGAGAGTAGCCTTTCATTTATTGTCCATTGTCGAGACTTGACACCCTCTCAGACATTCTTTAAGAATGTAAATAAGCCGAGGGGGAGGATCCATGCAGAAAAAAACCATTGGAAAACGCATCATATTAGTTTTTTTACTTACTTCTTTTTCTTTGATGAACTCAGTTGCCCGAGGTCAAGATAAAGCTGTTTTAGCAGCTCATGTTTTAATGCCTGTTTATAATGCCAAGCAATATATTTTAGGATCTATTCAATCTGTTTTAAATCAAGACTATGGTAATCTAAAACTACTTATTTTAAATGACGGTTCAAACGACGGCACTCTGGATACTATTCAACAGTATCTACAAGAAAATCCAAGCCTGAAAGATAAGGTGTATGTTGCTTCTATCAAGAACAATCAAGGAGTACAGCAAACACGAGTCCGATTACTAGAATGGTCAAAAAAATTAGATCCAACAGCCTATCTTTTTTGGTTGGATTCAGACGATAAATATACTGACAAAAATTTTGTAAAGGCCGTTATTGACAAAATGAAGGAAACTAATGCAGAAATTTGTTTATTTAATTTTTCAATTGTATATGAAGATGAAAGCCAAAAAAACAATGCTGCTGGGTTATTAAAAGAGAAAGAAGTTATCCCCGAAATCATTAATACTATTTTATCGTTTCCGACTCAATCAGCAGCACCTTTAGAAATATCTAACTTATTAAGGTTTACCAGCTTGGGCTGGACTAAAGCTTATGCTCCCACAGTTAAACTACCTATCCCAGATAATTGTCCTTTTGAAGATTTTGTTTATATGGCAGCGCTGCTGAATGCGAACCGCATTACAGCTTTACCTGCGAAGAGAGAGCCTATTGAGCACTTGCGGAGATCTACGTCTATTTGTGGAAAACGAATGAGTAAGAATTTTACACACGACATTCCTGCACAATTGATGAGATTTTTTAAGATTATTTTAGAAGATAATCAAACCAAAAAAGAACGATTGCAACAGTTAAAGATGGCTCAGAATTTTGTATCTAGAAAACTAGAACAATATACGGCTACTTTAACCAAAATAGTCGAGACAAAATCCTACGCGGGTATCGATCAAAAAACACTGTATGTATATCGTAAAAAATCTGCTGAACTTGAAAAAATCATGCAGGAAGCAATAAATCATATAGAAGCAAAGGGTGTCAAGTCTTGACCATATCATTACCCACAAGTCAGACTAAAAAATTCACATAACTAACAAATTGGGTTGCAATCTCTTTTTTTAATTAATCTTAAGGAAGGGATTGTTATGGACTGGGTCATTGAGGAGTTAGCAACATTATCTTTAGGCGACGAACGATTAAATAAACGTGCACAAACTATATTGTCACAGTTAAGTCATAACCCAAACGATAGTATTCCCGTTGCTTGCCAAGGTGCTGCAGAAACAAAAGCTGCTTATCGATTTTTTGATAATGAAAAAGTGAGTGCGGAAAAAATTCAAGAAACTCATTTTGATTCAATATTAGCCCGAATTGAGAAAAAACCTGTTGTTTTAATACCACAAGACACCACTGTTTTAAATTTTACTAATCAGCCTGAACGGAACGATGCAGGACCTACAAGCAGGAAGGGAACCAAAGGAATATTTCTCCATTGTGCTATTGCGGTAACCCCAGAAAGGGTTTGTTTAGGTGTTGTATCAAGCAAACAATGGTATAGGAGCAAGCTACAAGAATTAACGAGAAAAGAAAGAACATATAAAGACTATGCAACCTCAATAGAAATGAAAGAGAGTTATCGCTGGCTTGAAAATTACAGGATAGCTCAAGAAATCGCCCTGAGATTCACAGATACCACTATAGTTAGCATAGCTGATCGAGAAGGAGATATTTCAAATTTATGAAGAAGCTAGCCTAAATTTAAGTCATAATGGCCTTGGAGCGCATTACTTAATTCGAGCCAAAACTGATAGAAGAACCTGTACTGAGGAAGGAAAGGAAACGGCGAACAAGATTAAAGAAACCTTAAGAAGTAAAAAATCTTTGGGACAGATTACTGTTAAATTATCAGAAACGAGGAAGCGAAAGCCTAGGGTTGCCAAATTAAATATTTATTCTGAGAAAATAGATATTGCCTTGCCAGATAAAATCAAGAAACCTAAAGATTATCAACCAGTTGAAATAACGGCGATTTTGTGTACTGAAGTCAAAGTTCCTAAAGGAGCGGGACGAATTGAGTGGTTATTAATTACCGATTTACCTATTTTGAGCTTTGAAGATGCTTGTGAAAAAATTCAATGGTATACCTGTCTCTGGCAAATTGAAATATAAAATTTTAAAGAGTGGATGCAAGCTAGAAAAGGTGCAATTAACGGGTGAGAACTTCAAGGTTTGTTTGAGTTTTTATTTGATAATTGCATGGCGTACTTTATATGTTGTGATGATAGGGAGAAGTTGTCCTAACATATCATGTGAATTTGTTTTTAGTAGAGAGGAGTGGCAAACTGCTATTGTAGTTCTTTATAGAAAGAAACCGCCAAAGACGCCGCCGACATTAAATGAAATGATTCGAATGGTAGCTTCTTTAGGAGGATATTTAAATAGAAAATCAGATCCTGAACCCGGTGTCAAAACGATGTGGATAGGGTTTAGGAATCTACAAGAGCATTTAAAGGCTAAAGAAGCTTTTGAAGCCGTTTATGGAAAAACTTGTGGGTAATGATATGGTCTTGACAATAGACAAGAAATTAATTTACCATGCCGAATTCTAGGTACTAACTGCATGAGAGTAGCCTTGGAGTGCCCCCAATTTTCCGGACACATGTTTTTACAAAGAGATAGGGTGTCAAGTCTCGACAATCGACATTCCCATGTTTTTTTGTCTATTGTCGAGACTTGACACCCGCTCATTAGACCTGGTTGAAGTGCCCCTAGTTTCCCGGACATCTAAGTTGGTATACTTAAAGCAACTTAAGGGGTGTTCCGATGAAACGCACAAAAGCACACTATGATAAAACATTTCGTGATAGAGCTATTAAATTAGCGATACATTCTTCCCAGCCACTAGTCAAAACTGCTAAAGACCTTGGAGTTAATCCTGCAACTTTATATAAGTGGATTGAAAGAACTCAAACTTCACACAGTGGCACGTCAAATTCAAAGGAAGATATCTACACTGAAGTCATTCAATTAAGGAAAGAGAACCTCCGTTTAAAGGAGGAGCGGGAAATTTTAAAAAAGGCGGCAGTTTACTTCGCTCAAGTATCAGAGTGAAGTACCAATTTATGAAAGAAAATTCTTGCCATTTTAAGGTTAGTACGCTTTGCAAAGTTCTAAAAGTATCTCGTAGCGGATATTATGAATGGTTAGGTCATAAGCCTAGTGCGAGAGAACAGGAAAATGAATCACTTAAAAATGTCATCCGAGAAGTTTATAAGAAAGGTAGAGGGGTGTATGGTTATCGTCGAATTCATGCAGCTCTACTAGGCAAAAATTTACAATGTAGCCAAAATCGCATTAATCGTTTGATGAAACAAGAAGGACTTATAGCTAAAACCAGGAGAAAGTTTAGGGTGACGACGAATTCAGCTCATCCGTTTCCTGTTTACCCTAATCATCTAGATAGAAAATTTATCGCTAAAACGCCTAATACAAGCTGGACTAGTGATATTACCTATATTGCAACCGAAGAAGGATGGATATATCTAGCAGTGATTTTAGATTTATATTCTCGCAAAGTAGTTGGGTGGGCTATGGATAACAGAATGACTGCAGAACTCATTAAAAGCGCATTAGAAATGGCATTTAATCACCGCCGACCTAAACCTGGGACTACTTTATTGATCCATTCAGATAGAGGAAGTCAATATGCTTCTATATCCTATCAAACCCTCATAAATCAATACGGTATGGTAGTTAGTATGAGCCGGAAAGGCAATTGCTGGGACAACGCTGTTACTGAAAGTTTTTTTTCAACACTAAAAAAGGAGTTGATTTATTATGAAAGATATTCAAGTCGAAAAGACGCAAGTTCAAGTATTTTCGAATATATTGAAGTTTTTTATAACCGCCAAAGGCTTCATTCAACTTTA
This sequence comes from Gammaproteobacteria bacterium, assembly GCA_013286785.1. Taxonomy (GTDB): domain Bacteria; phylum Pseudomonadota; class Gammaproteobacteria; order UBA6186; family Azoamicaceae; genus CADEGZ01. The sequence continues at coordinate 34,381 of JABDFC010000007.1, forward strand.
GGGTATATTTGTCCTGAACAGTATGAGAGAATGGCTTCGTAGAAATTAGTGTCCGGGAAACCAGGGGCACTCTACTTTTTACTTATTGTCCATTGTCGAGACTTGACACCTATTGACTTTCATTACCAGCCTACTGTTTTTGAAATGATTGTTCAAAAGAGAGAGGTTGTAGCATGCCCCAAAGGGTGTGATGGTTCAATGAAAACAGCCCCTGGTCCCTTACAGATTTTACCTAAAGCCAAAGTGACTGAGGAATTCTTAGCTTTTCTCATTGTGAGTAAATTAGATGATAGACAACCCTTATACCATCTAGAAAAGCAATTAGAAGAACAATATGGCATTGAGTGTAATAGGCAAACCATGGCTCGTTGGATGATTGGCTTGATGGAGCCTTTAAGGCCGATGTTTAATCTATTGAAGGATGAAGCGATTCTTTATGATGTCTCAAGCTGTGATGCCACCACTTTACAAGTGCTTCGAGAGCCTGGCAGAGCGGCTGAGACTAAATTTTATGTGTATTGTATGCGAAGGTGGAGCGCCTGGTAAGTCTGTGGTCCTCTATGCTTATAACAATAAGCTCCATAAGGTATTTATTCAGGATTGGTATGCTGGCTTCCAAGGCTATTTATATGTGGATGGCGATAATTTCTTTGGCTGATCGGCTCTTTAGCGGGCATTAACCTAGGGAATTGCAACTCCCACACCAGAAGGAAATTTAAACCTATTGCTAAAGGCACTAAAGGTCAAGGACTTGCCAAAGAAGCCTTACGCTTCTTTAAAGCGCTTTATAAAATCGAACGGACCGCTAAAGAGCAAAATCTTGACTATCAGGCGCGATATGAACTGCGGCAACGAGAAGCAAAACCCATTTTAGAAAAATTCAAATATTGGTTAGATGAATCTTACCCAACTATTTTACCACAATCCCCACTAGGAAAAGCCATTAATTATTGCTTAAAGCTATGGCCAGGACTCACTCGATATTTAGAAGATGGCCGTTTAGAGATAGACAACAATCTGACCGAGCAACAAATTAAACCTTTTGTGATTGCAAGGAAAAATTTTATGTTCGCTACCTCTATGGATGGAGCAGATGCACTCTGTTTGCACCTAAGCCTTATTCGAACAGCAAAACAACATGGCTTAGATCCGTACCATTATTATGTTAAACTGTTAAAGAGCATTCCTTATTGCCAGTCGGCAGAAGATTATGAAAAACTTTTACCTTGGAATATCAATAAAGAAGATCTTCGCAAAGCCGCTTAAACAGTGCAACATGTAGTTCGCGTCCGCTTACAATTTTACGCATTGAAAGTTTTCCCCTCATGATCCTATCTCCATTTGTTAGTTAATAAACATGGAGATAGATTATACAATCTACTTTGAGAAGTAACTTTTTAAAAAGTGTTCGCTTAACACTGAAATCCCCGTTCGATTAGGGTGAAATCAGTGTTCGCTTTTTAGTGAAATCTATGTTCGGATTGTGGTGAATTTAGCGTTCGCTTTGGAGTGAAATCGGCGTTCGTTTTGGGGTGTAATACACAATCAATAATCGTTTCTGCATGTGGAATGGTGCTGGTATATTTCCTCACGCCTTGATTGGTGATCAATTTTTGAGTTTGCCCTTTCTTTCCTATCCTTTTTTCAATCTTTTCTAAAATGCGATTTCTATCCGCCATATCTTTTAAAGCGCGTTGCTTTTTATAACTAACAATTAAGCGCCGACCTTCTTGCTCAAATTCTCCTACCCAAGCTAATTGTTCTCCTAACAGAATAGGATGATAATGCGCTTCATCTAATATTTGATTTTGAACCGCTTGGGAAAGCGCTCGCAATTTAGCCGCTACAATATATTGATAACCTTTTTCTTCTAAGAGTGCCATATTCCCTTTAGAAAACATGGCTCGGTCTCCTACAAAACAAACTGAAGTGATATTAAAAAGCGTGCGCCAATGCTCTATAGCGCCAATTAGTGTTTTTACTTCTGCCTTATTGCCTTCAAATAATTCATATCCGATCGGTAATCCATCCCCATTAGTCGCTAAGGCTAATACCACTTGAGTAGTATTAAAACGACAATCCTTACTATAACCAAAGGCACGAAGCTCATCCGTTTCTATCGATTCAAAATAAAGCGTCGTCACATCAAATAATACTAAATCCACTTGCTCAGGAAATAAGCTTTGAGTTCGATTAAACGTTAACCTTTTCACTTCTCCAATTTGTTCAAATAGTTTATCCATCGTGGCATACAGCGCATCTAAATCATGCACCTTGCCAAAACGATCTTCTAAAATATGCTGAGTCTTACGTTTGCTAACAGGAAAAGCTAATCGGGTTAGCACTAAATCCTTTAATATATCATTGTCTTTCTTTTTCTTTAAAAGCTTTTGATAACCAAACTCTTCATAAACGTGACTACCGACTTCATGAATACCTTCTATAATACGTTCCTTCTCTACAATCATATCCAAGGCCACTTGATTAACAGGGATAATGTCTTTTATTGCTTTTTTACCACTTATCACATCTAATAATGTAAAACTGGGGGCAGGGGTATTTAATGGCAGCATGTTTGAATTGGTTAAGCTCATTTTGATGACTTCCTATTTTGTATCTAATTGATAAAAATTTATTCAATACCCTTAAAAAACATAAAGGAAACTATTGTTATCAAAATAGCCATTGTCGAGACTTAACCCCTATGTCTCCTACCTGCTGGAAGTAAAGGAGGCAGCGGTGTCTAAAGCTGAAGCCTTAACCTCTAATTGGGACTGCCCCGTTTGAGTAGGCTGATTCGTTTTTGTTTGATCGTAAGAAAATGTTATAGGTGGCTTGGCAACTATATTTTGAGTATTAGCTTCAACTTCCAAATATGAAAATACGCTTTTGGCTTCAGTAAATGTTGATTTTATAAGCGCTCTCTCCAAATGAGGATAGATATAACCTAATATATCCACCATAGGTTCATCATGCATGCCTGAAAAATATGGCCGTACGCTAACCAATTGTATTGCCCGTTGGAGGTAGTTTTGGAGGTTTTTGTTGACAATCTCATCTACTCTTCTTTGTTGCCATTCATTAAGGCCATCTATTTTTATTTGAACAAGTTTTTCACAGTTTGATAACCCGGTGCAAAGGAGATTAAAGTTTTCTTCATTAAGCTGACTTAAATCATTGCCTGTTAAATCAATTGACTCAAGTGACTTCAAGATGCAAATTCTGGAACATAAATGTTTGAACTCATAAGCTTGATCTTCATCTACAAGCTTTGCAAGCCCATTGTTAGATAAATTGAGAAATTTAAGTTTTTGCCATTCTTTCAGATATTTGCACAGATAACTAACACTATAACTCGTAAAATCATTACAAGAGAAATCTAATGACTCCAAATTTCCTAACTTTCCCAGCGCCTTACATATTCTAACAAACCCACTATTCATATAAAAAGGGGCTGGTTCACCAGAATGATTTGGGTTCTCCCAATCGTCCTCATTATAAATAGGTTTTTTACCTAATCCATTGCCAGATAAGTTAATTGATCGAAGTGCCCAAAATCTATCGATGATCTGACAAAGTTGACGACAGGCAGTAGGATTGAAATTAAACTCTCTCTCTTCCCATGTATCGCCGATTGCACAATTGGAAAGATTAAGACTAGTCACAGCAAGCATATCTAAATCAAAAGGACCACTACGAATATTCGAGTAATAAATCAGGTCGTCTAAGAAACCAACAATATCATAAACATCATTTCCACTAACATCGACATGCTTTACTTTACCCAATTTCATGCAACCAGAAATTTGATTCTCAAATTGCCAATAATCTTCGCTATCTTCTCTACCGACCTTGGAAAAATCAGAGTTGGCAAAACATAAGTCAGTTAATTGTTCTAATTCATGCTTATCTAATGTAAGAAATTCTGGAATACCGTTACATTTGAACATGAGTATTATTCTCCAATTAAGCATAATCATTGTAAATAAGAAAAAAATTAAAAGAAAGTCTTTCTAGGTACCCAAAACCTGCTTAAGAAACAAAGAACTTAGTTTGGTATCGTCATCCCCACGAAGGCGGATATCCAAGATTTATGCGGAAAAATACCCTTTATTTCTGGATTCCCGCCTTCGCGGGAATGACGGGACCTGGGTGGTTACAAATATATTTTTTACAGTAGTATAAGCTAAAGCAAATACATGCTATCTGGCAAAAACTTACTGGCATTGATTCATTAGGAATAAGAGATCATTTCTTTGATGTTGGGGGAAATTCCTTTACGGCTGTTTTAGTTATGTCAAACATTCGTAAAGTTTATGGTAAGGACTTCGGTATCAATGTTCTACTAACTCAAGAGGGCACTATTGAAAATCTAGCCAATCTGATTGATAAACAAGATAATAAAAAAACAAATTTTAAGTACTTAATAAAAATTAATTCTGCTGAGGTAGGGGAGCCAGTATTTTTTGTTCACCCCATTGGCGGTAGTTCTTTATGTTACCATCAACTTGCTACGCAACTTATAGTGTACGATTCATTTTTTTCTTTTTTAAGGCGACCTAAAGACGCTGGTAAAAGAACAAGTTTAAGAACAAAAAGGGGGCCTTTTAGTATTTATCTGGATAGTAATGAAATTGAACTCTCAGAAAACTTTCTGCCAGACTCTCGAATTAGTTTGCCAGCATTACATTATGGTGATGTGTTCTTTACTTCTGACAAACATCAAGCTAAGTTAATAGAGATTCTTTATCCAGAATCAAAGGGGAAAATTAACTTGGTCAGCTCATAAAATGTGTCGCAATGAATATTTTTATAAATAGTTTTTTTGGCAATATTTTATTATTTCAACACTGGTTTCTGTACTTTTGGTGTTAGGCACATTTACTATATTTCAAATAAAAGTATTCACTATTTCGGATGAGTTAAAATCCATATGTGTTAGGAAATCAACAACGTTAGCGTAATTGGTTTCGCCAGGTAAACTATGATTGGCTGAATTAATAAGAGGGAAACGAAGGGTGTCAAGTCTCGACAATAGACAAGAAATCGATTTTCCATGCTGAATTCTAGGTGCTAACTCCATGAGAATAGCCTTTTATTTATTGTCCATTGTCGAGACTTGACACCACTTTGTTTCTTGGTTTTTGAGGGATTAAATCTGGGTAAAGACAAGATGTCGATATGCCGATGTCCAGATTTGCCTCATACTATTTCCTCTTAAATCCTTGTAAGATTTCAAAAAGTAGGAATTCAAACAGTTTTTGCCTGCTTATTTTTTTGTTAATTGAATAATCCTTTTTCAATGTCATTTTCAAAATTATTAAGCCAATCACTTTCATAATGGTAGGTATGTTTTTTATCGGTTTTCTTATTTATTATAACTACATCTATTTGAGAATTTGGTTTTTTGTTGATTTTAGTTATGTTTGTCATTTTTGTGAAAAGCAATAGAAAATCGTCCTCGTCATAACCATACCTATGAAGCAGTTCTTTGTATTTGATATTTTCTTCTAATTTTATAAATTTAAGATTTTCCTCCCTGAGAAAGTCACAAAAAGGAATAATATTTTGCTCCACGCTTGCTTTTTCTAATGCATCCATGTATTGTTTCCGGCGTTCTACAGGAACGATTATCCATGGGAATCCCCCTGAAGCACACATAACGTTCATTAAGAACCGACCTATCCGACCATTTCCATCCATATAGGGATGAATGAAAACAAAGAAAAAATGTCCCAAGACAATGCGAACTGAAGCTTCTGGTTCATGTTCTAATAAATCAAAGAATGTTTGCAGGAGTTCAGGTACGACTGAAAAATTAGGGGGTACATGCATCGAACACCGTATATAAACGGGATGCCGGCGATACCCTGCGAGATCTGCGGGTTTTAAGATGCCAGCGGTGACGCTAGGTGCAAATAGTTCTCGAAACCAATCTCCATGATCGTTCGAAGCTACTTTGCCAGCGTTCTCTCCCATCAGTACTTTTTGAATACTCGCTTTTACGGCTTGGAACGCTTGCCAATATCCACGTGCTGCTAATGCATTTCTATGGTTATGGTCAGTTTCGTCCTTATCTGGATTCCATTGACCACTGCGTACTTTTTCAATCAGTTCATTCGTAACGTGATAACCTTCTATAGATAAGGAGTTATAGGCATCTTGTACATATTTTGCGTCAATATTTTCTAAATAGCTTTTTGTATCTAGATGTATATTGGGTTGTTTGGGGAAATGATCTATAACAGGGTTTCTCATTTCATGCCATAAAATACGGATGCGGTGGATATAAGGGGATACCACTCTATTTGAAAATTGTAATTTTATTTCTGCCTCGAAAGGGTCTCGTTCTCGAATTTCATAACCTGCGGCAATCATTGTTTTTTTAATATCTTCGGCGATGCGGGTTTGCCCCGTGTTTCTAAAAGCACCTACCAAACGGCCAGCAATAGTACTATGTCCACTTTCTAAAAGGGGGGGAAGGAGCTCTGATGCGTCTTGAATGGTCGCTAATATAGTGCGCGCATCAGTTGGATTCTGTGTAAAGAATGCAGGGGAAGAAGCAATGAGCGCGGCAGTTTTAGCATATATTTTTAGACCATTTTTCTCTTCTACCTCATCTTTTTTAGGCATAGCATATTGTACGTCCAGTAAGGAGGTGTTGAACAAAAGATGCGTGAGTTTATTGCTTCCTTTTTTTGTTCGAACAAGAAGCTGCTTAGGAACCGTCCAATTTTCGGCGTGTAGTAACAAAGATTGCTGGGGTGATAAACACCACCCATTTCCGAAGCGTTTATTTAAGTAGGATGCGCAAAAATCCCAATAGGAGATGTACCAAGAAGTACTATCTCCCTGAGTTTCATCTGGTCGGGAAGGAATATACCAACCCTTCATGACAGCTTTTAAAAAGCCATTTTTGACTAGCCTGTTAAGGTGAGTTCGAGTTAAATCTCGAGACCGGATGGTGACCATCCCCTTTTTTTTGAGCTCTAGGAGCTGTTTTAATGATTGAGCTAGTTTTTCGGATTGAGTCATTTCGTTGAAATCCTAGGGTTTTGAGCTGTACGAATCCTAGGGTTTCAAGCCGTACGAATTCTAGGGTTTCGTGTTGTATCAATTATAGGTTATTATGTTGTGGAATCGCAAGAACTCTCTTTCATGGCAAAATCGATGAGGGTATTAGCTATGCACGGTAATAGGTTAATCTATTCAAAAGTTACTGCTCAGGCACTATTTTTTTTAAAATCCACCCAGAGGCTTAAGTGGCTGTATTTATAACCAGTTTTTCTTTTTGAATGGTTGGCAAATTACTCGGAAGCGGAGTATTTTCCATTGCTTCCGAGTAAATTTCCGAGTAGTTCATTTTTTAGCTAGAGTTGTTTGCTAGTAACAAATGAAAATTAAATTAAATAAAGGCATGCACTTTAAATCATAAAAAAACTCTCTTTGTATTTGCCATTCTCAGCTTGAAAAGTGTTTCAGCGCAATCCCTAAAAACCAAGAAAAAATAAAATAACTTTATGTAAATCAATAAACTAAATGCTTTAGAGCGAAATTGGTAAAGGGTTAAGGAGCAATACAAGTGAAGGTTAGGGGTGAAATCTGAACAGTGACACTTTATTTTTGCCCAGATTTCACCTTTTGGTTCGAATATTTATTGACTAGAGGCCATTTTCAACTTCTGTTAAGCTAGGGGCCAGAGATAGTTATTAATGTTGCACTTGGGAGAATACTCGTATTATTTGTATAATTCTTCCACTGCAACGTCCCATCTGAACCAACTGTCCCGACACTGAGCAATACAACTATTTGATTTTGAAATGCGCTGGGGTTCCCGACTACAGCGATTCCACAATTTCCCGTTAACCCAAAATTTGATAGGCTAATACCAATTGAATATAACTCTACATTATTACTTCCTGTAGTAGTATCTCCTGTAATTCCAGCGCAATCTGTTGCTCCAGTTCCTTGCATATACTCAGCCACCTTTAATTGTGCAACATCTAAATAAGTATACATTTCTGATGCTTTGGCACTCAGTAAATAATTTTGATATGAGGGTATGGCGATTGCGGAAAGTACACCAATAATGGCAATTACTATCATCAGTTCAATTAAAGAAAAACCACTTGGTTTTGTGTATTTACTCACGTTATACTTTCCCCTGTTTAGATTTGACATTCTACACAACACTTTAGTTCCAATTCATGACTTTATTGTAAAAAAGGGTGTGGGGGTCAGGTCCAAACAAGCGACAAACAGTTTTCTTCTTGTCGCTTGTTTGGACCTGCCTCCATACTCATTTAATTAATAAACGGCGCTTCTTTATCTTAGCAGCATTCGTTCCTGATACCTTGAGCCTAACTTCCCGGAAGTCAATGGTTAATCTGGAATATAGATTCAAAATTAAATGCGACCGCTGTATAACAAAGGAACAAAATTAGATTTGCCACACTTAAAAATCGATATTGCGCAGGAATAGCATCGGGCTCTAGCGTGGAGATAATATAGACGGAATTTTTCGGTAAGCCATGTTCTGAGAGTAAGTTTATTGTTTCACCTTCATCAGCTTTTTGCGACTCTTCGGAGTTTTCTTCTGTTGAGTGGTTAGTGGTTTCTGTTAGTGAAAAATTTTCCGTGTGGTTCTGGTTAGGGATATCATTTTTTTTGTTATCGTTATGATCTATGATGCAAGATTGGAATTCCTCCCCCCATTTTTGCAATTTGTTCAAAATTTGAGCTTGATAAAGCTCTGTGCTTTCATTCATATCCTCAATAGGTTGAATGTCGTGTCGAATAGTATGAAACATGCCCATAACATATAAATTGTCGTTCTCTAATATCGTGTACTCTTCATAGTGATATAATCCGTTATTGGTTGGATTAGAAATGATGGTTTGATTTGAGTTTATTTCCATCGGGGTCTTTAGGTTGGAGGGTATAACTGGTTTGGCAGTATGACCATACCAAGATAAGTATTTATCACAGGTGATATCTGCATTTATTGGGTTTACATAACAAGTGCCAGTTTCATCCTTCAGGATAAACATCTCGCCAGACTGATTGGTTTCAATTAATTTCCAACCATCCTTCCCGACTCTCTTTGATATATTATATTTATACCATATGCATTCTTTATTTGTTAAAGGAGAACGCACCGTAATTTTTGGAATTTTCTGAACAGCCCCTTTAAGAGCAACATAACCTTGAGCAGCAGAGCGAGTCTTGGATAATGGTGTGTCTTCAAGCTTCCTCTCATATATAAAATATTTAAAAGTATAATAAAAAGATATTAAAGAAAAAAATAAAAATATATGGTGGTACTTTAATAGTAAGCTGTAAATTCTGGGGTCTTTACTAATAAATAAAAATAAAATCAGGAAAAATAGAGAATAATTCAATGACTCTATCCAGCCTACCCCGCGCTTTTGTGCCCTAAACATTTTAAGATCCTAAGAATGATTGTAATCATCATATAAACTGATTATATTATCGGCTCTATAACTTTTATCTATAATGTCAATAATTTGTGAGCAACCTTAAAGCATAAAAACTACTTTAAGGCAGGTAGTTAGGGGATCTTATTTTTCCTGCAAAAGACATCTTTCGTGATTGTTCAGCTGCTACTGTCAATTTACGGCAAAAAGCTCCATAAAAAACAGTTGTATAATACCTATTAACTCGTTTCAGCAGAAAGAGAAAGGGGGCAAGTCTGGACAAAGGCAAAATGTCGATGTCCAGATTCGACCCTGGTGATTTTACACCTGGCCCAATTTCTACGGACCCCTCAGATATACTTGGCCTGACGGCTTTTTGTTTCTTCTACAGTGTGCTTATCAAATCTTTTAGGTGTTGGAATGGCATCTTCAAAAAGATAAGATTTTTTACTTAATAAACGATAATGGTGCAGCAAGAAACTTGCCAAATTAGTTTCTTCTGCTGTAGTAATTGGTTTCGAATCATTTTCCGGAACAAACCTAAGAGGAGTATTTTCTAATTTTCTCACTGCGAGTTTAAACGTTGGAGTATTTTGAAGACCCGTGCGGAATTGTGAATATTTTGCGGTGTCAATTATTGCTCTGTAAAATGCCATTGCTTTACTTTGATGTTGTCCATTTTGAACTAATGGATTTGCACAGTTAAGTCCAATTAAATACAATAATCGCAATATTTTTTGAGTATCCATGAAATCTGGTTTTTCTTTTTGCATCATTAAAGTGAAAGCACTGAGAAAGTATGCGAACTTTCTTTGTATGTTGCTTTGTTCGGATTCACCTTTTGATGTTAAGCTATCAGCCAAGCCAACGATCATCTTTTGATTGCGATGAGTGATCGTTTTAAAAGTTGCGCATAATTGATTGAGAGCTTGTATTTTACCAGGTTCTAGTGGATTACCTGGAAAAGCAATCAAGGCTAGAGCCCCAGGGCAATCACTTGAACCTGCAACCGCGGACTTTAAATTGATTAGAGCCTCTGCAGCATTAGAAGAGTTAATAAAATGGATGCCGGGAGATATCGCAGCGTAGTGGAATCTCCAGGATAAATCACCTATTAAAATGACATTGATCAGTGCTAGAGACAGTGCTTCTAAACTTGAAATAGGTGCCAATGGGAGCATCATTTCATAATTTTCACTATAAATTGGCCTAACAATGGCAAAAGGCTCTTTTCTTTGTTCTGAACCCTCAAAAAGATTTTCAGGATCAAAGGGCGTTGCAGTTGATTTTTTGCCATGGTTTCTCAAGGTATCTAAATTAGGGTTTTGAGATAACTGATCAGCTTCAATTGTAGTCCAATCCTGTGAATAATTTAGTCGACGATCTGCTGTAACACCGTGTTTTACCAGTTCCATCAAATAGTTCAGGCGCTTCTGTTTACCACTCACTATTATTGTTAAGATAGATAAATTAGTTTCTTGACCATCCAAATCATGATAAGAAATTGCGCAAGAATTTGGATTGTAACCATGTCTTAAAAGCATACAGAACAGGTCAAAAAAATCACTCATTAGAGCTGACAACAAAAGTGAGAAAGAATATTTTCTATCTGTTAAACTAAACGTAGATGTACTAAGAATAGAATAATAATTTCGATATGTCTCTGAGTTCTCGAAAATAAAATCAAAACACTCTATAATTTTGTTAATTCTCTCAGGGTGTTTTTTAACCACCGACCCAGAAGATAATATAATTGCTTGAAATAAATCAAACAGAAATTTATAATTTATTTCATCTTTTGCTCGTGGGAATATGAGTTTAAATCCTGTGACATCTCCATTGACAACACACTTTTTTAGAACCTCTAATGGTTTTGGAAATCGATCACATAGCTGGTCAAACCTTTTAATCATTTTCTTGTTTGAATAGTTCCCAAATAATATGAGCTCCCTCAATTCTTCTTTGATTTCATCTAAGTGCTGGTATGCTTCGAATAGTGTCTGGGGTTGGAGTTCAGGTTTGCCCAATATTTTTTCGAGCTCTTGGAGTTCTATGAGTAGTTTGGCGTCATTTTCTTTATGAATGGGATCGCTAGTAAGAGCCATACTAGCAGCTGCTTTCTTTTTCATTTTTTTAGGCGCAACCTGGGTGGCGCTTGTGATAGTTTTAACATTTTCAGCGGTTTCGGCCCCAGCCAATGTATCCTGTGCTGAGGAAGGGGCTTTATAGGTTTCATTGTCTAATACACTAATTCTTTTTATTAGGGTTCGAACTGCCATACTTCTGTTGTCTACTTCTACATCACTAGTAGAATTAATGGTTTCTACAGCTCTAATAAACTTATGCCCAAGCTGAATAAATTGACTTCTGTTGGAAGAATTGTTTAAGCGCAAGCTGAGAGACTCCAATTGAGATTGTAATAGTCGGGCGTGCTCTTTTGCTTGATGATTGCCTTCGTTTCTTAAATGGATTAATCTTGCTAGTAAGGACTCAAAAGGTTGAGCGTTATTTCTAAGATATTGTTCTAATTCCGTGGATAATGTGAAAGTACGATCAGGTGCTTCTCGTCCCAAAGTGCCGACATATCTTCCTTGAAAGTTATAATAGCAATGAAGGCTTATTTTGGGTTTAGTGGGGTGTGTTAATTCTACTGTAAAGTGGGCTGCCGTTAATTTTCTACTCTTTTCAGAAGAATTTACAACATGATATTCATCTACTGACAAATGAAATTCAGTGGTGCGATACTCTTCACCCTCTAAAAAAATGTTTTCGCCAGGAGCTTTTTTGGAACTAATGAAATAGGCTGTTCTTTCTTCAGTTTCTTTCGTGCTGATTCTATAGTCTTTTAAAAGTGGATCTTGTGCGCCGACCATATTTTTTACAGTGCCAAAAAGAGCACTTACTCTGCGGCCATTTGCTCTACGTCGTGTAGCATCATCAAAATCGTCTTGATTTGGCGTATTTAACTCTTTTTTATCCGCAAGCATAATACAGACATCTCATATTAATATCCGAAGTTAGTTAAAATAACAGTTTATATTTATTTTGTCAACTCATAATCCATTATAATAGTGTGAATATTCTCTTAAAAAAACCGATATGTTAACCCCACATTGGCTGAATGAGCTTTGATTTTGTTGCCAGCGGAGTTAATTTTTTGAGTCTCAAAAAATCGATATTCAATCTGAATACCAACTTGTTCACTCAAAGCCAACCTCCCCCCCGCAATTCCCTGATAAGCCAATGCTACTTGCGAACTACGCCATTTTTGATCGGGGGTGGCAAGTTGATCAACTTTAATATTTGAATATCCAATCCCTGCGCCTACATAAGGAGCAATAGAATATGTTTTTACTTGCATCTCAAGAGGTAAGTCAAAATAAATATTTCCTAACGTGGATATCACTGCCACACTTCCATCATCCGATCCAACTACGTATTTACCTCTTGCATAAGAAGGTTCAAACTCCACTCTGATAGTAGAGAATTGACTGCCAACTGCTAATCTAGCAATGGGGTTAACTCTAAATCTTGTATCTGGGAAAGAACCATCTCTTTTCCAAGTTTTCGTTTTTGACAACCCAATACCAAAAGAAAGATAGGGCCCGTCTTCTGAACTGCACTCTGTTTTTGCAACAACGCTACCGCTTGCAAAAAAAATAGGGAACATGATTAAACAACCAATACGTTTTTTCATCAAAAACCCCCGTTTATTACTGTTTTTTTAAAGAAAACTCATCATGCGGCTTTAAATCCGAAATAATCTTAAATTTACGATCAACATAAAACCTGGTTATTATTTGAATGTAAAATAAAAACAAGATCAAATTTGATTTGGTCATGTAATGTTTCTTAATCAAACTTAACTTCATCCGATAATCCAAACATATTCACAATTTGGAAATTAATCAAGTTAAATCCTAAAAAATAGGGAAATTCCTATATCTTTGTGACAATTTATTGCCACTTTTGTTTACATTACTGATATTAAATACCAAAACGTCAGAGTTTAGGCTTTATTAAAATTTATCATTTGAATAGATTACGACTGCTATTCAAACGTTTGAGATAGGGATCATTCCAGGCATCGTCCCGAGACTGTCTAAAAGTGTCGGGGGCGGGTCCAAACAAACGACAAACAGTTTTCTTCTTGTCACTTATTGAGATATGACCTAGAGGAGGTCTGATTTTCTTTAGAATTTTGGTGGAATGTGGTATAACTGTGGTTAGAGAATTCGCGCGGAGGCTGCTCGGTGACTCGTTGAAAGTGGTGCACTTTTGTTTTGGCTGGGGCGTGAGATTACGAGGGGGTGTATAGTATGTTCAAAGTAATTGATCATAATTATAAAAATGCGTTGTTAGAAATCGCTCAACGTCATTTTGGGGTGGAGCGACCACAATACGTTCATTTTGACTACGGTCCACATCATGCTATAGTATTTCGCTGTATCTGTAGTTTTCACCAACAAATGACATCTAGCGTAGGTCGCACTAAGGTTGAAGCAGAACTGCTCGCATCACAAGCTATGCTGAATAAAATACAGCATTTATGTTTCAAACAAGTAAATACCGAATGGATTTTCTCAACAGCAGAGGAATCGGCCGTGCTGACTCCTCATACATTAAGCGTGTTAGATAATTTAAAGAATGATCCCCATTTTGATGTCTTTAGCTTATATGGTGACGCAATAATACGTTATGTCGTTGCTCAATATTTATATGATAATTATTCCGAGTTTCGTGAGGGTGTTCTTACATTAATTATCGCTGAGGCTATGTGTGAGGAAACACGTGCACAGGTTGCACTGAGTCTTAAATTAGAGACGTATGTCAGAACTGAAATCACTACACGAGGGTTAGCCGACGCATTGAGTGCAGCCGTTGGGAAACTCAATTTTTTGGCGCTAGACAATTTAGCTAAAAAGTTAATTTTAGAATTTTTTCAGCCATTTATTGATCAATCCGTGTCGATAATTTTAAAGAGTTACATTTCCACAGGTAAGTTAGCCACTTCCGCTGTGATTAAAACTACTATTCACAATTTTAAAAACGAATTACAAGAATATGCTCAAAAACATGGCTTTCCAATGCCGTCTTATCATCTAATTGATAAGGAAGGTATTGAGCATGCACCTACATTTAAGATTAAATGCGTATTTAATAGAATGTCTGAAATTGGTATCGGAACAACCGTAAAGTCTGCTGAACAAGATGCTGCGAAAGGTATTTTAGAAAACATCACTTTAGAAGATGTGGGCGAGGAGCGATTTGTTAGAAGATCACAGACTTATGCTGGTTCATTAGTATCTGACGCTACTACTAATGAAAGGGATGTTTTGGAGTTAAAACGCCATCTTCATTTACCTGATTTTGTAACATTAGTGCATTTAAAACAGGCATTTATTCATTCAAGCTTGGATACTAAAGACAATTACCAACGATTAGAATTTTTGGGTGATGCCATTTTAAGAATGCTAATCATTGATTATATATTACGTAAATATCCAAAGATTATTGATAAGTCATTCTTTTCGCCATTGGTTGATCAGCTGGTATCTGGTGAAACACAAGAAAAAATTGCTAAAAAACTACAATTAAAAAAATATATATTCTCTTCTGCTATGATTACCGATGGGATGCTCAGTGATGTTTTAGAAGCCTTGATCGCTGCCATTTATGTTGATGCTGAAGCGCAATCTATAGGGACAGGTTTTTATAATGGCGCAGTGCCAGTCATTATCGATTGGTTTAAACCAGAAATCATGCACAGTTTGCGTGATTATCATCTTGCAACAGAGGGAACAGTTGGAGCAGATAATTTTCCAGCATTAGCAGTGGCGGCGACTGTCGCGAAGACTGCAGCTCCAACTGATACACTGGTTCGCTCATATGCAGCAGTTGTAGCAATAAAACAAACAGCTAGAAAACCACAATCAACTTCTAGACCTGCTCCAGCGATACAAGAAGATTTTCCGCCTTTAAGCACGCAAGCTGTCAAAACAACTGATAACCAATCAAAACGCAGTTACGTAACAGTAGCTACTCATGCTCAGACATCAGCAAGCATGGTTACGACTTCAACCGGAACACAAGGTAGTTCATCTGCAGCAGTTGCAACAACAATGCAAGTAACCAGTAAACCGAAACCGATGGTTTGGTCTGCTCCCAAAATACATGGAAAACTTCCTCCTTTAGGGACATTAACGCCTAAAACAATAAATACTGGTGATCTGCCAAAGTTCAAATAAGATAGAAGGATTGGCCCAAACAAGCGACAAGTTTTTCTTGAACATTTCTAAAAAGAATACGCTCTACTACGACCTAATTTGTTTTCAGGGTTTTCCTCACTGCTTACTGTCGCAAATGAATTTCTCCTTAAAAAACTTTTAAACATTGGTTTTAAGTCTACTTTTGAAACGTTTGCCGTACGTTCCCATCCACCAAGAGGTAGAAACCCAAGAGTGTCATAGGGGTTTCTAAATTCAATATTAAATTTAACAATAAGATCCTGGATTTTTCTTACTGTTTCGAGATTCTGAGAATCCCTTTTTTCGTCGTCTAAAAAGGACGGATAACTACGACTTTCATCTGTTAGTTTAACAGCCAAACGAAGCCTTGCTGCAATTGCCATTACGTGTGCCATCAATAACTTCATAATGCCTCGTCCTCGGTAGGACTCGTTAACATCGACACCAAAGATAAGCAGATGATCTTTTGAAATTCGGCAACTAATGTTTGCTACACGAGAATTTGGAAGTTTTATTAAATAGGCTGCTATGTGTAACCAGTCTCCAGCATCTATATGAGCTTGTGTTTCTGGATCAAGATTTTGTAGAGGAGGGGGTGAGAATAATCGAAAAATGACCTCTCTTTCTATAGCAGCATTTTGTAATGGTAAATGTGAAATCAACTGAATTGGAAGATCTGCAACAGATGCACTGCCTTCTGTAATTCTTCTTTGGAATGGTTGAAGGATTTTTGGTGGGAGCAACTTCTCCCATAATTCTGCTTTTATATCAACTCTCACAAAATTACCTACTAATACCCGTAAAAAAACTGTCAACTCTAGATTCTATATTCATGAATGGATTATTTAATACTAAATCTAGACTTGATACCTTTGACTTCTCAGATGGAAATATGTTTAGATCATTCATGAAGCACCTCGTACACAATTTTTTTTTGTTCTAATCCTTTTTGGCTATTTTTATCCTCTATTTGGCATAGTTCAAAGGTTGCCTTCCACAAAGTCCACCCTCGGGCGCGAAGCCAAGTATCTTCATCTAAATTCATCTCTCGAATAAAGATATCACGGGCTTTTCCATTCAGAAAAGTCCAAGCGATCACGAGATCACAGGCTGGATCACCTAAAGCCATGCCGCCAAAATCGATAATGGCAGAAAGTTTACCGTTCTGAGTCAAAATATTACCTATGGCAAAATCCCCGTGAACCCATATCGGAGACTTAATCCATTTTGTTTGACAAGCACGTTTCCACAGGCTTATAGCTTTATCAGTATCAATGATTCCTGCTAGAGCTCCAATTTGTTCGAGAGCCCCTTTATCATAAACACTGACATGATCACCACGCCACCAATTATGTTGACCTGGTCCAGGACCCTGCACACCCGTGATATTTTGCAATTCTTTTAAAAATTTCGCTAAATCAAAAGCGAGCTGTGGCAATTTATCATTAGCAAGAGACAGAAGGTTAATGCTAGTGCCTTCCAACCATTTATAAATGGAAAACGGGTATGGGTAATCATTAGATGGTACACCCATCCTGATTGGTGCGGGAATACTGACACTTAAATATGGTGCAAGTTTTGGCAATAGCTGTTGTTCTTTCGGTACCTTTAATGCATAGGACTCAGCTGTTGGCATGCGAATCATCATTTCATTACCTAATCGATAGGTGCGATTGTCATGGCCTTGCTTCTCAACCGAGGTAATGGGCAGATGAGCATATTCCGGAAATTGTGCTGCGATAATCTTATGAGCAAGCGCAGGGGTAATATCAGAAGGAATCATGGTTTAGAGTCCTATATGGCTTTTTTACGAGTATGATAAACCCATACCTGTCGCCATACAATAAACGGTTAGATTCTATATAAGGAACAAGGAACTAATTTAGCATATAAACTAATGCTGGAGGGCAGAACGCGACAAGCGACAGGTCTTCTTGATGATTTCAATAGTATTGAATTGATCACTGTTGTTGCGTATCTTAGAAATAATTCTTTCATAAGCTTTGCTAGCAGCTTTTCGGAAAGATCTGAAAAGAAACAGCAATATTTTTAAAGTTATTGCTCGAAAACTGATGAGAAAGGACTATGGTAATTTATCGTAGAGGAGATTACACAGTTTTGTATGCATATTTTATCCGCTACTTGGCATTGCTCAAATATTGCCTTCCACAAAGTCCATTCTCGTGCGCGAAGCCAATTATATCCATCTCACTGTGAATTTCCGTGGTCGCCTATTTTTCAAGGAAAACTACTTGCGACTCTTTTATTGATCTTCTTAATCTCCATAGCGCTTGGCTAACTTTCTGGCAATGCTGTTTACTGACCGAACATTCTCATCGCTGAAGATTTTACTTAACTGGTTGGCCACATGATTTGCTTTTTCCAGCAGTATTGGCAAACCATTCAAAATAGCATCAATGCTACTCGGCTTGGCCTGAATCTCGGGAAGTTCATTCCCTATTGCTTTTAGCTCTGGAGTATCATGGCTGCCGCCACTCAATTCAATATATACCTCCCCAGTGATGCCATAGAGTTTTAATGTGGCTGTTGTATCTGTCTTAATGGGTGTAGATTTAAGAACACGTATATTTACTTGGATTAATTTTGAATTTTTTGGATCGATGCTGATTTTTTCTACATTGCCAATATCAACGCCACGAAATTTGACAGCACTTTCATTATTCAAACCACTTACCGATTCAGCGAAACGTATGCGATAATGATTATAGTCGCCCTTACCAGCGGAAGTCAGCCATATAGTAAACCCAATCCCCGTCAGAATCATGGTAATGACGAACAGGCCAACTAGAAAATAATTTTTATCAGTTTCCATCTGCACCTCTAGCATAATTTTTAGCAGCTACTAATGCACCCTGACCCCGAGGTCCATGGAAAAATTCTTGAATCCACGGATGATCTCGTTTCAGTAGGTTTGGTAGCGTATCTATAATAATTGTCTTATCAACTAACACAGCGACACGATTGCAAATAGTAAACAAAGTATTTAAATCATGTGTCACCATAACTACTGTGACTTGCAAGCTACAGTTAAGATTACAAATCAATTCATCAAATCCAGTGGCGTTAATAGGATCTAAGCCGGAAGTCGGCTCATCTAAAAAGAGAATCAATGGATCCATGGCAAGTGCTCGCGCTAAAGCAACACGTTTGGCCATCCCCCCAGATAATTCGTCAGGATATTTATTAGCCGTTTCCATGTCCATCCCGACCAGTGCGAGCTTAAGCTGGGCCAACTGAGTCTGTTCATCTTCGTTTAATGAAGTATACTCTCGTAGTGGAAGCATAATGTTCTGCTCAACGCTTAGTGACGAGAAAAGAGCTCCTTCTTGAAATAATACACCTAAAAGCGAGGCGGATTCAAAAGATGCAATATTACTTATAGGTCTGCCGTTGATTAGCACCTTGCCTTTATTAGGTTTGTGTAGCCCTGCCATGGTTTTCAGTAATACAGATTTTCCTGAACCAGAACCACCCGCGATACCTAGGATTTCTCCGCGTACTATGTCAAAGCTTATTCCCTTGTGCACTATCTGTTTACCAAAATTATTAACGACATTCTTTGCCGACAAAATAATATCCTCTTTTTTCATATTTTTAGTTGTCATAATCCTACCTTCTGAAAATAGATAGAAAATAGTCCATCCAATATAAGTACTAGGAAGATCGATTTGACAACAGAGATAGTTGTTTCTTTGCCGACGCTCTCTGACGAACCAGACACTTTCAGTCCATGCATGCAGCCTACTTGCGCAATTACGAATGCGAATACGGGGGCTTTAATCATGCCTACTAGAAAATCCTTCCAAGTTACAGCATGACGCGCGCGTTCGAGATATTCCGGTAGAGCCATATCTATAAGCGACAGCGATATCATGGCACCACCAAACAAGCCCATGATATCGGCGAGTAGTGTCAGCAATGGCAGAGCAATTACCAAAGCGATCAGGCGAGGCAATACTAATAATTCAAACGGATCGAAACCAATTGAACGCAGTGCGTCAACCTCTTGGCGCACTTTCATAGCACCTATTTCTGCAGTAAAAGCACTACCGGAACGGCCTGCAATCATGATAGCTGTAAGTAACACGCCCATCTCTCGTAATACGGAAATCGCGATAAGATCGACAGTATACTGTTTCATCCCCAGTGGCTTCAGTTGTACTTGGCCTTGATAAGCAAGCACAATGCTGATAACGAAAGCAATTAAACTAATAATTAGAATCGCATCAATGCCAATAGCTTCCACATGATGTGTAATAGAAGCAAAGCGGAAACTCGTTGGGCGCTTTAAAGCCTTTACTAGCATCAACCAGGACCGTCCCATGAATGAAACAAGTTCATATGTGGCGGGCCAGATAGCCATAGTGGCTTTGCCAATACGCATTACTGTTCGCGCCCAAGACGATAAGCGCTTCTTTATAGGGGGGGACGCAAGATTCATCCCGTTTATCAGGTCAAAAAGTGCTTTATGTTCTGGATTGAAATTCTCAAGCTTGAACTGTTGTTTCGTAGCATTACATAAATTATGCAAGAGGAATGCTCCAGCAGTATCAAGGCGTGTTACTTCAGACAAGTCAATGATTATCGCTTTGTTATCTGAGACATTCATTTGTTGTAATATTTCTTTTGCTTGTTGAAAATGATGTAGATCTAATGGGCCTTGAATACGGACCTGTCTGTCGTTTTGTTCAATGCGCAATTGCAAATGCGACATTCTGGACCTCTGGTTATTAACTCATTAAATTTATAATATTACTTAGCTACTATTTGTGTCAATATTAGGCTCTAGCGGGACAAGGCTTACCTATGATTAGCTAGCTGCCCAAAAAAAGATCTTTTTTGCCTTACATTAGAGATCATTCAGTCGTGTTTCTAGATCAAAACTTTCTGGAGGAAGGGGTAAGTATAATCGAAAAATGAACTCTTTTTCTTTAATAACTCCCAACGCTTGGCTATAAGCATGGGAGGCATCAATGTCGAGCTGGATCAAGTCGTTCATGAGTGACTCTACTGTTTCATTAGACATAATAAACTCGATGATATAAGGTTGCTTAGTTTTATTTTACTTTAAATTAATTAGTATAGCATTTAGGGAAAACCCTAGAAATTAAGATCTAATGTAAAGGATGGACAACAATAATGTTTGTATGATATGACTAATAGTAATCCTAATTTTTAAAAAGGAGATCTCTCATGAGTCTATTCAATAAAACCGAAAATTCAAGATTTCAAGTTAATTCTTTTTCTTTGCCCTGGGGGGCTATTTTTTCTGGTGTGCTTGGAGTATTAATGGCAGAGTTGTTGTTAAATCTGCTGGGTGCAGGAATAGGACTTTCTATATTTTCGTTTAAACCAGAGATGATTCGGCCTCTGAGTGCAACTGCTTTTTTTTGGTTTATGCTTGTTGGGATAATTTCAGTATATTTAGGAAGTTGGATTGCAGGTTGTATTGCGTCGTCAGAATCTAAAATGCGTAGTGCTATTTATGGTACGATGGTGGCTGGAATTTCTACATTGATTTCACTATTGCTGATGCTTACTACGATGGGCGCACTCTTCACCAGTTCTTTGAGCATATTAGAAACGGTGATTTCATTTTCTAAATCCAGTTTCAACCAAGGTCCTTCAATCGTTGATAAAGGTTTACAGTATGTATCAAATCTGTCTCCAGAAGCCTCTCGAAAATTAAAAAACACAGTGCCTGACTTACAGCCGATTGTTGATAAAATTAATGAAAAAGCGGGAGCTTTACTCCCTAAAAATGTCGAGGAAGGTGAGGCCATTAAAACCCAATTAAACAAGCTTATTCAGGCTTACCTAGATTCAGATGATAAAACTTATGAAGAAACAAAAAAAGAATTGGCTAATAAATTAATACAAGCCACCGGCGAAAAACCCGAGGAAGTTAATAAAAAAGTTGAGGAATGGTATCAGATTTTTCAAAATGCTAAAGAGAAAGCGGCTCAAATGACAGAGGAGCTTGCTAGTAAAACAGCTAGCATATTAAGCCGAATGGCGCTTGTGAATTTTTTTATCTTATTAAGCACTTTTTTTGCTGCCATTTTTGGAGCAATTCATGGATCAAATTATAGTTATAGTAGGGAATTTTAGCAGTCTAAGGTGTCAGGAACTGGAAAAATAGCTTGCTGTCTGACACCTGGCTCCCCTAGTTCCGTGTGTGTACTTGAAATCCTTTGCATTAATTTTGTAAAATAAAAAAAAAGGAAGGTTTTATGAAAATTCAGTGTATCACTCATGCCGACTTTGAAACCCCAGGTGTCATTCAGGATTGGGCCAAAAATCAAAACTTCGATTTTCAAATCTGCAAACCCTATCAAGGAGAAAATTGCCTAAACGCAGGTTATCATGATCTCTTAATTGTTATGGGAGGTCCGCAAAGCCCCATAGAAATTGAACATTACCCATACCTGGCAGATGAAATCACACTCATTCAACAATCGATTCAAGCGAAGAAAAAGATCCTGGGGTTTTGCTTGGGAGCTCAGCTTATTGGTGAAGCATTTGGAGGAAGAACGGAGCGAAGTCCAGAAAAAGAAATTGGGTTTTATCCCATCGAATTAACAGAAGCTGGCAGGACAGATCCCCTGTTAGAGGGCATGCCTTCAACCTTTGGGGTTATCCATTGGCACAATGATATGCCTGGTTTGACGAGTGGATCTGTGGTCCTTGCGACAAGTGAGGGTTGTCCTAGGCAAATTGTTCGCTATAGCCCTTATGCTTATGGATTCCAATGCCACCTCGAAATAACAGCTCCTGGGATTAAGCAATTACTTGCTGCCTGTCCGCAGGATTTAGAGCCCAGTCGTTTTACTCAAACGCGTGTTCAACTAGAGCAGGAGCGAACGGAAGCGATTAATCAAAATATGAAACAGATACTGGATCGTTTTATAAATCTTTAACCGTTATGAGTGATTGACATTCTCTGCTTACATTTTAGCAACTCATTTTCGTTTGAATATTCAAAATTTAAAGCGTACAACCGGCAGAATTCTTCCTGGGATCAATTTTGATTCTTGTTCTCTAATGACACTCGCGCCTAACTTCAAATAAAAGGGTAAAGCATTTGGATCGGCTTCGATGGTGAAAGAGGAAATACCTCGGTTTAAAGCTTCCTGTTTGATGGATTTCCATAACATTCGACCGTATCCTTGCCTTATATACTCCGGTGCAACCGATAATAAACCAGCAGTAACTTCTTCTGTTTCGATTACGGGACGATTCCAAAAAGCAATTATTTTTCCGTTAGATTCCACAACACAAGAAATCGAATTTTTTAGCAATTCGACAGTAACTGTTAACTCCTCATTCCAAGCACTAAGCCATTCATCGGGGTAACCCCAATATGCTTTTGAACGAAAAGCAAGCCGAGTCATTTCCTCTGCATCCTCTGGCCTTCCTGCTCTTATTTTATAGGAATTTACCATATGGAACTGGCTCTAGTATAAAGATTGATTCATAAATTATCCGGTTTTAGTTTAGACTTGTCAAATTACCCTTTAGCCATCAGTCAAAAGTGAGCTTTCATATGCTTTTTTTACTAAAAAAATATCGGGTTATATCTAGACGAACGGCGATTTGAAAGTGTTCAGGTCATTAAGGGATGAGGTTGGTTCGAGGGAAAGGCTAGATTTAAAATAATGTGAGAAATTAAGGCGTTACCTTCGATAATGATGACTATTGAAAGGGTGATTCTTAACTGATAGTATGTTTGTTATTATATGTATTGGGTAGGAGCATAAACTATGGCGGTAAGTGCAAAAAGCTTGGCTGAGCAGCTTGCTGCATTAGAAATACAGTTGGAAGAACATGAACAGGCACTCACTGCAGCACAGGACAATTATAGGCTTGTAATGGCAGAACAAGCTGGTGCTGAAGAATCTGCAGGCAATACACATGGTACAACTGGCAAGAAATCAGACGTTTTATTTTCTGTCATACGTGGGTTGGCTTCTGCACAAGCAAGAGTTACCGATGATAAAATACAGTTGGCAACGCTTCATATTGCGATGAATGCAGAAGAGTCTGGTGCAGGAGTTCAACCGTTCGAAGACATAGAAGCTAAACCTACCTTAAAAGGTGCCTAATCAATAGAAATAAACACTTAGAGCAAAAATAATCTTAATAGGAGAAAGTGTTGACTTGTCAAAAAGAAATCCCGGTGAAAACCAAGACCCCAATGATGAAAGCAATCACTATGATACGTGCAAGCAGCATTTTTGAATGGCTATTTCAGACTTGCGTTTAATCCTTCCCAACCGCTGCCAATCGTCAAAATAAGCCCAACTGCTGTTGTCATACGGCGGCCATCAATATCAATTGCATTTTTCTTGGCACTCAAAAAAGCTCATTGAGAGTCGAATTGAAGATGATCCTGTTTATTATGAGCAAATTGGTTGGAAACTAGATAACTTTTTCGTAGAATAATATACCTAATTGAAGAGTCGAATGAGTGATTTAAATTCAACTACACTGTCACCCATTTTGCTTGTTCATTTGAGCGATAGGCGGCATCGAGTAATCTTTGCACTCTTAAACCTTCCTCAAAACTAGGGACTTCGGGTATACCGGTTTCGATCCAGTCCAAGAATCTTGTTGCCAGTATGGAGACTGCTTCAATTCGGCTTTGTAATGGGTTTTCGTTTGGTTTTTCTAGTGCCGAAATCAATTCTAATTGCTTACTCTTGCGTGTTCCCAGGAATAATTGAAAACCTCGAATATCTTTGGTTGAGCATGCTAAAATTAAAGTGCCTTCTTCTCCGGAAAACTCGATTCTATAACCCATTCCAAATAAGGTCGTCCGACTGACCGTAATACTGGCTGGAATTCCGGATGCAAATTCTAAGCCGATAATATCAAAGGTATCGCCATTAGGATTATTTTTGAGTGTTGAAAACAGGCTAGCGCTTAAACGATTCACGGGACCCGCATACCATTCTAATGCGTGAAAAAAATGACTTAAAATATCATATAACGTACCAGAGCCTTGCCCTTTATTAGCTCTCCAACTGTTAATTAGTAGGTTAGGTGGTGTTTCACTGATGTATTGCACAACGATGTGAGACAAACGCCCAATGCCGCCTGTATCGATAATTTCTTTGACTTTGATCCAAGGAGCTAAAGCGGCTAAGTTAAAATTCACTAAATGAGCTGTAGAAGCGTTGAGAGCCGCTTGGTGCATTTTTTGTGCTTGCTCTAAGGTGGCTGCTAAGGGTTTTTCACCGAAAACAGCTTTTCCATTTGCAAAGGCCGCAATGGCAATATCAGGCTGTAGGGATGGTGGGACTGCGATAGTGACTGCATCAATTTCTTTGTCGTCGATGATCTCTTTCCAGTGCCCATAGATCTTAGGAAGTCGGTGTTCTGTGGCTAATTTTTCTGATCGTTCGGCACTGGAAGCCACAATCCCATTGATTTGGCAACGAGGATCTGATTTAAAGGCAGGCACATGAACGGATGATGCAAAATTGCCTCCGATAACACCGATTCGAATGGGAGTGTTCATTAACTAATCCTTATCATTCATTAAGCCAATGGTGTGTTGTGAATTGTGATCTGGCCGATAGCCTTTATTATCTAGCATTTGAACTTCATTGGATCTGATTCCACCGGAAAACAAGTATCATGCAAACAGCAGGGGGCACAGGAAGCAAGTTTTTTAACTTTCATTTATGGGTGTCACCCTTTGTTAAAGTTTTTTCCGGAAAAATGATTTTAGGTGGAAAAGAATTTAAACACAAATTTAACTGAAAATATGGGGTAAATTTAATTGATAGAGTTCTGGTTAGGATAAGTCTTTTAGCATCCAAGTTTCGTTAGTTGCAGGATTTTCCTTCATTTTTTTAAAGCCGGCCTTCTCGTAAGCACGAATAGCAGCAATGTTGCGTCGATCGGGATCCGCAAAGACCGCTTGATAGTTTCCCTTAAAAAACGTTCCCCAAAAAAGTGTGAGAGCGAGAGATCCTATTCCTTTACTAAGATATTCTTGATCTCCGATTAATATATCAAAAGCTGCCAAATATTCAGGTAAATCGCTTAATGGTGAGCTTCTGGGAAAGTCATAGGCATTGTAGACTTGAATATAACCAATAGGGTGATCATCAGCTTCGATGATAAACGCATGAATGGTTTTAACGACGCCATTCTCAAGTTTATATCCCTGCACATAACTGCGGTACTTATTTCGAATTTGTTCTTCTGTCCACAGGATATCTGGGTCCCACCAAGTTTTTACATGAGGTTTCTCAAGCCATTTGAGGAGCAACGGAAAATGAGATTCAAGCAGAGGTTTGAATGAAATTTCCATTATTGAACAAATTTTCTCATGTTGTGGAATCCAACAGGGGTGGGATTTTGAGCAATGAACTCAATTATTTTGTGAGCGTTAACAAAAGGGGAAGTATGAGTAGAGTCCACTTTAAGATCATATTCTCGGATTCCATCATGAACACGGTCTATTTGATCATTTGCAAGACCAATAGCTCGATCTCTTCTTAAAATTTCACGTTCCTGCAAACTTTTGAGATCACAAAAGACCCCAACAAAATATACGGTGTGTGAATTTAAGTGATACACATAGGACTTTAGGATTTCATTTCCGAATAACACTTCGTCGATGATCAGGTTGTTACCTTGATCAGCCAGTAATTGGGCAATGGCGGGCGCTGAATCAAAGAACTTTTCACCTAAAGGACCATTTTCTATTTGTATCAAAGATCCACGTTCGTTTTTTCTCGGAGTGAAAGAGAAATAACCGTTTTTGGCTTGCTCTCCAAATCCAATAAATTTATCAGGGACCATGTCAATAAATATATCGAGCCCAAGACGAAGCCATGGAGTATCACTTAAGTGCTGAATACTGTGAGCGATAGACGTTTTTCCAGCAGAACTGCAGCCATTTAAAAAAATTAACAGACTCATATTCACCTTTCTCTTGAAAAAACCCGCGATTTAAACGCTAAATTGAAGTGATGACACAGTGTGGCTCAATGTATCACCTCTTTTTAATTGTGTCAACGTGTGGATTATAAAAAATGATGACAATAACCTAAAAAATCAAAGGCCTTTTGCAATTGTAATATGCCAATCTACCGCTATGCCATGATAGACTGGTGTATCAGAAAAGCCATATTTCTTTCTGATTGTAACGAGTTCATTAGATTCTACCAATAATATAAAAAAAAGGTTTGTGTCAATCTGAGCTGAATACAGCCCAAGGATATTAAAAAGATAAAGGGACCCAAGTTCATTCACTTCGAATGGCGTGGACAGTTCATCTTGGTAGATAACCGATATATGAGCCCCGATGTTATAGGGATCCGAAAAATAGGGTGGCAATTGTTTTTGCTTGGTGTTTAACAGTGGGAAGAGACTGGTAATAAAGTGGTCATCTATCTTTAAATAGAGGTAGCCTTCATTGGCTTGTGTCAGTGTGCCTTGTAAGGCGAAGTGGCTAATTGCATATGTCACAATCTCCGGTTGTTCGAGTGGTTTAAGAATTATCCCAGTTGTTTTTGCATTCATACAAAGACAATAGCCTTTAGTTTACTGTCATGATATAGATATTTTTATGAGGCATCGCCCATTAGCCGTAATAGCAAGGAACCAAGTTATTATTTTAGCACTAGATATGGTAATAATACAACTTAAAACATGATAAATGAATGTGGCGAATAGGGAAATTCCTAGTTTTCCAGTTGAATAATATTTGTTAGGATAAATACAGATAGGTTAATGGAATGGGAGAATTTTATGTCGATAACCACAAAAGCTCATCGAACCGCTAAAGAAGCTGGAAAAAAATTAGAGAAAGCAGGGGAAACCTTAAAAAAGAAGCATGTGGATGCTGGCCAAAAAATGAGTGAGGTTATTCACTCCCTGGGTGACAAAATAAAAAAAAGGGGAAGCAGCCTAAAATCTCGTGAAAGATGGAAAGAAATCAAATCTAAAGTCAAAGACCTGGTTAAGGAAGCTAAAAAATAGCCATTATAGATATGAAAATTATTCACTTTGTTTCGATCTCAGGAACATTGAGGAGGAGATTTTTTATGAATAAAGGTATGCGTCGTTTGTGTGTCGCAATCATTATGATGACAACCGAGGACATCCTTGCCGAAGAAGTTTGTCATCCTGGGGACGGTCCTTACGCTTCGATAGGAGTAGGAATATCTAAGATTCAGAGTTGGAAAAGAAGCGCAATGCAAGAGGACACTCATTTTCACACCAATCCGGGGTTTAGAGTCGCGATTGGGAGTCAATTTTCTATTTTTAGAGTTGAATTTGAACCTTCTTATTCGAGAGCGCATTATACAACTGGATCCAGTTCAGGACACTTAAATTTAATTTCAACGCTGGGAAACTTTTATTTGGGTTTGCCGTTTGAAGGTCACTTTGCGACCTATCCAGTCGCGCCCTATGTTGCAGGAGGTGTAGGTTTTTCGAGTGTCAGAGCTAACTTTAATCCGCTGCAAGTTCAAAACCAAGGGCACAGTACGGTACTTTCTTATCAAGGTATTGCAGGGGTTCGGTTTGCCCTGAATGACAAAGTTGGTTTAAATGTAGAATATCGTTATTTTTCAACTGAAAAACTAAACTATACGGGAAGAAGGATCGAATCGCACTCAGCGAACCTTGGCCTCACTTATCGATTTTAACTCTCAAAAATCGCATGGTGAGGTCTCATAATAAAAATGACTTCTTCTAAGTTTATCAGCCCAGATACATCAACCTGGGCTTTTTTTTGGCGGTAGCTTTAGATATCTTTTATATGGTTGCTTTGAAACTATTGTTGGTGATATTATAAGTGCTGTTTCCCATCCAGGGTGACGAGTTGAACTTTAGTTCGGCAGCTTCTAACTTGCTAATTTCTTTCTCTAAAAACTCCAAGCATTGCGATAATTTTACCAACTCGTTTAATTCATCCATGGAGTGCCAATAAATATACAAAATATCTGTGTGTTTAATCTCGTTGGCATAGTTCTGTTTTGTTAATAATTGGATTTTAAGTGATTGAATTTGATTGGATAGAACAGTTATTTTATGTGTTGCGCTATTACAGGCGTCAAGCTCTTTTTCGAGAATTGGCAGTTCAGTGTTAATGTGGCCACTGCTTTCTCTTAAGAAATTAACCAAATTTTCAGCAAAATGTTTTAAATACTGTTTTAAGTTCAGCTCATTCTGATGTGGAGCGTTACTCTCTAATGTATTTATTCGTGCTTCACATAGTTCTAATCGGTGTGTGAAATCCTTTAATTTAAAGTTAATATTGAATAGGTTTGCCTCGCTCATAAAATAACTCCTTAAATTTTTTGATTTTTAGCCCTTAACTGTACTGGATGTTAGTTGTTTTGTCATATGGGAACTTCCCTATTAATTCGTTCGAACGTTATCTGAAAAATATTACTTATAATCACAAGAGAGGTAAGTTTGGCAATAACGCTTTGATACTCTCTATGCTGCTCGATATACTGAGTTGAGATATAAAAATTCTTTTGCTGGTTATTTCCTATGGAATAAACCTAGGGAAAACCCTAGTTGACAGAGGTGATGCTTCAAGATAAATAACAGAAACCTACAAATTAGATTTGAAGATATGATACTGTATACCTGTAGGAATTTTGGGAGACTGGCGGCATGTATCGAAAAGGAGCCGATTTAAATGATCCCACTGGGGCACCAGCAGGTGGGTGTGATCGAATGATGTTACAGAATGCCTGGGGGTTAGAATATCGTAATAATAGGAAGAGGAAGGTTAAATTTTTTAACATGGGGCATCCTACTGCTCCCATAGACTATGGTATGTGTGTGGCAGCTAAGCAACTTTGGGAAGCAGAAGGACAGGAGGCCGCAACAATCCAACGTGTATTGTGCGCAATGGATGATGTCAGTAAAAAAGATATCGGATCAAAAGCAATGGAAGCAGGGCTGCATGAAAGAATACGTGGCTTAACAACTAGAATTACCCAAGCCAATGCAAGAATTGGTAGAAA
The DNA here is from genome assembly GCA_013286785.1 of Gammaproteobacteria bacterium. GTDB lineage: Bacteria > Pseudomonadota > Gammaproteobacteria > UBA6186 > Azoamicaceae > CADEGZ01. The sequence continues at coordinate 64,093 of JABDFC010000007.1, forward strand.
CCCTCATGAACAAGCTGCCCAAGGGTTTAGACAATTTTATAGTGTTCCTCTGGTTTTTGGAGAGACGCCATCGATACAAGCTAAAAACATTCTCTTTTCCATTGGAGCCAGTGAGATATTGTATCTCCTGTTAGGTAAACGTTCGGCGGGATCAGTTTTATTAAGGAGAGTTCATTATCCATTGCATAAGCAAGGTCAGAATACTTACGTTGAGTATGATGTTCTGCGAGATAAAAGTAATGAGAAAGAGGTGACTTTTGCAGAGGCTGTGCAAGCGATCGACAGAAAACTGGATAAACCAATTAACGTTATTTTAATTTGTAACCCCGGAAACCCTACTGGCGAAATACTGTCGGAATCAGATTGGGATCATATTTTTGAGCAAATTAGACCGTGGATATTAGAGGGGAAAGAATTTTGGTTGGTCGAAGATGGTGCCTATGCAGAGATGGCATACAATGGCACACTCTATTTGATTGAAATTCTTTATAAGAAATTGGCGGATATTGAACGGCTATATTCAGGCACTGTATTGCAAATTGAGCAAGATTTTTATCGTAAAATTTTAGATCGTGTTCTTGTGATACGATCTGCGACCAAAGGGTTTAGTGGTGCTGGAGCAAGAATGGGGGTCGCTATCGGGTTTAATGAAAGACGGATGGCCGAATTAAAAAGAGAAGGCGAAAAGATAGGAGATCTACCGTTTCCGTTGCAGGTGGCATATGCTGATGCGCTTTGTCACTTAAACGCTCGCTTGATGGATGAAAAAATAATTTTTTTGAGTCAATTTTATGAAGGTCAGGTTCGGTATGTTGAAAATCGATTAATTAAAATGGGTATGGAAGTCCGGGATGCTTTTGGGAACATTCAGAGAGTACAAGGTGGCTTTTATGTCCGAGCGAATTTCAGCCGTTTTCTTGATTTTAAGGTCACAGATCCTCGAATACAACAGAGATTAAGAGAAATTGGACTGAAAGGAGATATCTTAGATACAGACGAGGCAATTGCGTATTACTTATTGGTTACGCTGGGTTATGTAATAACCCCTTATCAATATTTTGGAGGTGATCCCAAATCAGGTATATTACGCATTACTTGTGGTGAAGGAATCAACTATTTAAAAGAATTGTTAGATGAAATTGAAAGGTTGAACGGCATGCTAATGGTAGATACGCACCTTCCTTCATCCCCATTGCCTTCTTTGAGGGACACTTTGAGCCCAACGTTATCAACTCATTCTGACGGCCAAGAATCCCCATTACCAGTTTATTTGCAAGAAAGAAAAGCAACGATGGTACTTCCTCGCGAAAAATATGCACTCCTTATGCAGATTTATTGGGAGAGAATTGCAATAAGATCCCAACGGGCACATGTCTTAATCTCAGCACATGGGAGATCAACTTTAGACCGATTTAAAGCCATAGTTAAACCAGATTATGAATGTGCCATACAAAATTTTCTGGCTGATTTATTGGATTTTCAATACCAGATCTTCTTGCAGCCTATGACTCCTGATGGTGCAATAATATTGCGAACGAAATCTGCAGATCTTCTGCAAGTCGTTCGTTCTATTATGGTCTATTTAAGGAATGCACATGTAACTATTTTTTACGGGGTTTCTGTTGCATTCCCCAGATGGGAAGAGCAGCTGGTTATTAATGGAATTGCTGATAATTTTAGTGTTGAATTAAGGGGGTTGCTCAGTAATGTTGTTGAGCAAAGCGTTGTAAACAGAGACTCAGTTCTGATTGGGCGTCAGCTCGATTTCATCAAGATCATCTCATTATTATCTTTTGAAGTCATTTTCTATAATTACCGACATATGAGTTCGGATGATTATGAATTTTCAGACATTATGTCCGTAGCCTCTTTTGAACACAGATATGAAATTGAAGATTCTGATACATTAACGAATTCATTAGTTAAAACTCGAGCTTTTGTTGACTATGCTCACCCAAGAGGCCATTTTGAATATTCTAAAGTGGTTGCCGATGCGTTGTCTATTTGGTATGACAGAGCTCCAAATATACTACCAGATCAGGTATTATTTTTTGGTGTTCACACTCAAGCGCTATTGGATAAAGTCTTTGAAGGTCGAGTCATAATATGGGGGGAAGGATCTATTTCTCGTAAAATAAAAAAGATGCAGGAAAGTATAAAACCAACAGCGATTCTGTTTTGTAACGCGGCTGAATACTTTGGTGCTGCATTTTCCGATGCTGTTTTCCATGAAATTGTCAATGATTTAAGAAAAGTGTTAAAGAGAAATCCAAATATTTATTTGGTGAGTGACGAGTCGTTGATTGAGCGATGTCTTGGTCAATTTCCTGAACGAGGTCGCAATTGTCTGGCAAAACTCTTGTGGGAAGATCCGAATTTTAGAAATAGACTTGTGATTATTCGTTCGTCAATCAGTATATTTACCTCTCAAGATAAAATATCAGTGGCAGTGATGTTTAATGCAAATCTAATGGCGAAGTTTGTTGAGTGTAGCATTGTAATGCATGGGCATGCTCCGCTTCCTGATCAATACGCCTATGCTTTTGCGTTGCAAGAATTTATCGATCAAATGCAAAACAATGCTACTTATAGACGTGAGTGTGAACAATATATAAGGCGATTATGTAAATATTATTTATCTCAGTCTAGTATTGGCGAATCTGAGACAGATGATTCAGCGACAGGCCGTGGGTTTGGGATAAAAATAAGTGCTACTGATGAGCCACAAACCAGTTCCTCTTGGAAGAGACGATTCAGATTTTTCTCTGACACCATGAGAGGTCACCTTGATATGCGCGTAGAAGTAACATCCCCGGTCCTAGGTTCTGTCAGTACAAAATCTTTCCACGGCAACGATATGAGACAAAAAAGCGATATTGCCTCTCCCAATGAAGCTTCTTGTCATACACCATTACTTTTTAGTGCCTTTACAAATAGTGGAAGTGACACTGATAGTATCTCTTCTTGCCCAGTGTCTCCTGTACATCGTACGCAATCTGAGAGTTCGGTTATGATGGTAACGGGAACTCGAGGATTGGCAAGAAACGGTCCTGAGCCAAAGTTGGCAGATCCATTAGTCCCCGCGTTTTCCCAGCTGGGTCGACAGTCGCGAGTGAAAGCGGTGGTTTCTGCACTTGAGATAAAAATGACTAGTAGTTTCCAAAAATTTTTCTCATAAACATAAGGATCTCAGTGATTAATTGTACTTTTTACTTTTGCTTGGATGATTTTTGCCAGAGATAAAAATAGATGGAAAACACCTTTGACTTCCATTAACTCGATGAGCTGGTATTTATGATGTACGCCCATCTTATCTTTAATGCTTTTTCGATAAGCTTCGATACTTTTATGAGAAATATCTAAGCAATAGGAAGACTCTTTGATAGAATAGCCACTGAGCCATAAACTTAAGCATTCTACTTCTCGGTGTGTTAGTTGCGTATCCGAGATATTTCTCAGCGTGTAGAAAATTTCTTGCTCGCTTTCTCTTAGAAGAGGGTTGGGATCTAATTCGTCTCCCGATGATGTAATATCTTCAGATTTAAAGTTTTCGAATTCTGTCACATCTTGGTGAATGCCTAAAATTCCAACGATTCGATCTTGAGCGTCTTTGATCGGAAGCTTATTAACAATAATATAGTGATGGCCATTCACGAGCCATCGGAGTTCTTTCGAGAGGAGTCTTTTTCCACTCAAGATCAGTAAATCTGATTCCCGATATAATTCTGCTTCAGCGGAC
>JABDFC010000008.1 GCA_013286785.1 Gammaproteobacteria bacterium
CATGGCCCAAGTGTCACTCGAACGAATATAGGTATGTCTTGCAGTTGGGATAAAGGGAGTCAGCGGATACTGTAATCGAAGGAGTTCAGGAAGCTCAAAGTTGGCATTAAATTGACCCGCATCCAGAAGATATAGCTGATAACCTGAAATTTTATCCTTTGGAAACGTGGGGTTATTCCAAGCATGAAACACTCGCTCAAACCTCTCGAACCATTGTGCATAGGATTCTAAGGTTGGCATTTCTGCCTCGGTAGTTGGAGCTGCAGGCGTTGTGGAGAGCATGATTTCCCCTCGGCGCTCAAGTTTAGATCCACCGAATGTAAACTCATTCTGGATCCAGGAAAGATAATGTAAATAATTTTGCTGGATAAGTCAAATAATTTTCAAGGTTAACATCTTAGACTTTGATTTATTTGCGTTCTATCCGGGATGAACAATACTGGGATGCTACTATGAACGAAACCTCCTAACACTTCTCGTACTATCCCCCTCTGCCAAATTTTCAAAACCACATTATGATAATATTGATTGGCTTCATTAGGTTTGATCACAAATGGTAAATCGTGTACTCGAATACTAAAGGCTTACAACATTGTTTGGCGATTCTGGCTAAAGTAATTTTCACGAAAGGCTGTTTGATATCATTTTTGAACATCTCGACGACAATGCTCATACTGGAATAAACATTGATGTCAGCTGACACGCCTAATTATTCCCCATTATTCCCTCTTCACTACTAGATGAAAATCTATTATTTGTTGACGAATTGGATGGGCATACCCCGAATGGGCCAATAATAATAGTTCAATCGAGAAAAATAATATTATAAGTTTATGGACGCAAAATGCGCACTCAAACCCCAAAATTAAGGTGCTCTTATTGCGTACCCTTATAAATGTTCTATTGATTTGATCAAGAATGTTAAAATGAGTGGACGACATGTAGAAATTAAATAATTGATTCTGCTTTTATGATAAATTTGACATCAGGGGTCATTTTGATCTCACAATGCTGCCTTGGTGTAACTCATTGATTGTATACAAACTATCTCATTGAGTACCGCATCGACAATCAAACGCTGCGATTACTTTTGCAGTTTAAAAAATGATACTTTTGAGGAAGAACTATCATGTTTAGAGTTGAAGAACAACAAGCCCTTCAGAATGGATGGGAATGTTTCGATATTGCGATTAATCAGAATCGCCAAGAACTCGTGAATTTTGCTTTAGAAAATTCGGGATTAATTGAGTTTCGAAAATTACTTGCGCCAGAAATTAGACATGCAGCTGCTTTAACGGCTGTATATATGAATTTGAATGATGAAGTAGACGCTAAACTTGTAAGTCGAATCATCGAGTTATTTGGGATTGCCGATGCTTTGCAGGAAAAAGCTGAAAAAGCACAGCTAGAGGCTCAGGCTTATGCTCTATTAGCATCAGGCGAAGGAGTAGAACTTCCAAGATTTGCATTACCAAAAGTAATGCATACACACCTGCTGAAAGATATCGTTAACTCCTATTTGGATGCTCACGAGCAAATGAGAGGCGCTGTTTCGGAGTGTAATAAGGCATTGGGTAAAAATGAAGGAGAATATTTATCATTAGAGGAATTAGATGCGTATTTTAAAAAACCTGAGCATCAAAATCAAATTGGATATCCGGCATACTTAGAGCAAAGATTGTTATTGCTTGCGCCGTATGAAGCCGCTTTAGAACAATACTGCCTTGATAGAAATATCTATGAGCAATATATCCGAGAATATTATGCTAGACGAGGATGGGTGAGTTTTCAAAGAAGTTTTAAAGGGGAAGAAAATACCTCGATGGTTGATATAGCAGCAAAAAAACTTCAAGGTAAAATCATTATCCATGATAGGAATGACTTTAGAAGAATATGGCATGTAACAGCTCACCATGGAGAGCATGAGTATCATGTCGCACATGATGGACATTGTCATTTTGTTAAATTGATTCCACTGACTGCTGAGCAAGGTCTGGGGTTTAACAGTGTTGGTTCTACGACTACTGTTGCATCAGGAAGAGTGGCAGCACCTCTACAGCTTCCAAACGTTTTTACTCCAACTATAGATGAACAATCGAAAAGAGAAGATCTGCTTCCAGGATTAGCAGGGGGTTTTTATCAGGGTGAGGTAGCTATCCATTACATGTTAAAAGCTATTCAAGATCAAGCGCACTTTGAAATTCAAACTGAAGTAGGAGAACTTCTAAAGTGGGATGATATTAAAATCCAATATGCAAACCGTGAAACTCAAAAGATAACGAGAATTGTTTATATACAAAGCAAACATGGATATGAAAAAACAAGCATGCTTCTACCAGGTAATTTTTATAATAAATCTGGCAAAGCCCAGATGACTTTAGCCAGTGGAGAATGTTTAGTCTCTAGCACAGATGTATTTACTCTGTATGAGTACCTGGAAGATTGGATTCGTTTTAAAAGAAATCTAAGTGTATCTGGAACACCAGAAATAGAAATTGATGCGCAACCTGAATTTGTTTTGTTTTCAAACCGAAAGTTGTGTGAAAAGGTACCTGGGTTTAATGAGTGTTTTGAGGGAAATCCAAAACATCTGACACGTGACTTTATAGACGGTACAGGCATTTATTCTCGGAAATTTCCATTAAAAACTCCAGGTGAGCGCGCACAGGTTGACTTCAGAAATAAATTATTTTCCGGACTGCTTAGTAATACCCCTTCTCTATTGCAAGACCCAAGATCGAATGTTGAGAAAGAGCAGATAATAAAAGCTTTTTTAAGAGAGGTATCTTTTCGATTAGGCGAAGAGCATATCGATGAAATGGAGAAGAGCAATAAAACGCTAGTTAATACTCTATACCCACACGCAAACTCGGACTCAATTTATTATGCGTTTAGATTTGTAATCCATAAATGGTTGCGCGCCAAAACAGGATCCACTTCGTTGACGGATGTTGTCGTATTAGATTTATTAGAAAGGGCAAAGAAAAGCTATTTAGTCTTAGGGGCACAAATAGGTGAGACCAATTTCATGCTTCGTCAAACCTTGTGTGGCCCACGTGTAGTTATAAATAGATCAACAGTGAAGGAACGGTTCTCTGAAGAATATCAAACATTGATTTCAAACGAAAAAAATATACTTGTCATGAGTGGGCCAGAACAGTCTGGAAGAACCTATTTTCTGTGTCAATACTTTCGTGAAAAAATCCAACGCGGTGAAATGGTCTTAGGAGAATTTTTATATATTGATCTTCAGAATACAGAAAGATCCTCATCACAATTTTCAGCTTTTGAGGAGAAAGGACTTCGCACAGTTGTATTAGATGGTATTTGCAAACTTGGAAATGAAAATCTTTCTGAAGTCCAATCTTATTTACAACACGCAATAAAACATCGAAAGAAGCTCATTTTGGTTATTAAGGATGAACAACTGCCTCTGATTAATACCTTAATATCAGATAAAGATTATTTGTTATTCAGGGTTGATTTTTTAAGCCAAGAAGAAGTCAGCCAAACCCTTAAAGAATATTGTGGAGGAGGTGTGGATGTTCAAATAGGGAAAAAAACAGTTTTACTCGAAAATTTACTTAAAAACGTTGGTCCAGTAGCTGGTAAACCAGGTTTTTTATCGGACATTATTGTTCATGCTCACACGGACCCTAGGACTAGAAAGCAAGTCGTCTCTAATGATGCTGATTTTTACATTGAGCCTGAAATCGTTCAATATGTACCATTGTATTCACTAGGCACTCTGTTACAGGTGATACGACCTTTTTTCTGTGCGATTAATCCGGGGAAGGGTGTCACCTCCAGTCGTATGGTCGAAGTAATACGAAAGAATTATGTGAGTGCAATCAGTATTCGGATAGAAGACTTAATCAAAGAGAGTGAAAAAAACAATTTTAACTTTGGTGAATATATTGCAAAAAAACAGAATGATAAGACAGACGGTTCACTGAAAAAAGAAGATTCCGACCCCTCTGGTTTACTGTTAGTGATCCTAGATCCGGATAATAAGTCTCAGCAACTACCGAAACACCTCCTCGACTCTTTAAAAAAACAGTCAAAAGTGCTTTTTCTCACTTCGAGAGATACTTTAGAGAGTCTTGCTACAACTCGGCTTACTTGTGCCGAAGTTTCAGATACTGACTTGATGGTTGAATATAGCGGATCAGACTTGGATCTTAAACCACAAGTATATCAGCCGCGAGAAACAAAACAGACCCGAGTTCAACTGACAAAAGATCTATCTGAAATGCCAGCTCCTTTAATTTTAGAAGCGCCAGAAGGAGCTGGGAAAACGAGCTTTATTGGCAAGCTAAAATCGCAGTGGATAGCTTCTAAAACAATGGATGATTTTGTTTGGGTTCAAAAAATAAAGTTGAATAAAATGAGAAAGTTTGCTAATAAACAATCTTTACTTGAAGTTATTATTCAATATCAAAATCCTCCACTGAATTTATGGCAACAAGCCGTGCTAGAGTACGCATTTAAAAATAATAGGATGCTACTTATTTTGGATGCTTGGGATGAAGTCAAAAAGCAACAAAGAGAAGAGTACCAAGCACTGATAAAAGAGATTTTTTCATATCGAAACTTATTAGTGACAACACGCGGGAGTGATAGAGGTAGCTTGTCTTTGACGCATTACCAAATAGTTTCTTTAAGTCGTTTTAAATTTGAAGATATTAAAGAATTTGTTCATAAATATTTTGGAGATAGTAAATTTTCTTCTCCTATTTGTGATTATCTTGCCAAAACAGAAAGCCAACAAATGGTTGATTTAATTGGAACACCAATGGAGTGTTATTTATTATGTGAGGCATTACAGCCACATTTTAAGAGATGGCTAGCCAATCCCAACACTGAAACAATGTGGAGTGATGGACAACCTCTATCTAAAGCAAGTTTGTACCGGTTATTTGTATCGGCGCGTTTGCAAGGTTATTTAATTAAGCATGAAAAAATGCCAGAAACAAGCGTGACTGAGGGAAAGGCCTATAGAAGAACTTTCTTCGAATTACAAGCATTACGTCAATCAGCTTACCGACAGATGTTCAATCAAGACGCATTAATAATAGAAGAAATTGACCGAAACGTTGAGTTAGAGGATGCCGTCGATTATTTTGGATTTGGGTATTATGATAGTCATGGTGGCGTTTTTGATTTTCACTACAAACATCATACCTATCGTGAATATTTCGCAGCGTTATATTTAGTTGAAATTCTAGGATCAGCTGTGAAAGAAAAAATAGATAAAGCATTAGTATCAATAAATAACCATCTTTTTGAACCTCGATATAATTTAGTATGGCAATTTGTAGCGGGTATTGTTTCGTATGGAGATCCTCAAATTGGTCAGCAAGCAGCTAATCAAGCTTTGTTTATTTTTTGGAGATGTATGCTTCAGGGCCCTGATGATTTAATCGGGATAAGGCATCACCAATTGGTAAAAGATTGTGTTCGAAACAGTCATTGGCCAGCATTAGAAAAAACGGCATTAGGAAGAACATTAAGAGTTATATATCAAAACCTTGGGGAAACTGTAAATCCGTTGCTGGATATTACTGCGCACAGCATAGAGGATCAATCATTAGAAGCTGGTGCATCAAGTTCTCAGCGCACTCTGGGTACAATCACGCCAGTATCACCTGAAAAACCAACTACGCCAAGAAAAGATGTAGAAACGTTGATCACAGAGTTAAAACAGTATATAGACCTACATTTTAGTAGCAGTAATAGTTTTAAAGGTAAAGGTCATATCTTAAGTGAGATTGCAAGACAAATCAGTCAATTAGAAACAGCTATCAATTGCGAAGATGATCGCGTCCGGTGCGAACAATATTTAACCAGTGAGATTAAGGAAAAATGCCCGTCTAGTTCACTAGTAATTAATGCGGCTATTACTGAGGCGCTTGGAAAGGTTGGCAAAAAATCCGATACCGTTGGTAGAAATCTACGAGCGTATCTGACACATTCTGAGAATAAGCCCAGGCTAAAAGCAGTTGAATCTCTATTGGCATTAGGGTATCCCTTTGATGAAGGGATGCTAGACGCCTTAGTGCATGCAAGTCGTGACAAATATGGTAATGATCAAACTTGGATTGCACGGGAAGCTTTGGCAACACTGCAAGAGGTGACACCAGATGATGAAAGTGTGATTAGAAAAATTTATAGGCTAATTCCAAAAGAATCAAGCGAAGAACTTGTACAAGCTTTTTTTGGTTGCTTAGGAAAAACTACAAAGTTTAGATCAGTTGTTGCTGAACTCATTTCCAATACTGCGATTAATCGATCATTTCATGTTTACGCTTGTTTGACTTTATGTGATCTAGGGCAAGATTATCAATTAAACGTCATAGATATTATTATTAAACAGAAAAAAAATGGCCTGATCCCAAAATTAATTTTGCTATTAAACCCGAATGTTGGTAAGCAGAGAATGCAATTAGCGTTCTCTTTTTTAATGGAACAAACGCCCAGTGCTATGATTATTGAAGCCATATGCACTCTTTTGAAACGAGGGCTTGTGCAATTTAATCAAATTAAAAATTATTTAATTAAAGCTTTAGGATATAAGAATGTTACTGAAATAGTAATTAAATTATTCGTTGACACTGAAAAAATGACTAAAGAAATTTTGGATACCTTATTGTCTCATCCATTAGGCGGTTTTTGGCTAATCGATGGTGGATTACCAGCAATTGGTAAACTCGGAGGTATATTTAATGAACAGTTAGCTAATTATCTCATCGACATTATCGAACATCATTATAGTGATTCTGGAGTTTCAACCGCTTTAAGTGGTTGCATGTCAGAGTTGTTTGGATCCCAAGCGATGACCAAAAGTACGTGCCTATCTCAAATAATACGTGTTTTAACTGCTTTGACTGACAGAATAGAAAAATACTCTGAAATGAAGGAAAGCTATATTTATCTGTTGAAGAGAAATATAGATGATGCGCTCGATCATATTCCAGCTCGTTTGGGTTTAGAAGTGTTATGGGATAGTTACCGAAAGCATAGATCAAATACTGTGTTGTACCTCTTTGTCCGTATGGCCATTACTCAAAAATTTGCAATAGTTGTGTCCAGTTCGGAAGTTCGGCTCATAGGAACTGAGGTAATATCATTTGCTCAGAAACCTTTATTCTTGGATCAACTCGGGAGGGATATCGTTGCAATTAGGAATAAATTAGTCCGTGACAAAATTCTTCCGTGCACGCCTAAATTAGAGATGGTTGACAATGCCGATGCATTGGTAAAAGCAGGCAGTAACTTATTGCTTATGTACCAGAATAGCGGGAAACAAGCCAAAACTCAAACTTTAATTTCGGCCCCACATCATAAAGAGCGGGCTATGACATTCTAACTAAAAAATGGTAATTTCTACAAAATCAGACAAACCATTCCACATTTTGCCAATGGCCATTGTGCGCCTTTTTAGCTTTGATCCGGGTGAGGTGATCCCCCACATGGATTTCCAGTTTATGGCCATCTGGATCCAGAAAATAAAACGAGTCTCCCGGGGAAGTATTATCCTTAAAAGCACGGACACTCCTCGTCTACACTCAGTGCGTGTCCTGATGACGGCCAGCACATCGGCCGACCCAATATACCAGAAAAGCACCCACCAGAGCCGAAGCCGGAATAATGCTGAGGGCTGTTTGATAGACTGTAAGGGTATATTGCCTCAAACCCTCTTCGGTCACGAGGCCGGTCCAAAACACATCCATGATTTTACCAATGGCTGTATGAAAAAACGACCCTCCGAGCATATTGATGCAATTTAAAAAAGCAATTGTCACTCCTAAATATTGCGGAGCAACCAGTTCAGAACCGGCCGAAAAAATGATCACTTGATAACAACACATCAGCCCAACGCAAAACAGTAAGACCGACAAATACCACCCATTAAAGGGTTGACTTAAGAGCAAGACCGTAAATGCCAAGGCCATACCAAAACCACACCCAAAAATGACTCGATAATTCCCGATTTTTTTACTCAAATAGGCCAGCATCGGCCCCCCAAACAGCATTCCTATAAAAACGAATGAGATCAGCCCAGCTGCATCCTCCTTTTTTAAATCGTACGCCGTCATCAGATAGGGAACCCCCCAGACATCCGCAAACCCCTCCAGAGAACCAACCATTAACATATTAGATAAAGCCAACATCCAGAGGATCCGAGAAGAAAACACAGCACTGAAATTGGCCATTTTAAACGACGACTCAGAACGGATATTCTCCCCATTTTTGGGAGAACGCAAAACAACATACGATCCAAACCCGATCATGATTGAGGTGACGGCCAAGGTTAAAGCAACATTTTGCCAACGATACGTTTCTATCAATAACCCGACGGGCTTCCCCCCATAGATGGCGCCCATCAGTCCTATCGTAAATGAGAAACCTATCATGCGTGCATAGTGATCTTTGGCGAACCATTCAGAAACGACTTTGGAAACGCCCAAAAACCCGATGGCTGATCCGGCCCCGATCAAGAATCGACTGAAGACAGCAATGATAAAATTATCGGTGTAGGTAAACATCAACGTAGCAAGACCACAGAGGACGGCAAAAGCAAAGACACAATAGCGCGCGCTAAATCGATCTAACAGTATGGCCACCGGAATTTGCATCCCGGCATACCCGTAATAGTAAAAGGCCGCAAATAACCCAAAATGACTGGCATCTAAGGAAAATTGCTCCATCATTTGATGCATCATCAGCCCAGGCCAAAGGCGCAAAACAAACTGATAGCAAAAGAAGGATAGGGGAAATAGCCACATCAGAAATGGCAAATATCTATTCGTTTGAACAGGCATACATAACCTCATTGAGTAAGGGTTCTTAAAGTTTAGGCTAATGTAAAATTTGGGTGTAGGGTTATATCGGCCTTAGCCGATAATAATGATGGCAATAATGGTGAGGTTCTTTCTTAGAGCATTCATAGGCTCATTTAATACGATTTTTTTTAAATTGTCAAAGGTAAAATCAACCCATCCAATGGATTGACAGCCTAAACCAAACCTTGACCTGGCAGACATTTCTGGCTTTAAATGGACTGATGACACAACCCCCTACAGCATAAGTTGTTTTTCTTGATGAATCCCCCGAAAAAATTGATCGGCTTTTTGATATTTTCAGGCATTTGCCTTGGACTGATGGTTGCGTTGAACCACAATAGGGATCCTTTTCAAACCCTATTCAAAAATCAGCCAAGTGTTGAACACCCTATTTTAAGTAACCGAACTGCGCCATTAGAACAAATACGATCCTCAACAAAAGAGTACTTTAATTTGCACCCAATAGATAAGATATATCCTATTCATCAACATTCCATTGAAAAAATTGTCAAGATTGACGGGATTGACCCACGTTATTACGCTATCTATAACCAACAGCTGGGGAAAGGTTCTTACTCCCAAGTTTACCTGGGGCAAGATATTGATACGCTTGAGCTGCTGGCAGTGAAAATACAACCCTATTTAGAACCTGGGGACATTGAACACGAAGTTAAACAGTTAGCCATCCTCAACGACTTTCGCGGCGATATCAGTACCCACGAACAACCACAAAAAATGCATTATTTATTCAGCAAATATTTTGCTGGGATCACAGTTGAACAACTATACTCCGCTGATCTGAAACTGAAAGAGCAAGAAATACTGGATATTATCCGCTCTAGTTTTTATGCACTCAAAGACATTCATGACAGAAATGTTGTGCACAATGATGTTCATGAAGGAAATCTTATTTTTAATCCCACGGATCAAAAATCACACTGGGTGGATATGGCGTTTAGTCTACATTTAAACCCCGGCGTTTCTGCTTTCAAAATAAAAACTCATCCATTGGAATCCCCTCCTAACCATAAAGCACCAGAATCAAATACCGAAAGAAGTTATGCCACAGATGTCTATCAATTAGGGTTTATGTCTCTGCGCTTAATGCTCATCCTATCCGAACGCGATATGGCGTTGAAAAACAAATATCGGGACTCCCGTGAGTTATGCTACGAGACCCTACAAAAAAATACCCCCTCTATAACTTCCGGTACCCCAGAGGCACGTGTATACCGTTTATTGTTTAAGATGATGGCCCCCGATGCCCATCAACGTCCAACTCTCAAAGCCGCACTCGAAGAATTAGAACTTTCGCTATCTCAGCATGCAAAAGGATAAGCCGCGCATTCGGATCAATCTAAGATATCTTGCAAACTAACGTCGCTCCTTGACTGTTAGATAGAAGGGAATTCAATCACCTATAATAATAATGAAACCTGATTTCGCCGAGGACCTTATGTTCAGCCCAAATAACATCCTGCGCCATTCCTGTTGTCTGATGATTACCCTGGCTCTTTTTTACTCAACCGTTCTATATGCAAAAAATGATCTAAAATTGGTTGTTCACCCAGACGAAATTTCAAAACGTTTAGCGGAAGTCGCCTCACACATTGATAAGGATTACGAGGATGAAGCCTTAACCCTAGTCATGGTTATGAAGGCTTCTATTGTTGTTACCTCGGATTTAATGCGGACACTCAAAGCACCCGTTACGCTTGAGTATATTCAATCGATAACCCACCAATCGGACGGAACTCGCGCCAAAAGTATCACCCTTGAAGGGATTGAACGACTTGATTTAAAAGGAAAAAATGTACTAGTGATTGATGACGCTTGCAGTACCGGGCAAACCTTCTCACTGATAATTAGACAACTTAAGAAAAAGCAACCCAAAAGTCTTAAAACATTTGCAACCATTTTGTTTGTCAAAAACGGTAAACGCGAGAATTTTTTTCAACCAGACTACTATCTTTTCAAATTAGAAGATCGTTATCTGGTTGGTTATGGAACCGATCATAAGCAACGTTATCGAAATTTACCCGGGATATACGAGCTTAAGGACTACGATTGAGTCTTTCGATCTTGCTATATGTAAAAACTTTCGCCTAAATTGTCTTAACAAATCCTCGCGCTGAATTGATACCCTGAAACTTTTACAACACTTTCAAGGTTTTATCTCCACACTTCATCCTAACTGTATTGAAGAATATGTATTTTCTACCTACGCGTATAACTCGGATTATTTGAATCTTTAAATTGGTTTAATTTGATACTGCAGTAAAACAATATGGTTAGTAATAATAATAGGAGAATAAATTATGTTTTATCAATATAAGCCGAGTGGCAATGGTCCAGGTAGTTTGATTGGCAGTGATTCTATACTCTCGCAAGAGGAAATTAGAATCTTAAGGGATGCACCGTTACAACCGCTTGACGGCAATAGCGGTAGTACACAAAAAACCCCTAATGCCGACAGTTGCAACGACAAAAAGAAGGATGAAAAGAGTGAAAAACACCGAAACATCCCTTAAATGTTAACTCAGGTGGAAGTCGTGTAATAATGGCTTCCACCCTTTTTTTCCAAAAAGATTCAAGCTATACGCATTTAGTTTCGGCTCTTGATATTGAGTGAACGATCATTTTTCTCGTATTCAAACTTTTTAATAAATGTCACAGTTTTCAACAACATTTTCCCGAGTTTTTCCATTTATTTTAAGCTTAACACTTTCAAGATAGAATTCAATGGTGCATTCAGGCAACGAGAGTATTTGCGAAATTTCACTGATATTTTTTCCATCGAGGTAAAAATTTAGGCATTCTTTTTCTTTTTCTGTAAGGCTCATTTCCTTTGTATGTTTTTTTTCAGCTTCTACGACTTTTTCATTCTTTACTAAAGTTAATCCAAGATTTTTAACCCGACTTCTTTTTTTCTTGTTAACCTCCGTGGACGTCCTAGGGACCTCATCTAAGGAAATCTGAAGTCGAGGGATTATTAATCGACTAGATTCGGGTGAATCAATCAGTGCCGCAGCTCTACATTTAAAATAATCCGTAAACCGAGTAAAAACTTCAAGATTATTACAATAGAAATTAATCATTTGAACGTTGTCTCTGTGCGTTCCAAAATCAAAGTAATCAACAAATTCAGGGTTCTTTTCGTAAATTGTCATTCCATGCCAGTAATGAAATTTGTGATATACATCCGAAAAAACAGGATCCATTTTGAATTGGCTCCATAATGCATATTTCACACCATCTGCTGGAACGTAATGTTCTAGATGTTCCAAATTATCCTGAAACCCCTGAGTAATATAATGTTCAAACCAGTTTTTGTCAGAACAGATGTAGAGCCTTTTCCCATCGTTAAAAATCCTACAATAGGTGAATATTGTGATGCCAAAACGAGCCAGAGGTTGGCAAATTTCATTGACAACGTCGGAAGCTCTACGACCACATTCTAATAGCGCTGAATTATCCGTTAGGCTGGTTATATCCGCTTTCATAAAGTCACACAATTGTGCCATTTTATAATTCTCCCAATGGTAAATTACTTAAGGGACTCTCTAAAAATGATTCGATGATTATTGACATCGGTTGGTTTCGCGCTTTTTGAGTAATATTTCTAAAATAAACTTCAACCGTACGATGATTTACATTATTGTCAGTGTTTTTTTTTGTTAATTTTTTAGCAATTTCTTTAGCTGTCTTTCCTTTACTTTTATAAGAAAGACATTGAATTTCTCTACGTGAGAGATAAATAATGCCCTTGGGCGTCAAAAGTGGGTATTCTTTTATTCTGACTTCTTCCATAAATTGTAATTTTTGCTCTTCTTCTATCGAGGGTTCCGAATCTTGGTTACTAAAAAATGGGTCCTGGTCTGATATTTGTAACTTTTTAGCTTTATTGATAATCTTACATGCTTGTTCATTAAAATACAAAATAAACCCATTAAGAATGTCTAGATTGTTTAAATAAAAATTTATTCGTAACTCATCTTGTTCAGTCGCCGCGAAACTCCAAGACTCTAAAGAAGTAGGATGATGTTTATAAATTGTGAAATCATGACAAATAGCATGTTGTTTTCTTGACTGAATAAAAAACTCCAAATCCTTATCTTTTAAAGCAGGGTAATTAGAATCCCAAACATGATAGGATTTCTTATTCCTAAATACAAATCTAATATGATTTGTAATGAAGGAGGTTCTGGCATGACACTTTAAATACATTTTATGCCATTCAGGACAAGTAGATATATAAATTAAAGTCCCATCATTAAATATATGACTGTATTCAAAAACTGAAATACTGAATTTCCTAAATAAAGGGAGACATATCCCTAATAGAGGTTCCAATACTTCATCGTTATACCCTTCGACTTCCCAAGTCTCGCCACCTTTAGCATCCTTGCCATACACAAGCGTACTGATACAAGCCGGTTCTGGTTGACTTGACATTTTAGTAGCCTTCTCTTCTCTGATGGTTGTTAGATTTCCCATACTACGCGGTCATTCTATGATGAACCACGTTCCTATGACAATTACGTAAGGAATACGTAGATCGTTGGTTGTTTTTTGGCTACCGCTATATGTTCTAGATACCTTTCAAAATAATAAAAGGCTTTCAGGCATGGTGTAAGATTTAAAACCGGTGAAAACTAAGGATGTCTTAAATGATGATAATAGGCATGACCATTGTAGTAATGCCGATAGTAAGGTCTCCCCTCAATGATGATCGACTCACCAACAAGTGGCTCTGGTGGGTAAACCAGCACAGGGCTTCCCGCAACCACAGGCTCTTGCGGATAAACGACGCGATTATCTGGAACCACGCAACCGGATAGACATACAACAGCAACCGCCATTAACATTGTTTTCATCATTGGGTAATCATCCCTCTTAGCTAAGCTAAGCGTTATATCGGCTTATTACCCATAAACTCAAATAGATCAGGTTGCAGAAATTCAACTGTTTGATTTTTATTGTGTTTTATAAGGCCTGTCTGTCATCCACTCTTTCAATAACCTTTTCTCTTCCCAGCTTTTCGATTGACTGGGGTAAGCTTATCTAGAACGCAGCGAGGGGGGTATTTACACTGCCAGGCCCTAAGCTAGGTCAACGCGTATTCCTGAGCGGTTAAAATGATCTGCCAAAAAATGTACAAACCAACCCCCCAGATGACCAGCGCCGATATTTTGTTCACCGAATTTAACCAAAATCCATTTTTATCACACTGTTTGACAAACTTTCCAGCTACTGCCAGTCCAAAAAACCAGACTAGAGAGACCATGATGCAACCGGCACAAAAGAGTATCTTGTGATGCCCATAATAATTCAGGGAATTTGTGCCAATCACGCCAATGGTGTCCAACACTGCATGGGGATTTAATAAAGAAACGGAGGCGGCAAAGTAGATCTGCTTTTTCGTCGAGAATGCTTTCTGTTCTTGCTGCAAAGAACCCGATTGGCTTTTCCAAGTCACAAAACCCATATACATCAAAAAAACAAAGCCAAAGATAAACAGCAAGAGCTTGAGCCAAGCAAACTGTAAGACGATTAAAGAAACCCCTAGAACCGCTAATAGGATTAAGAGCGTATCGCACGCAAAAGCTGTTAAAACACTGGGCAAAGCAAGGCGCAACTTGGGCTGGCTAACCCCTTGGTTGAATATAAAAACATTTTGGATCCCCAAAGGAATAATCAAACCAAATGCTAATATAATACCGTGTATTAATGCTGCCATTTGAATTCCCTATTCTTTGATAAAAAGTCAGTCTAATAATTTAACATAAAATTCTGTGTGTTACCACTGTTTTTCAGAGAATAAAGTCTAAATAAACTCCCCTGGCGGTAATTACACGCTCTTCTTTATTAACGCCACTACCCAGGGACTGTCATTCTCCACTGTATGCGACAAATTTGATGTCCTGCCCCATAAATCGAAACCTCTGTAGAATTGCAGTGGCTGAATAGGATAAAGAATAGAGTTCGTAGCGTAGAAAATGAAGCCCAGGGGATTGGACACAGATCATTGATCAATAACACGCCTTATGTTTGATCTAAAGAGGCTAATAATTTATTATTTACTAAACTTTCAGGTATGAAACGGGTCAAATCATATTTGTATGCTAATTCAATTAATTCATCTTTTGTATTACAACAAAGTTTTGACTTGATATTATTTATATATTCTTCGACTGTTCGAGGAGAAATGTTTAATATTTTCGCAATTCTTTTATAAGTTCTACCCCGCAAAACATAAAATATACATTCTAACTCTCGTTGTGTTAATTGTTTTTCATACTTAGCATATATGTAATTATTGTTTGAAACAACAATCGACTTACCCTGATCGAATGGTGTCTCACTATCAATTAAATAAGCAATTTTTATAATCTCGGTACACGTTAACTCAACACCGAATCCAATAATAGCAGCAACATTGCCGTTTTTATCATAGTAAGGTGACTTGGTTGAAGTAAGTACTTTAAAACCGCTTGCAGACATGACAGGATCAAGTTGCTTATAAACTAGTCCATTGTATGCATCATGATCTTGTTGTTTATAATTTGTAGCAAATTTACACCATGGGGCATTAAAATCAGAAAGCCCTTCAAGCTTATTAGCAGCTTTGAACCCAGCAAGATTTGCAACCATTAAATTTCCACCTAGAAAATTATTTTCAAGATCTCTCCAATAAGCATATCCTGGAAGTTGCATAAAAACGGATTCAACTGAAATATCTAAATTACCGCTGCAAATTTGCATTAAATTGCCCCCTTTATTAGTTCCGACCAGTAACCCCCTCTTGCTATTGTAAAATCGTTATTTCAAATTTGTATTTGGCAAATAAAAGGTTAACAAAGTTTAACGTTACACTACAACCCGCGATCTTTACGGGATAAAAAATAAATCCTTATACTTAACTTGGATGAATCTGCTTGGCATGGATTAACAGAAAGTTAAAGTTAGATATCAGTCTTATAGGCTCTTTGTAAAGAGTAAATAAGGAACTGTAGAAGGGCTAACCAAAATCCTTACCTAGAAGTCACTATATCTTGAATTTTATTGCAAATAGGTCTTGAAAAATCCGAGCCGGTTTCTTTAAATGTCGGTCAATATCTTGAACAGGGACACCATCAAGTGATGCGACAAATAAGCTAGTTAGCACAAAATCGCCCTCCCAGCGGAGGCTAGGAGCTTCTTAGCACGCTATTTAGAGGGCATGCGCGGAATCAGTGAGGAAGAGGTCTTTTTCTTGTCACGCTTTGGAAGTCGCTTAGCCAGACAAGATGTAAAGTAGATCTGTGATTGTGCAAAAGAGTCTAAATTTCTTCAGCAAAAATAGCTTCATACGGTTCGGCAAAGAGATCCTTGGTTTTTTCTATAAAAGCCAGAATATAAGGTTTCTCGAATTGTCGCTGATGAGCTTCTTTGCTTTCCCAGTGCTCATATAATACAAACTTTGACCGATCATTCTGATCATGATGCAAGCGATATTCTAAACAGGTTGGCTCTGAACGAGAAGGTTCCACAACACTTTGCAATGCTGTTTTTAGTTCATGTTCGCTACCCGTTTTTGACTTCAAAATGACGATTACCGTATAAGACTTTGGCTTCATAAAACCTCCTAAAATAGTCGCATTAAATCATAATTGTCCTGTTTGTTTTAGTCAAGCTTTAGATAAATGAACGATAAATACTAAATAACACAAGACTATTCTACAATAGGGTAGTCCGAAATCTTCTCAAACTAATCGTGACCGTCACTAAAGTCATCAGTATCAGAATTAAGATATGTGTGGTGACAAATTGTACGCCCCCTCCCTTTAACATAATATTACGCATAAGACCAATGTAATGATATAAAGGATCCACAAAGGAAAGCCATTTAATCGAATCCGGCATGTTTTCTACTGGAAACATCAAGCCAGACAACATTATCATCGGAAAAATGAACAAAAATCCTGCCAAAGTTGCTTGCTGTTGATTTTTACAAAAGGTTGAAACGAGAGTTCCCAAAGCCACGGCCATGCACACAAAGGCCAATGCGGCAGTAAATAATACCAATAAAGAGCCTTGCAGAGGGACTTTAAAAATAAAAACCGAGACACATAAAATCAAGGGAAAATTAGACATCCCCAGTAATATATAGGGAATAGTTTTGCCATAAATGATCTCGCTTTTTGAAACGGGAGCAGAAATCAACATTTCAAATGTACCCATTTCTTTCTCACGAACAATGGCTAAATTTGCTAAAACCATAGTGGTAATTACCATTAACATACACATTATTCCGGGGACCATAAAAATCGACGTTTCTAAATCAGGATTAAAAAGTACCCTAGGATCGATAATGATCGCAGGACTCACGACTGATTCTTTGAGATCATCCGCCACAACATTCTGAGCGATGTGACGCATATAGCCTTCTATCGATTGAGCCTTAGTAACATTGGTTGCATCAATTAAAAGTTGGAGTACAGCTTCCCCTCTGCCTAAGGCTTTTGTAAAACCCCCTGGAGGGGGAATCAACACTGCATCTGCCTGACCAGACTCGATTAAGCGGTACGCATCATGCTCTTCGTTTTGAACAGGAATAAACCAACCACTCGCAATACTATGCTCGTAAATATGTCTCAGTACAGTATCGCTGTGGTCCATTTGTACAGCCAATCTGACATTTTTGACATCATTTGAAATCGCAAAACCAAATAAACTGAGCTGTAAAATCGGCATCAGTATTAACATTATTCTCATGCGCGGATCACGCAAACTTTGGACTAATTCCTTCTTAATGAATCCTAAAAGAGTTTGATTCATGGCTCAAGATCTCTTTTAAAACGTCTTGTACCAATCATGATGATAATGAAACAAAATAACATAAGTCCTATAAATGGTATTGAAAGCGATATAAACCCCGTTCCTTTTAAGAAAGTATCCCTGGAAATTTCCATAAACCATCGTGCAGGCAAGATCATCGTAAAATACTGCACAAACGCCGGCATACTTTCGATCGGAAAAATAAAGCCTGAAAGAAGCTGAGTAGGCAGCATTCCAGTCATCATGGCGATTTGCATTGCGACTTGTTGATTTCGAGTTGTGACAGATATCAACAAACCCTGCGCCAAATATGCAACCAAGAATATCAGAGCACCCAACCCAAAAACAAGATGGTTCCCGATAAATGGAACACCAAAAATCAGACGAGCTATCAAATATATCATGGCTACTGCAATGATCCCCATTACCCCATATGGGGTAAGTTTCCCAATGATAATTTCCAGAGGCTGTACCGGTGTTGACAACAGCAGTTCCATCGAACCATTTTCATATTCACGAGCAACCGTGAGTGAAGTTAACAATACAGATAGGATCCCCATGATCAGAACGTTCAGTCCTGGGATCACAAACCAACGACTGTTCAATTCCGGATTAAATAAATACCGAGATCGTATTTCGTAAGGACTCACAGGATTATCATCCGCGATTCGACTGGCAGCGATTGTCTGAATACTGCCGATATAACCTAAAATCGGTGTTACAGTTGAGCTATCTGAGCCATCCAGCAAAATCTGAGCACTAGAACCTCTTTCAGCCAAAAGATCTCTTTCAAAATAAGGAGGGATTATCAATGCCGCTCTAGCGTTTTCTGAAATCAGTTTTTCTATAGATTTATCCGGGGATTCGGCGTGATTCACAATAAAATATCCTGAGCTTCCAAACACTTCCTGCAGCCGGCGAGAACTCTGAGATTGATCAAAATCACTGACTGAAAGCACAATGTTTTTGACGTTAAATTCGATTGCCATCCCAAATATAACCACCATAAAGATCGGCAACCCCAAAGCCGCCCCCAGTGTAAAAGGATCTCGAAGAATATGAAAAACTTCTTTTTTTGCAATCGCCAAAGCTCGACGCAAAGAAAATTCTTTCATGTGCGTTTTTCCTCTACCGTCTTAATAAAGACGTCTTCAAGAGAAGGATTAATCGATCTAATTTCAAAAAGATCATCAAATTTGTGACGATCTTTTTCCCAACCTTCAAGTGTTTTAATAGACGCATGGAATCTAAGCCCATAGGCTTCAAAAAAGGAAAATAAGGGCTCTTTCTCCAATACTAAAATTTCTTCGAACGTTAATTTGTTTTTAGGGTAAAATTCAAACATCGGCATAGGGAAGGTGTTTTTCTTCAAACCTTCAATTGTATCCAGCGCTACAATCCTGCCATCGCGCATCAGTGCAATTCGTTCACACTGTTCGGCTTCATCCATATAGTGCGTAGTAACAAACACCGTTTTTCCCTTTTCAGACAGTGCTCGAATCAATGACCAAAAATTGGCTCTTGCCGTTGGGGAAACCCCGGCAGTGGGTTCATCTAAAAAAATAATTTCCGGATCATGTAGCAACGCTCCTACTAAAGACACTTGTTGTTTTGTCCCTCCTGGTAAGTCTTGAACCGTCGTACGCATGGATCGATCGAAGCTGATGAACTCAAGCAGTTCTGCTCTACGCTTAAGGTAGGTATTTGAGTCAATTTTTCGCAAAGATGCAATAAAATTTAAATTTTCCTCCACGGTTAAATCATTATACAAGGTGAACTTCTGAGACATATAACCTACGATAGATTTTATAGATAATTCATCCACACCACTGCTATAGCCCGCGACACTGACCATCCCAGCGGTTGGATTCAGCAAACCACACAGTACTCTAATCGTGGTCGTCTTTCCCGCACCATTGGCCCCTAAAAACCCAAAGATCTCTCCACGTTTCACGCTAAATGAGATGTCATTCACTGCCAAAAAATCACCAAATTGCACGATAAGATTTCTGACATCAACCACACTATCAACAGATGATTTATTTTGATTAACCATTCAAACTCCGCTGAATAAAAAGATCCTCAAAACTTTTTACTTTCGAGTCATTCAGTAATTGTCTGGGTTCGCCTTCTGCTACAAGAAGGCCCTTTTCCAGGAGATGAACGTAACCACATTTTTCTGCTTCGTCCATATAAGCCGTTGTCAAAATAATCAGAATCTTCTGATCTGCCAATCGATACAGTAGTTCCCAAAATTCACGCCGGCTAATCGGATCTACTCCATTAGTCGGTTCGTCCAACAATATGATCTGAGGTGAACGCAATAGCGCGCACATTAACCCCAGTTTTTTGTACATCCCGCCAGAGAGCTTTCCTGCAGGTCGATCGATAAAATTTTCTAAACGGGTAATTTGTAGTAACTCTTGTTTTCTTTGTTGATACACATCATCAGAAATGCCATAAAGCTCTTTAAAAAAGTCTAAATGCTCCCCAATCGAGAGATCAGCATATAGACTTTGCTGCTGCGGCATATAAGCTACACTGGCTCGGATGATTTCAAAATCAATGGCCGAGTCATTCTGAAGAAATTCAACACAACCTTGGTTAGGCTTTAATAACCCCAATAATAAACGCATGAGCGTTGTCTTTCCTGCCCCTTCAGGGCCAATCACGCCATGCATATGTCCTGGTGCAAAGTATAAAGAGACATTATTCAATGCAGTCACATTTTTAAATGTTTTTCGGATTGCGTGAACCTTTACAGCAAAGACATTCTGAGACATCCCTTAATCCTATGGCAATCTAACCTCAATCGTCATTCCGGGTTTTAGCACTTCTTCTTCATTGGATCCCAGAAAACTGATCTTTACTCCAAACACCAGCCGAGTTCTTTCTGAACGCGTTTGCACATTCTTAGGGGTAAATTCTGCTTCAGAGTTAATTTTGATAATTTTTCCCTCAAACTCTCGGTTGTTCATTTCAGGTAAGATCCCTATTAATTTCATCCCAACTTTGAGTTTTGCAACTTCAGGCTGGGGAACATAAATATAAGCCCATATGTCCCGAATATTAGCCAAAGTCAACAATTTTAGGCCTGGGCTCGCATATTCTGCAGGTTCATGATATCGATTCAAGACAGTCCCATTAATAGGAGAACGGATAGAACACCATTGTAAATGGATGTCTGCCTCTTCTTTTTTGTTGATAAATTGATCCAGAGACTCTTGTGAAATGGCTTTTTGTAAAAATAAGCGATGGTTTCTTTTGTAATCATCTTCAGCCAATTTTGCATCCGGCTTATAGTCTTCACAGGATAGAACAATGAGTTCTTGACCCATGTTAACGTGGTCTCCTTCATACACGGTGATATTAGCAATGGACGACGGTAGTTGGGCCGAGAGATCGACCAAAGTTGCCTCGAGTGTCCCCGCATACAGAAATTCCGTATCAAAATAGAGCAATTTAACGCAAAAGCCCAAAGCGGCCAAAATGACGGCAATGATCAAAATTTTAGGCTTTCTCTTTTTATTCGCAACGGGTGCCTCTGCCATTATTTTATCCTATCTCACCTCGTGGAACGAATGTGTTAACGCACTAAACGTGGGTATAAAACGGTTCCAATCATGGTTAACACGACAATAACCATCAGCATAAAGATAAAGTCGAATCCTAAACCATATGCACTACTAGTCCCTTGTAACATGATGGTTCTTAAAGCGTCAACTTCATAGGTTAATGGATTTGAATGTGCAATCGCTTTTAACCAACCCGGCATTGCTGCCACCGGATAAATCGCGTTACTGGCAAAGAATAACGGCATGGTTAAAACCTGCCCAATGCCCATAAACCGTTCGCGGGTTTTTACAATGCAAGCGATGACCAAAGAAAACGTTGAAAACAAAACTGCCCCTAAGATCAAATAGAGTAAAACTCCTAATATGGCTGTCAGAGACCAATCGATTTTAACATTTAAAAAATAGGCTAAGATGTAAACAACAATCAATTGGGAAACAGCCCGAATTGCCGAACCTAAGCCTTTCCCCAGTACAATGGCAGAACGCGGTATCGGTGCAACCACGAGTTTTTGCACCACACCCATGTCTCGTTCCCAAATCACAGCAATACCATTAAAAATAGCAATAAATAAGACACTCTGCGCCAAAATACCAGGCGTTAGAAAATCTATATAAGCCACGTTACTATTAGTCACGATTTCATGGGAAATAACTTGGCCAAACATCAATAGCCATAACACGGGTTGAATGGATCGAAACAAGATTTCACTTTTCTGATGAGCAACCTTTCTGATTTCAAACTCGAGAATAACAAAGATACTGGCAATATAATTACAAATACATTTTGCCAAACGGATAATGTATTGATGCATTATGATCCTCTCTCACCCTCAGTTCTACGTCGACTGGCAATCTCTTTGTAAGCGTGATCCGCTTCGATTGAGTTACCCGCATATTGAATAAAAACGTCATTTAAGGTAGCATTTTCCCCCAAAGCTGATTTTAGTGCTTTGGCAGTTCCCATCTGAACAATTTTCCCTTTCAACATAATCGCCACTTTATTACAAAGGTAGTCTGCCTCTAACATATCGTGCGTCGTTAGTATGATCGTCACACCATCGCGCTTTTGGATCAATTCCAGATGATCCCATACTGCCTTTCTCGCAACCGGATCTAACCCGGAAGTGGGTTCATCTAAAAATAACACTCTGGGTTTGTGCAACATAGCCAAAATAATTTCCAAACGACGGATCATTCCACCCGAATATTCATTGACATAACGGTGAGCAACCGTTGACAACCCCATCGTTTCCAACGATTCTTGGATCCGTTTTTCGCGTTCATTTTTGGGGATGCGGTAAAGTTTAGCAAACAGCAATAGATTTTCGTATCCCGTGAGACTGCCATCTGCAGAAATAAGTTGCGGCACATAGCCAATGATTTCGCGCACCTTCGCTGGATTTTTAAGAATACTGACCTGATTGATCAGCGCATCCCCTTCCGTTGGAGGCATTAAGGTGGTCAGCATTTTCATTAAGGTACTTTTACCCGCACCATTAGGACCAATTAGCGCAAACACATCTTTTTCC
The DNA here is from genome assembly GCA_013286785.1 of Gammaproteobacteria bacterium. Taxonomy (GTDB): domain Bacteria; phylum Pseudomonadota; class Gammaproteobacteria; order UBA6186; family Azoamicaceae; genus CADEGZ01. The sequence continues at coordinate 22,771 of JABDFC010000008.1, forward strand.
TGAACAGAAAAAGATAGTTGGTTAACTGCGGTAAGGCTGTCGAACCGCTTTGTGATTGCTTTACATTCTAAGGCGATTGGATCATCCATGCGTAAAACACCTTAATAGGGCTATTCAATAGGCATCAAATATATTCAGTATATATCCTCTTTACCGTTTTTTCTTATTGATCCTCATCGGCCTTGCTAACCGGCCAAAGGCTTAAGAGACGTTAAGCATTTTCATCAATTTTAAGTGATAACGAACTCGAACCAATAATTACTTGTGATCTTCTGTAATGATGAGGCACGCACATCGGATCCGTTCCACTGCTGTCATCCCTGGATGGAAATCACTTTTCCATGAGTCATTTCAAGTAAATCCTTTCCTTGCAGATTAAAAACCGCATTAGGCGTCCCCGCAGCTGCCCAAACGCTGTCGAATTTCAGTAAGTCCTCATCAATAAACGTAAAATCTATGGCTTGTTTATGTCCTATCGGAGGAATGCCTCCTATCGCAAACCCGGTAACGGCTTTAGCAAAATCAGCATCCGCTTTGGTGATTTTTTCGCCCACCTGAGATTCAATTTTCTTTTCGTCCACACGGTTTGATCCCGAGGCCAGGATCAAAACAGATCGGTGAGTCAATTTTGTCTTAAAGATAAGTGATTTAACAATTTGAGCCACTTCGCACCCAATGGTCGATGCTGCATCCGCAGCAGTTCTGGTACTCTGAGACAACTCGAGCACCTGACAGCTTAGCCCATGACTCGCCAAAGCATTTTGAACACTTTCTGCACTTTTGGTTAGACTTTGATTCATGTAAATAACCTTGCTTAGGATTAGTGGTGTCAGACACGAATGACACTAAGATAAGCAAAAGCTATTTATGAATCAAGCCGTTATTATCGTCATACCCGCGAAAGCACTGAATGATCTAGACCCGTTTCCCCGGACTGATTATTTGATAAACTTAATGCAATGTTGACAAATTTAAGAGGGTGGATTTGTACTATGAAATGAGATTTTGCTCATATTTTGAATAGATATTCTCAAAAAGGAGATCCATACTTTGAGCTTTGGTTGAATGGAGAAGGTGAACCATTTGTGCTAGTTGAGGATGTCTTATGAACTCCATTACCAACGACACGTCTGTAAGGGGTGAATTCTAAATCTACTCCACGACTTGTTTCAATCGTACCAACGCCTTGTTTAGGGCCGCTTTTAAGATCAAATCTATTGCTTAAAACATACAATAATTCACTTAGGCCCTCGCTGTCCGTGCACTGGATGACTAAGGTGGCTACGCCCTGTAAATCTTTTGAGAGATTCATGGCATTTTGGTCTTTTGGCAGTGTTGGCAGAAAAGGTTTTCGAGAAGGTCTGTTGATACCGCACATTCGATTTTCTACGCCAACTTTTTGGTAAATGGCGTTAATCAATTCTAAATCTTGACCTGTAATCGTAACCACATAGGTCGCTGGGCTATACGTGTATGTAAGCATATCACTAGCCCTCCAGAGGCTTGTATCACAATGAAATTCTATACTAAGTATACAAACTTTTTCAAGAGCTAGAGCATTTGGAGGTAAATTTAAGCCTATAATTATCTAACATTCTGACAAATTCAAGGAAATATAATGTTTACTCATCCTATGAATTATTCTATTTTCGAAATTCTTCATACAAAAGGATTTATTCAATATCTTAATGATCCTATAGCAGCGTTTTTATTTGCTGCAATCCAAAACGCAATTCGAACACATATGCCAACAGTAGCCCTTGAAAAACAACTTTTTAATTACGTATGCTCTCCTGGAATGCAATCAAAAATGTTTACAGCATGTAACTCTTTTTTTTCACATCAAGCAAGAGCTTTAAAAAGAAAGTCTGATAATGAGAGGCAAGGCATAGAAACAGAGCAAAGTTCAGAAACTCAAGGAAGAAGTTTATTGTATAGTCAAGGAAACCGAAAAAAACAAAAGGTAACCCCTTCGCCGAGAAATTCAGCTGGACCACCTCAAGAGCCATTCCAATTTAAATAATATTAGTCACTAAGAAAACTAATGAATGAGAGTAAATTATGTTGGCAGAACTTGAAATAACCTCATTAAAGTATGAAACAAATCTAATTCAAGTTCTTATTTGAATTATTGCCATAAATGAGACGTCGCTATATTGGAGTCTAGATTCAATATATTTAAGTTTGCCTATACAACAGTCATATTCCAATTCCAAATGAAATTGTATTGATCAGCAATTTTCCTTATCTTAGTTCCATTCGTGGCAAACACCTTTTTATCTTAAACACTGTATCAGAAATCCTATTATTTCTGATACCACCACCCTGGGAGAGTCACGATGAAACAACTTATTTATCCATTAGAATTATCTCTTTTAGCGCCGTCAGTTAGGCAATCTACTGCAAAACTGGATGATCAGCTGCCGTTATACACTTCCGCTCTTGTCCAAACAGAATGAATCCTACCCCAGCGATTCCAAGCAAATAACAATAATGCACATGAACAATAATGGATAACGGTGAAATACCCGCTAAAGATCCCGCCATTAAAATTTGCGCTCCATAAGGCAATATGCCTTGAAAAACACAAGAAAAGAGATCAACAATCGTCGCCGAACGATCAGGTGCAACATTATTTTTTCTGGCAATCTCTCTCGTCATCTCCCCCGAAAGAATAATAGATGTTGTATTATTTGCCGTACAAATATCCGTGAAACTGACTAAAATGGCCATTGAAAACTCTGCAATTCTTTTTTGAATTTTCTTTTTTGACAGGATCCATTTTTCAAAAGCGCCTGTTATCAGAGAAAAGCCTCCTTGATATTTAATCAATGCGCCAAGCCCACTGATTAACAGTGAAAAAATCAATATTTCGAGCATGCTTTTATAGCCGTCAAAAATATTGTGTGCCACGGTCAAAAAAGTATAAGTGGGGATGGTCAGCACTCCTACAATCCCCGCAACGACAATTCCCAGGGTTAACACCACAAATACGTTAACGCCTGATAGAGAAAAAACCAATACCATGAAATAAGGCAGACATTGGATCAACTGGTAATCCCCCTCTGCCAATATCGGTGTTCCTGATACGCGACTCCCTAACAAAGAGATTAACAACACTGTGACAAGCATCGTCGGTAATGCCACTTTTAAATTTTTGTTAAATTTTTCTTGCGGTGTACAACCGTGAATTTGAGTCGCAGCAATACTCGTGTCTGAAATCAGTGAAAGATTATCACCGAACATTGCCCCTCCTACTAAGACACCCATTGTCAAAGGTAAAGAAAGGCCAAGCGAACTTGCTATCCCGACACCAATGGGTCCTATCGCAGCAATGGTACCCATGGATGTCCCGATTGCAGTAGAAACCAACGCTGACACTAAAAAAAGAACCGGCAGTGTTGCCTCCGCTGAGATAAAATTCAACGAGAAATGAACAATTGCGTGAACACCTCCAGTACTTTGCAACACAGCCGCAAAAGCGCCTGCCAAAAGATAAATCAAAACCATCACCATGATGTTTGTATCACTGACCCCCTCTAAAAAAATATCCATACGCCGGTTAAACCGCTCTTTACAAAGGAGTATTGCTAAAATAATGGAAGGTAAAATAGCCACGGATGACGAAACTTGATAAAACGCGTTTTCCTTCCCGGTGACACTAAAATACAAACCACACCCTAAAAATAAACCAAAAAATAAAACCAAAGGACACAAAGCAACCAGCCTTGCGATCGTAGTCGATTGCATAGTACCTCCTATGCTACTAGGAAAATGAACTTAAAGTGGATTTTAGGACAAAGAAAAAAGAATTAGATGCCCAAAGGCATCATCATGAAGAGACGAAAGCATTTTAAAATTTGTCTTTTATAATGGTTCATGGCAAATAAATTGTTCAACTTAAAAACCTGTACACTTTTTAACACACGCCTAAACCGAAAACAAGCGTTTTTTAACAAGAGAGCCCACCCTCTCTATTTAGGATTAAAACTCATCAAAATAACGATCTAATAGGGGAGATACACACCTCTCCAACCCACCGGAGCCTTCTCCTTATGACAAGTTGGATTTTAAAAACGCTAATGTTAATTGCCACGATTGCAGGGCAGCCTGTGGATCATAACTACTGCGCTCATGGCAAAAAAAACCATGTCCAGCTTGTGAAAATTCGACTTCTATAAAATGCTTACTCACTTGGTGTAAAGACTCATTTAACTCCTGTCGAACTGTGTCCTCTAGCGTTATTTGAACGACAATGTTGGAAGTATTCCGTCAGAGCCCGTCCTCTTTTTGATTATAATGCAAATTTAGCTGCTGTTCCGGTTGGAACATTAGCGGTTGAGGAAAAGCATGACGGCAAATACCTTAAGCAAGGTTAACAGAACAAAATAAATCAGGGGTGCTTGGACTAACCCGGTCATCTGCCACACCCAAAGACCAACCACTGGGGCACTGCCCGAAAAAATCATCGAGCCTATCGAATGCCCAAAGCTCATACAACGATATCGTTCTCCCGTCCCAAACGCCTTGAGCAGTACAATATTCCCTGGAGTCTGTGAAAAAGCCAGGATTGCCGCTGTTAACCCCATCAACCACAGGGGAATACTCATGTGATAGAGCATCACCATGTTTAATAATCCTACCGCTAACAGCGCACACAAAGCCCATTTTAAAACGGGGAATGGCCCATATCGATCTGCGATTAGACCAGCGAGTGGTGCTGCCAATGTATAAACCAAAATGGATTGACTGGTATTAAAAGCTGCGGTCACAGGATCTGTCAGCTGGAGCGTTGAGCTTAAATAATGACCAAAGAAGACTAAATAAAGATGATACCCTCCACCAGACGCACCACACAATAAAATAGCGGCTGTCACTCTTTTTTTATTTTTATAGAGGACTTTTAATAAATTCTCTTTTGTTCCCTGAGGGTGTGTTGCAGAAAAATGAAGGTATTCCGGTGTCTCGTCGATACAACGACGAAGATAAAAGACCAATATCCCGAGAAGCCCCCCTATCAAGAAAGGGAATCGCCAAGCATTAATGGTACCCATAGCAACCGACCAAGACGAAGCCACTGATGCTAAATAGATCCCAAACATCGAGGCGATCCCCGAAAGACTGCTGGTAAGACAAGGCCGATACTGTCCCATGGACTCATAAATAAAAATCCGAGCGCCATCGGATTCGCCTGCCGTTAACATGCCTTGCAAGATACGACAGAGCAATAATAAGAACGGGGCCCACCATCCAATCACTGCATGGGTTGGCAGTAGCCCTATCAACACGGTTGGAACAATCATACCAATCATACTGATTTTTAGAGAAATGCTGCGCCCGAAGCGATCCCCAATATGACCAAACAAAATTGCGCCCAACGGTTTGGAGAACGATCCTGCCACAAAAATGCCAAAGGTTTTGATGAGGGCCGTGGTGGGATCTTCGTCACTAAAAAATTGAACGGCTAAGAGACTGGCACAAAATCCATAAAGGGCATAATCATAATATTCAACAACCGTACCCAACAGTGTTGGAAAGAGTATTCTAAAAGTTTTAAGATCTGCCTTAGGAGGTGCATTTTTTTCAAGTAACGGTATAGCTGCCATCTCACACTCTCTCCGCTGTTTTAGATCACATTTGATCTGGTCTCTACTGCTTTATTAATTTTGGCTCTAATAATAAATCAATCATAACATCCATGCAGATCTCGGGAAATTTACGTTCCTCATCACTACAGTCTTTTACGGTGATTATAGCCTCGCGGATTTCATCGGGTAATTCCGATGAGGGTGTATTTTCTCCCGACCAAGAGGCATCTCGTGTTTTTTTATCCGGCCAACGTGAATAAGCACACCATAGTCCTTCTTCCGTTCGATGCAAGCAAGAACCTATGGCACCACGAGACGTCACAAAATAGGACACAATTTTGTTCCAAGCCTGTTTATACTCTTCTTCTCTGCCTGGTTTTAAATAAAATCGATATAAGACGGCAAACATACCTTTCTCCTGATAATTAATGCAAAGCTCATGTTCAAAGGGTATAGGTTAACTGATCAACGAGGATCCCCGGAACACGTTTTCCCCCAATGGCTCGCTGATGATACGTGGAAGTTTCCAGAACTGGGTGCGCACTTTCTGTTAAACCACGAAGCCCCTGACCAAAGAGATGATAAATCGTATCATCAAAGCGAAGATCGTGAATGGGGGAAACAATTTCGCCCTTTTCAACCCAAAAACAAGCATAACGGGTCATACCAGTCAATCGCCCTGTATTTAAATCGCTCCAGTTTAAATAATGAACATTCCCCACATAAAGTCCGGTATCAAGATGCTTCAGAATCTCTGTTTCCCGAATAGTGCCTGGACTGATAGAAGGTGATCTTAAATGCTCATTTTGTTCGGCATAGTTACTGGTTAAATGGTACTCTTTAGCCGTTTTAGTGCTCACCAAAAAATTTTTCAATTCGCCGTCAATAATGATGGGTAATGATGCAGAAGCAAGCTCGCCTAAACTGTTAAACCTCGGGCTAAATCCTCCTGAAAAATCCTCTGTTAAATTGAAGATAGGGGAAAAATTTACTTTTCCATCGGCAATTAATTTAAAAGCAGAATGTCCTTGATGATAACAACCAGCGCCTATTCCATTCCAAGAAAATCCCACGAGGAGATCGGCCACAGCTTCCGGGGCAAAATACGTTCTATACTTTCCAGGAGTGATTACTTTTTTAGGAAAATTCAGCCGGTCCAGCTGGCTTTTGGCATTCTGAAGCTTCTCTAAGAACGTAATTTCGGACCAATTTTTATCTCCATAGAAAAACTTCACTGCTTGTTGATCAGGGGTATAGAGTGAAAAATCAATGAAAAAACTATGACTTTTATACCAATGATTTTGTCCCAGGGAATTCATATTGGCCCTAGTAACACTGCCCGCCGTTAACAATCCCGCACAATCTAAGCCTTCGAGATGCGGCAAAACTGTATCAATCCATTCTTCATCTTGTGGAAACACACCGGGATAGTCCTCACTACTGTCCCCGAAGTTCTGCAGGGTGATGCAAAAAGGATCGGGAGGGACTTGCTCACATTCCTGACGGCATTGCGTGATTACTTCCTGTCCCTTGAGCAAATTACGCTCTTGATCAGTTTCGAAAGGTATGGTTATAAAAATATTTCTTTTATCTTTAATAAAGGTTAATGTTACTTCCGCTTGACTCACTCGAATGGTTTGTCGCACTTTTGCTTCATTGATGCGCAAAAAAAATGATTCTTCCGCGGATAAAAATAAAGAAATTTCCTCTCCTGCCTGTAAAGAATGGATCAAAGAATTCGCAAAACTCGTAAAAAGATCGCGCATCTTATGCCCCACCCCCAAAAACATCAATTTTTTCAAAAAGACAAGCAGGAACCGCATGCCCGACATGAATGGCTTGGTTCGGCTCTCCCTTCCCACAGTAAGGACTTCCCAAAATCTTCAAGGAAGAGGAATCACCCACCGCTCGAAGTTGATTCCAAAATGGGATGGTTAAACCTCGATAATTTGGGTTTTTAAGAACCGTCGTTAATTGACCATTTTGAATACGACGAGCATACTCACAACCAAATTGAAATTTACGACGATAATCATCGATAGACCACGAACGATTCGTCTCCATATAAATCCCATTTTCGACTTGGCCAATCATCTCTTTAAAAGAAGTCGAACCGGGCTCAATGTTAATATTGGCCATGCGATCGATGGGGGGACGATTCCAAGAAGTAGACCGCATATTGGCAACGCCTGGAACTTTAAGACGTTCTTGACTTTCTAGACTGCCTAATCCCCTGACTAACACGCCTTCTTGAATTAAATATTCACGCCTTGCTTTATGACCAATGTCATCGAAGGCGTAGCTTGCAAATTCAGAGGGAACGGAAGGATCAAAGGTGACATTGAGAATCGAAGGCCCATAGACTAACTTTCCAAAATCAGCGGGTTGCACAAAGCTCCAACCGGCATAATTTTTTTCATCTCCCAAAATACGATCCAACTCTAAGGGATGTCCAATGGATTCATGGACCTGCATTAAAACTTGATCGGGTGCTAACACTAAATCCATTAAACCACTGGGGCATTCTTCTGCCTGCAAGAGTTCCAAAACTTGCTCAGAAATTCTTTGAGCCTCTTGGCACATTTTGTCCCGATCTAAAAATTCTAAGCCTGCTTGTAAACAGGGTAACCCATTCGTTCGAGTTTGTGTTTCCAGGCCGTCTTGAGCCGTCGCTGAAAGTCCAACCGCAATGGCTAACGTTGCTTGTTCAATCTCTGATCCATCACGACTCGTCATCCGACTGTTTCGTTCAAAGATCAGCGCATTGGCAACTGCATTCACAATTTTATCTGAAATCTTAAGCGCGTTTGTTCCAGCTATTAAGGTGTCTATCAAGTCTTTTAACGACACAGATCCCATTGCCTGATGAAAAGAAGATTGATATCGGCCAACCGCTTTGGGGCGGACTGATTTGGTAAAAGGATGAATTTTATAAACTGAAGCCTGTCTGGCCAGCAAAACGGCTTTTTCGGCTGCTGCTTGGATTGCTGAAAATGTCAACGTATTGGTTGCAGCATAAGCAAATTGGCCATTCACTAAGACCTCGACCATAACCCCATGATTCATTTGGGTGGCAATCGATTCGCTGCGACCATTGCGTGCAGTCAAAGAACGAACGGTTTCATGGATCTCCCGCAGAGCAATCCACTCTACTTCACTCGGCAAAACCAAATCAGTCAAATACTGTTGTATATTCATGCTAGACATATTAATTACAAAGTCAATTAGGGTCAAGTTAAGACTCTTGATTGGCACTCTTTCTCTTTAAATATGAACGCTTAAATATTGCCTGCTCGATCGAACTCGATCTGATACCTATTTAACTTGACTAGCTGGTAATGATATGTTAATCTGCCTTGCTTAATACAGGGGGTGACCGAATGAAACCAAAAATGATTGTCTCTGTCAGAAGCTCACACATGGATCCCCTTCCTGCAACAGCATTCATGGAAGCCATTAAGTACCTCCATAAAAATTTTCCAAGTGTGCCCATCACTGTGTGCTATAAAGCCGATCCCAAAGGTTTTGATCTGACTCGTGCCATTGACGGACTCAAAGATAAAATCGACCTTGGTAGAAGCCGATACCGTAACCAAACTCTATCTATAAACGAAGCCAATCATGACAAATCTGTCTTTTGGTTATTAAAAGCAATTCGCCTGTATAACATTCAAGTAATTCCGAGCGATCTTTCGGGTATTTCCGAAATTCCTTTAGGAGATCCCCGCGCAGAACAAAAAAGACGTGAACGAGAAGACGCCATGACAACCGCTCTCATACAAGCGATAACTCATACCGAAGGTGGCATCATATTAGATTTTGGGGGTATTTCACACACCACCGGTATTCAACAGCGTTTATTCCAACACCCTTTATTTCAAACACAAGACACTCGGCCTGAATCTCAATTCTTCTGTGTCTATTCAGAAGAAGGGCAGCAATATATCCCCGCTGATTTCAGACTCATGCAATTTCAGGGTGTTTCAAGCAGTGCGTACCCATATGGACTCACTTTTTTATCCAGTGAATTAGAACCTGGGAAAGATCAAGGTGTCATCAAAAGACTGAACGATCTCTTAACAACTTTTTGTCAAAAATATCAATTAACCAGTGCCATGAGCAGCCTGCAAACAAGCACCCCACAATCCACAAGCGGTACTGCAGGAGAAGGAACACATTCACTGGCGGCCGCGGGATCTTCTCTGACAACTGCTTTTGAGGGCTTACAAATCGCAGCAACCAGTCCAACGACACAAACTTCTACAACAACTAGGGCACAACCTGCTGAGAAGTCATTTAGTCTAAATGACTAGGATGTTTGTACTTTCCAGTAGAAAAACAGTATGCTGAATTCTAATTAGAAGTCTATTCATTTCTAAACTTAAAAAATTATTGAAGTGTGATCACTTTAATGTTTTTCTTAGCAAGCGCCTGTTTAATATGAGAGGCATACACATCCACTAAGGGTGATATATCTTCTAAGACTTTAATATTCTTCAAGTAATCTGCCGCATTGTATTGCAAAAAGTAAGAATAGAACTCTCTTAGCAAAAGCTCTTGTTGCTTCATATCGTAACCGCCATTTTGCAAGGCATTCATGATTATTTTTTGATCTTGTGGTGTTACTTCTGTTTGCCAAACCTGCAATAATATTGGTGCTATTTGTGGAACATTATAGTATTGAGCATGCAATAATTCATGCGTTATATTCTCTCGGAATTTTTTAGTATTAATGACCGAGAACAAAATAAAATTGTCATTGTTATCCTGGATAATTTTGTCTAAAATTTCTTTCTTAAACTGCTTCTCAATTGCTTTGATCTTTTTATGCTCTTGCGCACTTTCTGCCGGTATCGACGCAATTTCATGGAATCTTAACAATTCTTCACCAAGAAAATCATGACCACCAACCGCCGTCATCATTTTCGAATTAAACAATTGCGCATCAGACATTATACCAAGATCAGTGTGTACAAACAATCCAGCACGCAGTAAAGCTGCATTCATGGCAACCTGATCTGAAAAAATACAGCCATATATTCTCTTATTAGAGGTGGATTTTTCCAACAAATATTCATCGATACTTGCTTCAAAACAAGTCACATTTGGCTGCTCTGAAAGAAGCTTAGGATTTTCTGACAGAGTCATTTCTTTTTGTAATTGTAATATGGACGACAAATTAAGTTTCCCAGCGACAAACTTCACCTCGATGGCTCCCCCTGCAACATCTGCCCAAACATTCGTATAGGTAAGCAGCAAACTGAAAACTAAACTAGCTATCATGCCTTTTTGGCTAAAAACTATCATCCGACAGTCCCTGATACTGGCTATTTATTTACTTACAATAGCTCATCCAGAAAAGTCGCACAAGTGCTGATAAAATAGAATTAACTTTCGACATTCTTATAGAACGACACCTCTTTCTTACAAATAAAGAGAGCTTTGCTAATCAAGCTTTATTGCAACAAAAAAGAACGCTATCGCATCACTTTACTTCTGACAGCAGTCTATTGCCATGACCAAAGGCTTTTCACTGACGGGAGCAGAATCGTATATGCACATTTCAAGTAATAAAGTTGCGCATTCTAAATGGATAGCCCCCCCTTGTATTTCCCGTTAGAACTTGGTAAACTGGCTCAACTTTTTGTAAAACAAACCATCAGGTTAATTATGATACCCCAAGAAGATCTCGAACTTGCGCTGGCTATAGAAGAAAGTCTTAAAGCAGAGCGTCTTAGAAAAGAACGCCTTCGGGCAGAGGTCATCCGTGCCCAAGAAGAGGCCAGTCAAGCAACCATTCAACGAATTCTTCGAGAAGAAGCAGAACAGACGGACGCTCAAAGAAAACAGGAAGAAGAAAGAGCCAGTCAAGCGGCAATTCAAAGAATGCTTCAAGAAGACGTTGTTCCTCAAGCCCAACTTCGTGCCTTCGCATTACACCGAGCACCTGCCACACCTCCAAGGCCCCCCGTAAATCTCCAAATTTTAGAAAAATTGGAAACCTTAGTCACGGGCAGACTGGCAGAACTCTTTAGCAAACCACACAACATTCATTTACATACCGTAGAACTGGGTCAAATTTGCCGAACACATTTTCTTACGGCAGACAATTCACGACCATTTTCTAATCCCGGCGAACTCATGGCTGAATTTAAAAAATATCGTGATGAAGCCCTCGCGATAACGCCCCCTGCACAACTGAAGGACGTTCAGATCATTCTCACGGCTATCGAAGCCAGGGGGGACTCGGCTATAGAGCCAGAGACGCAATTGAATTTAATGACCATGTTTGTGAAAGCTTGGGGCTTAACCAAACACCTTGCGGATCCCCTACAATATCAAAAAGATATTCTTAATGTATTAGAACACAATAGAACAACCAAGGGTGGTTGTGACGCAGGGATTTGCGCAAGACTCATTCTACCCTACACAACTTTTTTCTTTTTAGAAATGAAAACGGCTTCTTTACCACCTGGCCATAAATTAAATATTAAATTATCGGTCTTTTCCTGAGATTATGGATTCTATTCCGTAAAATCGCACCCATTAGGGTACCCCCAATGTGCTAAAATTCAAAATAGATCTTAAATTAATTAAGGAGTTTTATATGTCACAGGTACTATTTAAGGGTATGCCAATTAAAATTGCTGGCGATCTTCCCAAAGTTGGACAAACAGTTAACAACTTCGCATTGACTGATAATAATTTACAAGAAATCAGTCTGAATGATTTTAAAGAACCGATCCTGATCTTAAACATTTTCCCAAGTATAGACACACCTGTCTGCTCACAATCCGTTAAAAAATTCAATACAACAGCCTCTAACCTTGAAAACACTAAAGTTCTTTGCATTTCCAAAGATCTCCCATTTGCGCAAGCCAGATTTTGTGGCACTGAAAACATTAAAAACGCCCAAACCTTATCAGCATTTCGTCATGCCGAATTTGCACCTCAATTTGGTGTTGATATTGCCGAGGGCTTACTCAAGGGTTTATTAGCTCGTGCAATTATCGTTTTAGATGCGACTCGTAAAGTGCAATATATAGAGTTGGTCTCTGAAATTACCAATGAACCTGATTATGATAAATGCCTAAGTGCTGTACATACTCTATAGTTTGCATTTTTGAATGGAAAGGGATCCGATCTTTTTGCTTCACTATTGAATTGCGTCGATTGGATCCTCTAAACCAAGCTTGAGTTTGCCCATCCCTTCCGGTGGATCACCCAAAAAAAGAATAATGAAATGCTGGTTGAGGCAAAAATGGTGATGCCGATGGGCAAGAATGTTCCGGCGTAAAGATAACTGACAACCAGCAATGCCAGTGCCGTTAACAGTAATCGACCAGCGTTGATCAAAGCTGCAGTTCTCGCTTTGCTATTTTCCAACACCTCTAAGGATAACGGATACAGTATGTTAAATGGGAAAACGACGACCGATGCTAATATCACCATCGCTCCTGTTATAATCATGGGTTGATCGATCCCAAACACTGCAATTAACAATATTCCTACTGCGCTAAGACCACACAATATTTCACTGTAAGCCAAGCATTTTTTTTGGCCATAAGCGGCCAAAATTTTGGGACTCAATATACTCACGAGCGAAAATACACCCGCAATCGCTCCCTGGTAAAATCCAAAATGATTGAGTTCAACACCCATGTCTTCCATATATAAAATAGGTGCCATTCCGACAAATACCCAATAGGAAATCCCTAAAAAACACATGCCCAAAACGTAAGCCATCAATTTAGTGGACGTCAAAAGCGGCCAATATGATTTTAAAGTGAGTGAAATCGTCGGATCACTCTTCCTATTTGGAATGGCAAAATACCCCATCGCCAAAGAAATCACGCCTAAGGCTAGGATCACAACAAAATTTCCTCTCCAATTAAAATACAAATTAACGTAACTTCCTACCACAGGCGCAAAGGCTACCGATAAATTAAAGATACCGTTGTAAATGCCCAGAATGGCTGGCTGCTGCTCGATGGGATATTCGTCTGCTATTAATACATAGGCTAAAACAGCAGGACCTGCCATGCCGATCCCCTGTAATAACCGACCCAGTAACAGAACGGGAAAGTTTGGTGCAAATACGCAACAGAAGCTGCCTAATACAAAAATAACCAAACTGCCAAGCATGACATGCCGTCGGTTATAGCGATCGCCTAAGGTCCCAGCGAATAGGGAACAGAGACAATACGCCACGAAATTAATACTCAAGGTTAATTGTACGGAAAATGGGGATAGATCAAATACGCGTTGCAATTCAGGGAAACTGGGAATGAACAGATCAACCTCTACACCCGATAAAATATCAATAAAAACAATGGTAATAAAGCGAAACATAAAAATTAACCAGCAATGCCTATGCTATACATTCGATGAATTGGTGCTTAGGGCTCGAGCATTGTAATTGCATCGAAACATATCGTAACGTTTGTTGACTTGCCCCGTGTACTCAGTTTACTAACCCTGAGTGCCGCGCTGCTTGCAAAAAGGTAGTTTACCCATCCTATCAAACCTTGTCATCTGCTAAAATCGAATGATAAATTCTAAGCCCTTAGCATTAAACCAGCAACACAAGTTCTTGTTGCTAATGATTGCAGGCTTTTTCCCCCATGATTCAGATGATGCCGGGTGTAACATCATGATATACAGCCTGCTCTTCTAATCCCCTGACACCAAAGAAGTAACAATATTATCTATAAGCTGTTTATTCGCTTCAATGTAGTTTTCGGCAGCCTGTAAAAGCCCATTTAAGTTTTCAGAAGTAGTATTATCCAGCTGCCCCAAATTTTCTGGTAAAGTAGCTTGTAAACGATGCGCCTTAGAGTACAGAATATTAATTTCATCTTCATACCAATCGCTGTCTGCATCCATCATCACATCAATTAAATTGGCTTTCATAACCCAACCAATCATACCGGCGTCCGTTAATTTAGAGGCTGTTTGTGCCAACTTCGGGCTGCCCGTACCAATAGAGATAATTCGAATGTTTTCTCTTTGTAAATCGGGCATCAGATTGAAAGATTCCGTTACACCAATAGTCTCAGGATTATTTGCAAAAATTCCCCCATCCGCTTCTATGTGAATGGTTCCCTGAGTATCTGTAAATTGCTTGGGTGGAAAATACGTTGGCGCAGCACTCGTAGCTCCCGCTATATCCCGCATGAAATAATCGACCTTACTCTCTAGAGTTTTTCTTGAAGTGAATATATTAGGAGCAGATTTTATTAAAGAATACGTCGGGATCACAACCGGACACAACGCTTGGCTTAATAAAAAATCTCCAAACATGTTTTTAAGAATTAAGTCATACCCTGTTCTATCATATTTAGCCCCCCATAACCCATTTCCAGTCAGTATTTTCCTAAAAATTGAATTACTAAAAATTTGACTTGCCTGCCGGAGGTAAATATTCACAATTTCTTTAGCTGAATATTTTGGTGTTTGTGAATTTTCTGAGCAGGTCAATCCCAAAGCAATCAAGCCACCCGTGGATGTGCCAACAATCAAATCAAACAATTCATGAATGGGTTTTTGGGTTCCTTCTTCAATATACTGCAAAACTCTAGCGGGAATAATCCCTCGAACTCCTCCCCCATCAATTGACAAAATCCAAAATGGTTTCTGATCAGAAGTAATCATCGTCAATTTCTCCAAATAGGGAGGGTCAGATCTTGATGACAGCCCACTGTTCTACCTTATGAGCTGGCCACACGATTTATCAATGGGCGAGTTCCTGAGTGCTGATCACTGCAGGTATTTCTCGATTAATCTTTGACGCCCAAGGACACCAATGGTTATTGGGTAGCGTACTTCCCCCTACCTCTTCTAAATGTTTCTCTACATCTCTAACGGATGCATCACAGACTTCTATAGCCACATCGAAAAAATCGATCGTACTGGGTTCTAAATGAAAATGCCAAGCGGGATTATAGGCTGCCTTTTCTTTAACAATACGACCACAAATACGCTTTTTTTTCTCAGGCTTTCCTTGTAAAATTTCTCGAGCATGCTCTATTTTGTTTTTTTCAGTTAGTTTAATAATAAAAGTTTCATCTGTACCATGAAACCCGATTTCAAAGTATGCAAATTTACTATCATCGCTCATTTGTTTCTCTCCTGATACTGACGTCACTGGAACGTCCCTTTCAATCTATCCAATAATTCAACCGCACTCTCTACGATGAGGGTTGGATTGGCTTTAAGAATACTATCATGATACCAAGGATTTTGTGCATGAGAACCCCCTAAAAATCCAATAACTGGCATATTAGCCGCTTTTGCCGCTTGAATACCAATAACACTATCTTCAATCACCAAACAATCTTTGGGTTCCACCTTAAGAGTGCGTGCTGCATTTAAAAATACATCCGGTGCGGGTTTACCTCTATGCATTGGCGCACTAAATATGTGGTCGAGCTTAAAATAATTCACTAAGTTTGTGATCGTTAGAGTTGTAACTACATAACCATTAGCACCACTTGATGCAATACATTTTTTGATTTTCTTTTGTTCTAGATAATTCATGACCTGAGATATGCCTGTTACAGATTTTAAATCTGCAGGAAAAGAATCTTCTATTTTTTTAACCATGGCCATTACGTCAGAATCTGACATCGTTTTCCCAAATTCTTTTAGCATAACTTTGTCAAAGCCATCCTTGGTAATCCCTGTCAGAAGTTCAATGGACTTTTCGACTGTCATTGGAAAACCCAAACGAGTCATTTCAGTTGCATTCACTCTGTGACCAATGATTTCACTGTCGATCAAAACGCCATCATTATCGAAAATGATTAATTCGGGTTTAATTGTGAATACTCTATCCATTATTATTTAAACTCCTTTCCAAACTATTAACTTCCAAGACCAAAAAAATAGTCCTACCTAATGACTACTGCCAAGCGTCGACAGTAATATTTTCATATCTTCGTATACCTTATCATACGGTTTGAGGGGAAATATCCCGCTAGAGGTTTTTACGGTTTTTGTGTCCATATTAATGTTCTGAAGAGGGATCCACTCATTATGCTTTACTTCATCATTGTCCTTTGGCACGAGTGTTGGCAATTTATCTCCAGTGATGTCTATCTGGCGAATGATGGAATAAACTTCGGGGGTTTCTAATTCATCAATAATTTTCTGAGAAACAATAATCCCCTTTTCTTTCTGTAAGTCTGGAATATCCAAGCCGGCTTCTTCCTTAATTTCCCGATACGCAGTTTGTAGTAAGTTTTGATCAATGATATAAGGTTCTTTGGGAAGTTTCCCCAGGGCATACTCATTCATAAAATGTAAATAAATTTGGGTATAATTAGGCTGTTTCCCCAAGTTAATTTGATTTTCAATCTCTCTTTCCGAAGATTCAGATACCACATGGGGAATAACAGAGGGATATTGTCCATTAAAAAATCCCGTGGGAGGTTCGCACACGCTCACTTTCTGTCCATTAATCACTCGTTCTTGTACTGTCAATAACAAATAATTCTTGTTAGTTTGTTGTTCATGGAATACAACATATACCGCTGTTCCTGTATACCTAGGTTTAAATCTGGCTACCCAAAGACCATCTCTACCACCTTCGCTGAAATTTCCGGCAGGAAAATATTTTAGTCTCCAGCTAAGATCAGGTTGGTTTTGAATAACATTAACAGCATATCCTGATTGATTACTCGTTCTCTGTTCCGAATATTTCCCAATACAGTAGCCTGTCAGCAAAATAACGGACATTGTCACTGTTTTTTTCATTAAATTGTTGAACATATCTATCAATTCCCACCAGAGCTATTATCTGATACAGATGATAGATTGTATTGATCCTTGGGTTCTGTTGCAAATACTACGCTAAAGGATATTGTGAAGGGGCTATATCTAGACGGCATACTCGTTAATAGATTAGTATATCGTTTAGGCTGGCCTTGGTTTCTTTAGTTTATAATAACTTGAATAAATCACCAGTATTTAATCTAGATTTGACCCATTTATCGGTGCCTAACACCTTTGGCTTTATGAGTATAAAACAAACCAAAAACATCCAAGTGGTTCCCTACAATCCTGAATGGCCAAAGCTTTTTCAGTTCGAGGCCAATGCGATTAAGGAGGCATTGGGCCGTAACTGCATTGCGATTCACCATATTGGTTCCACCTCAGTACATGGGCTCTCTGCAAAACCAATCATTGATATCATTACGGTTGTCGTGGAACCCACTAACACCATTAAAGCTCTTGAGCCTCTCGGGATACAATACCGAGGGGAGTATAATATTCCCTTGCACTATGGGTTTAGCAAACGGACTACTATTGACGTCAACCTCCATGTCTATCCTGAAAACCACCCTGAAATTGAGCTTAACCTACTGTTTAGAGATTATTTGAGATCACATCCTACAGAACAAGAGGAATACGTGGAACTTAAAAAAAGGTTATTAGCTGATCAAACCTCTTTTATTCAAAACAATGGTCAATTTGTCAATTACACCTTAAGGAAAGGGGATTTCATCAGAGGAATCCTCAAAAAAGCTGGGTTTAAGCGAATCCGGATGCTGAAATGCAGTGACGAGACCGAGTGGGATGCAGCAAAATATTTTCGCCAAACGTATTTTTTTGATAAAAATAATACGGTTGATCCTTATACTTGGACTTTTAACCATCCTGAACACGCGCACTTAATCTTATATGAAGGGACCGAAATCATCGGTTATGCCCATATTCAGTTTTGGCCACAAGCAAGAGCGGCAATGCGTATTATCGTGATTGATGAAACAAAAAGAAATAAGAATTTTGGCAAGACGTTTTTAGTGCTGTGTGAGAACTGGCTTAAGGCTAAAGGCTATACCAGTATTCATATCGAATCTTCCCCATCGGCATTAGGATTCTATGAAAAAAACAGCTATATCAAAATGCCATTTGCCGATCCTGAAGGACATGAAGGAGCTGCTTGTGATATACCGATTGGGAAAATACTGTGAAGAAAGGGTTCAGACATCGTAAAAATAACCCAGATCCCCAAGGATACCTGCCATCATTTATTCTTCTACTCAACAAAATTGCAAGGAACACTACAACTACTCGGCAAGTATTCAGAGGAGGGGCTGGCGTAACGTGTATCAGCCTTCGGCCCACAGCAAACGCTTACGCCACCATAATTGTCGGGAGTGAGGATTAAATACAACAATTGACCGTTTACCGCAGAATCAACATTGTTAAACATGAATAATAATTGTAACTGATTATCAGAACCCACACTCCCATAAACATATTCTAATTGGTTTACTGGGGGGTTAGGATAACCACCCCATGATCCAGTCGCCTCATAATTTTCAATAAACACATCTTTGATGGAGTTCATTAATGGAATGACTGCACCTACACGGGATTGGACCATATACGAATAATAAGAAGGGACAGCTACAGCTGCAAGTATACCGATAATCACAATAACAATCATCAATTCTATTAAAGAGAATCCTTTTGAAATTACACGCATATACGAGTCGCCTCTATAGGAATAGACCTTTCTTTAATAGAAAAGTTGCAGTGGAAAGTAAATAGTGTCTAGCACTGAAGAATCCCCACGAAATATGAAAGCATTTTCTCATAAATCAAGAGCTTAGGATTGATAAGCACAGAGCCTTGTGATCTTATTTGTTTATTTTGAACACTTTAGAAGGAGGGCTCTTTGATCGTGACGCTAGATTCATTCATAAACTCTGGGTTTACCGCTTCAAAGCTGCCTCCAAGCACATCGTGCAGCCACTTTTCGGCAAAAGCAAGAAAGACATCAATATTTGCATAACGCCTGAATTGATGTCCTTCATCAGAAAAAGAAAGTAAACAGGTTTTCTTTTTCAATCGTGTTAATTCATTAAAAATTTGCTCTGACTCTTCTTTAGTGACAATGGGATCATTATCTCCTTGGATCAAAAGCAGAGGACGCTCAATCTGACTCGCAAAATTAAGCGGTGAGCGACTTGCTAAAAATTGCCGTCCTTCTGGTTCGCTGGGACTACCGCCCATACTTTTCACAAAGGCACCTTTGGTAAAAAACAATTCCGTATCCGATAAAGGATAGCTGGGAAAATCCCAATACTTTGGAACTTTTTGCATCACGGTGATTAAACTGGAAGGCCCAACAATGGAAACCCCTACTGCAAATTCATTCGGAGTGAATGTTAATGCCGCCAAGGTCGAGTAACCGCCATAACTTCCCCCCATTATCCCAACCTGTGGCTTGGTTGTAATTCCTCGGTCAATGCACCATTTTACTCCATCGATGAGATCAAAAAGTGCCTTTCTACCCCATTCCCCATTTCCACCATTGACAAGGTTTTTCCCAAATCCTGAAGATGATCTGAAATTGACAAGCAGAACAGCATACCCTCGACTTGCCAGCCATTGTGCATAAGGATGGTAACCCCAATTATCTCGTGCTTGAAAAGGACCGCCATGAGGAAAAACCATCAACGGGATGGTTCTTTTGATAGAATCTAGAGATTTAATTTGATGAGGAAGAGTAATATAAGCGGTCAGTTTTAGCCCATCTCTGGTTTCAAACTCAAAAGGGATCATATCAGATAGCTGAGGATGCGTTTTTGCAACAAACAATGTGATGAGTTGATCATTGTCTCGATTATAGAGGTAGAAACTTGCCCCTATTCTTTTGGGCTCGTAAGTTCTGATGATCCAAAGATTTTTGCTCTGACTTATCACTTCAAAATCGGTACCAAGCTCTCTTTGGAGAAAATCAAAATTTCCAGCCCCAAAACTATGCCACTCTTTTTTAAACCAAGTGGTTGCATACATAAAAGGACCTTCGTCTATAAAAACAATATCACCGATATCACTCTTCAAATTATGAGCCAAACTGGTTTCTTTCCCAGACACTAAATCCACAGATTTAAGCTTTGTCGTATCGGAATTTCTTGAGTCGGCAAAATACAGCACTGAATTTTGAATTTTTAGCATTCGAGAATGAAAGGCATCCTCTGGTGAGAAGTGAAGACAAATCGTATCTTCCCTATAAACTTCAATCGATCCATCTTCATGAACTTCCTCTTTGAAGACTATCTTGAGATTTTCATCAAAAACAAATCGAGAAAATCGATCGTTTTCAAAAACTCTAGTGAGTGAGTCATTACTGAAATCCAGGATAAAAACATCATGATAGCTAGGATTTCGATCATTGATCCCAACCGTAACTTTATGACCACTAATTTTGAATATTTTTGCTGTGATAGAGTTAAAAGCTTCGGTGTGTTTTATTAATTCTCGCGATTCAATATTGATAGAATACAGTTGGTAGGATTTCGAACCGTTGCTGTCTTTTAAAAAAACAATATTTTTTGAGTCACCAACCCAAAAGAACCGATAAATTTCGGGCGTTGTGAAATGAGTGAGTTGAACTAATGCATCGTCTTGGTGACACTCATTCGTAGCACAAATATGAAGGTTCATAACCCCGGTGGGTTCTCCCTTGACATAAGCAAGATACTTAGAATCGGGGCTTATTTTTACCGCCATCACTTCTGGAGGAGCAAAAAGGACGGCTCTGGGAATATAGGGTAAGGTTAGTTGATCTTCTGTCACTCTGCTATTCCTCCAACGCAAAGTATTATTGTAACAATAAAAATTATAAGTAATCCAAACTAATTTATATAAATCAAAAAAGAGTGCCATATCAGGACGGTTTCTCTTTGATACTGTCTTCGGGTAACTGTTAGATAATGATAGGGTTGGGACTTGTGACCTTCAACGAAAATCCATTATTCAGACAAATGGCCTTGCTGGACACGCCATAAATTCTGATAAATTTCACCTTTTTCCAGCAGGTACTCGTGCGTTCCCTCTTCTACCACACGCCCTTTATCAAACACTAAAATTCTATCCATGGCTTTAATCGTCGATAACCGATGAGCAATCACAATCACAGTTTTATTCTTCATCGCAAGTTGTAAAGATTCCTGGATCAAAGATTCCGTCACAGAGTCCAGAGCACTGGTAGCTTCGTCTAACACTAAAATCGGTGCATCTTTTAAAATGGCGCGCGCAACAGCAATTCGCTGTCTCTGCCCACCCGATAGTTTAACACCTCGTTCTCCCACGAGCGTCTGATACCCGTTAGGCAAATTACTGCTAAATTCATGGACATGCGCTTTTTTAGCGGCCTCAATCACTTCATCATCAGATGCATCTAGCTTTCCATAACGAATATTATCCATTAATGTTCTATGAAATAATGTTGGATCTTGTGGAATAAAAGCAATGCTATCGCGCAGACTCTTGATAGAGACAGAATGAATTGATTGATCATCAATTAAAATATCGCCTTTCTGAATATCAAACGTTCGCGTCATCAAATTCACAAAAGTACTTTTACCACTCCCAGAATAACCCACCAATCCAACTTTTTCTCGACCTTCTATCACTAAAGTTTCATCTTCAAACAGTTGTTGCGATTCGTTATAAAAAAATTGAACGCGGGAAAAAACAATTGTTCCCGTTTTTACCAGAAGCGGAACCGCATTAATAGGATCGACAATTTCATGCTTAATGGATATGAAATCAATCGCTTGACTAAAAACGCCAAGCTCTTCTGAAATCTTAAATAATCTTTGAGTAAAAGACCAAACATGATCTAGTAGATTCAGGGTCAACATAAAAACTAGCGCAAAATCACCGGCCGTTAAAATACCTTTTGATCCAAAGTACAGCAAAATAAAAATCGTAATAGCTTGGACCGATATTGTTAACCCTGCCATAATAAAAGCATATTGCATCATTTTTTTCTGCAACGCTTGATCCTTTAACACCATCTCATTCAAGGAGTTCCTTAAATATTTTTTCTCGTATGATTCTCTGGCAAATAAGATAACGTTAATGGCATTTGCAAAACTATCAACCACATTTCCAATCGCATTACTCCTACTCCCTGCGAATTCGCTCGAAAAAGGTTCGATGCTTTTGCTAAAATAAAAGGAGGCTTTTATAAAAACGAGAACCCAAACCAGAAATATCAAAGAAAAAATAGGACTCACAATCCAAGCAACCAAAATGGTACTGATAATCACCAAAGAACTTTGGAAAAGCGATCGAATATTCTCAATCAAAGAATCTGAGTTACTGCCTAAATCGGCGATCCGATTACTAATAGCCCCGCTTAAATTATTTTGAAAAAAATTAAAAGAATGCCCGTGAACATAATCTGAGGCTTCATCGATAATATTGGCCTTTAGATTTGGTAACAACTTCAATTGAATATAGTTGTTAAGACGCCAAGCTAAATTATTCAGTATGGTTAATAGGATCAAAAGCGCCGCTGGCCATAGCGTTTCTCGAATTAATATATCTTTCCCTAATAACGGAGTGGCCGCATCAATTAATTTTTTAAACACATACGGTTGAAAGGTAATGTAACCTGCCACAAAAATATTAATGCAGAGCATCACCACAAAATATCCGCGATAAGGCTTTAAAAAATGCCTGGCAAACGCTTTAATATCTTGTGGAAAACTTGTTTGCATTGACGGTTAATCACCTAGCTTTGTATCGAATGGTTTATCATTCAATTTTAATTCTAGCATATCACTCTGTTAAGTGAGCAGTGAAATATTGACAAAAGGTTCAGTAACCTACCCCTAGGCAGGCCTCCAATATGACACCTTTGAGTTATAATAGACTTGCTTGTTTTTTCGTGGCATCATTATACTCTTATGGTATTTTTAATGGTTTATCATAAAGGATGTCAAGAAAAGCTATGCAATCTACTCCCTTCAAAATCATCTCCTTAAATATTGAGCAAGATAAACACCTTGAACGGATTACTCCCTTTTTTAAAGAGCAATGTTGCGATGCTATTTTACTACAAGAAGTACTAGAAAAAGACATTCCATACCTCGAGCAGTCCACTGGAATGAAAAGCATCTTTACGCCCCTTAAATATTTGTACGATGAAACCAGGGAGGAATTGCTGGGAATTCTTACCCTCTCAAATCTTCCTTTCTACAAAAAGGATCATTTTTATTATGTCGGAAGCAGTAGTGAAATTCCACGACTTAAGTGGGGTGAGCCTGCAACAAGAATGCCCAGGGCCGTTTTATTAACTGAACTGATTAAAGAGAATGAGCACTATTGTTTGCTGAACACTCATTTCACTTGGACTCCTGATGGAAAACCAAACGAACATCAGTATAAGGATCTCAGCAGTTTGTTACAAGTTCTCTCTCAAATCCCGGAATTTATTTTATGTGGAGACTTTAATTCTCCTCGCGGTACAGCTATTTTTGATGCTGTTTCACAAAAATACAAGGATAATATTCCGCCCAACATAACAACGACCATCGACAAAAACTTACACCGAGCGGGTGATTTAAATCTGGTGGTTGATGGCCTATTTACAACGCCTAGGTACACGGTTAAATCCATCGAAGTAGTCGATCATTTAAGTGATCATTGTGCAATTTTAGCACAGCTTGAGGTATTTGGACTCTCTGAACAACCACATAACAAATGAATACATCACTCAAAAGTTCCTGACATCTCTTAACTAAAGGTACAAAAAATGAGCAAAGAATATTTTAAAGTGGCTTCTTTTCAAGGTCATGCAATCGAAAAAAATCCAGTTACAGCATTAAATAAAACAGTCCAAGTGATGGAAGAAGCGAATAATAATGCTGTGGATATACTCTGCATGCCAGAGTCTTTTTTGCATGGTTATTTAAAAACCAAGGCAGAAGCGAGTCAATATTCTATTGATCTACAAAGCTCTAGTTTTTCTGACTTATGTTCACAGTTTAAAACATTTCAAACCACCCTCTTGTTAGGTTTAAATGAACGATATGGTGATCATTTTTATAATACAACAGTGGTTATTGAAAAAGGCATCTGTCTAGGGTTCTATCGAAAAGCCTACACATACGCACCCTATGATTATTCTTCTTTGGGAAGAAACTTCCCAATTTTCGAAAAACACGGGATCCCTTATGGGATTGTAATTTGCTACGATATTAATTTTTTTGAGCCGGCCAGAATCCTGGCACTTAAAGGCGCAAAAATTCTATTTTGCCCAATGTGGAACTGTATATCTAAAAATGCCAAGATGTTAGCCTGGATGCACAGCAAAAGTCATTTTATAACACGTGCAGTCGATAATCACTGTTGGATAATCGTAAGTGATATTATTTTGGAAGAAGGTGGATCTGAAACGTGCTCAGGACATGCAAGCATTATTAGCAACCGGGGCGAGATCGTTTCGAAATCGGAAGCCTTTATAGAAAATCTATTGATTTATTCTATTCCAACAGAAAATTTGCTCGAAACCAAAGAAAACCGTCTAAAGGGAGATAAGGATTTATTTGAAAAAATGGTTGAAACGTATCGTCTTCGATTTGATAAAGAAAGGGATCAGGCACCCGCAATATTCCAAGGTGTCTGATACGGTTTAGTTCCTTTTGTTTAAACGACTTGTCCCGCCGCCCAACCCGAAGCCCAAGCCCATTGAAAATTAAAACCACCCAACCACCCAGTGACGTCAACAACTTCTCCAATAAAAAATAATCCTGGAATATCGTTGCATTCTAAGGTTTTAGAAGACAGCGCATTACAATTGACGCCACCTAGAGTTACTTCGGCTGTGCGATACCCTTCCGTGCCACTCGGTTTTAAAACCCAGGCACTGAATTGGTTAGCTATTTCTTCCATTCTTTTAAACGTTAGTTCTTGTAAAATCCGATGCTCACCCTCTCCCTTTAAAAAAGTCTCCACCACTCTTTTTGGCAAATATTCAGAAAGCCATGTTTTTAAGTGTTTATTAGGCATTTTTCTTTGCATCAATTTAAAGTTTTCCATCAGATTTATTTTAGGCAATAGATTTATCGTGACTGTCTCTCCGGGTTCCCAATACGATGAGATTTGCAATATGGCCGGACCACTTAAACCCCGATGCGTAAATAATATATTTTCAGAAAACTGTTGAGATCGACAACTTACAATACTATCAACTGATATGCCTGATAATTCTGATAATTTTTCTTTATCCGCCGGTTGTAAAGTAAAAGGCACCAAACCCGCACGCGTAGGCCACACTTTCAAGCCAAATTGCTCGGCCATTTTATAACCAAAGGGGCTAGCGCCCATAGTCGGAATTGATAATCCCCCCGTGGCAACGACCAGAGATTCGCAAGACCACTCAGCTTGATCAGCCTTCAAGTTGAATAACCCATTTTCTTTTTTTTCCACATTGTTCACTTTTGTATTTAATGAAATATTCACGCTTGAATCATGGCATTCTGCCAATAACATATCCAAGATTTCATGGGATTTATGATCACAAAATAGCTGGCCTAATGTTTTCTCATGGTAATCGATATGATATTTTCTGATCAATTTTAGAAAATCTTCTGGTGCATATCGACTTAAAGCCGATTTACAAAAATGCTTGTTATGCGAAATATAATTCTCAGGAATAATTTTTAAATTAGTAAAGTTACATCGGCCCCCACCTGACATCAGGATTTTTTTACCAGGTTTGTTGGCATGATCTAATACTAAAACACTTCGCCCGCGTTTTCCTGCTTCAATACTGCACATCAGGCCCGCGGCACCTGCCCCAATGATAATAACATCAAATTTTTTCATCGTTTAAGATCCAAAAGTGTTAGGCACATTTTATTAGATAACTAATCATGACATCAACTTTGTATATATAGCAAGGATTAAAATATCAAGTTAATCGGATTTTTAACAGACGATCCTACGAACGGTGGGAGAAATCTTGCTATCAACACAGGTCAAAACTTATAGCGATTCGTCAAGACTTTAGCCTGTAGGAACCCTCTCATTGGAATTATTAACGAGCTGTGTATTCGGTACAACCTTCGGGGACTGCTGCAGCTATTTGAGCTTGAGAGAGAGCACCAGATGCTGGGATGTAGATATAACCGCATGTCCAAGAAACTGATCCATCACTTTGTAATGTAGCAGCATATCCTATGGAAAAAATATTGTTCGTCGTATTGTTAAAATTATGGTTAATCGCAACACTACCGCACTCATTAGTTCCAATCGAAGTAATACCAACATTTCCATAGGCAATCCCTATACCACTTGCATAAGTAACAGAAACTTCAGGTGAAGGCGAAAAGTTCACACAAGTCGTATCTCCGCTTGTTTGCATATATTCTGTGACTGTTGCTTGTCCTGCTGTACTCATACTAGCTAGATTGGAAATTTGAGCCCTTAATTCATACGTTTGATAACTGGGAACAGCAATTGCAGACAGAATTCCTATAATCGCAATCACTATCATCAGTTCTATGAGAGAAAAGCCTGTTTTTTTATACAATCTACTCTTCATTTCTGCACACCCCTCTCGCGTTTCAAGTAGGTCATTCTATTTAATTCTAATTAGTTAGATATTTCATAATGACTTTGGTTCCGTACAAGGATAATTAAGAAATTTTATCTTATTATTGTAATTGCACAGAATCGATCCCCAGGATACAAGATTTGATCCCGATGGTTCTAGTTAAAAATTGCATCAAATTTCATGCCTGCATTAATTAAAACCTGACTAAGCTTTTCCAATAGTTCCCGATAATGTGTTTTGGATTTGATTAAAAGTTAATTAAATATCTAAAAATTAATGAGGCTTAGTGCTATTGACTTATAAAATAAGTTATTCTAATGTGTGTCGTTATATCAATGCAAAGTGAATGAGGTGAGAATTCAACCAAAACTATTTATATGAGTTTTCAATTTTCGATTTGAAGGTATGGGTTTATTTGGGCTGTACCGCCCAGGAAAAATACTACCCCCAACCTGTTAATATTAACGTTAGTTTCTTCTTTTCATCGCCCCCGCCAGGAACTAAGACAGATCATTTAAGCGATACTATCTGTTATTCTAGAATAGTTTCAATCATAAAAGACCTTGTTAAAGAAAAATCTTTCAATCTAAAGCACAAGAACGAGATGCTATTTCTGGGATAATAAAAGATTACAGCGTTGATTATCTTAGAGTTCATAATATTAGAGATCATCAACGTTTTTTTGTGGTAAAAAAATTAGTCAAAGTGAAAACAAAATTTAAAATTTCAACTCTTTAAGGAAGGCAGCATGAGAATACAACCCATTAAAACCCACGTTATATCACCAGGAGAACCCATCCTAAATATTATTGATCATTATTTTCCAACAATATTAGAAAATTCCATATTAGCCATCACATCTAAAATTGTAAGCCTTTGTCAAAACAGAATTATTCCAAAAAACACTGTTTTGGATAAAAATGAATTAGTTTATCAAGAAGCCGATTTATTCCTAGACCAAAAATATTCTGGAAAATATGGCATGCAGATAACCATAAAGAATAATATTCTAATCCCAAATGCCGGCATTGATGAATCGAATGGTAATGACGTTTATATCTTATACCCCCAAGATGTTCAAGCAGAGGCAGTAAAAATTTGGCATCATTTACGTCAAAGAAATGGAAATAAACCAGTTGGTGTATTAATTACCGATAGTCACACGACTCCTTTACGTCAAGGAGTCATCGGCATTGGTTTGGCATGGTGTGGTTTTAATGCTCAGATCAACTACATTGGTAAACCCGATCTCTTTAATCGTTCTTTAAAAGTCACCAAGGTTAATGTATTAGATAGCCTAGCAGTAAGTGCTGTTTTTATGATGGGCGAAGGCAACGAAGCAACACCATTTGTATTGATCGATGATATTGATCGTATTGCTTTCCAAGATTATCCAACTACAGAGGAAGAAGTAAATTTCATTAATATCTCCATTGAAGACGATTTATATGCGCCTCTCTTACAAAGCGTTAGTTGGCAGAAATGCTAGGATTTTCTGAAAAACAGGGCGGCCAGATCGCAACCAGAAACAAAGTAAGAAGCTTACCAGCTGTTAGCTTCAAATGACTGTAGGAATTACCTAAATATAATTCATTCAAATCAAGAAATATTATTCCCGGTTTCTAGCTTTTACTTACCCATAGTAACCTGCGCTCGTCGCATTCTGACTCTATTTGTTCCACCTGATTTAGATTTGTCCGTGTCCATATTTGACCCCTTCACGCTAACAGCACCGCAAGATCTATCAGCTGCGTCGCCAGTTCTTCAGGTGCTGAATAAAAAGGGGAATGATCTGTATCTAGCGAAACTACGCGTAAGCATGGCGTCTCGGACACCATGCCCCGCTGAGTTGCAATGGGGATTGCTTTATCTTGCAAACATTCAATATAAATGCGTGGCACTCGACCAAAATTATCTTCGCTCAACGTTACCGGGGTGTGAAAACTGATCATCGGTTCCGCGCCCAACAAAGACAAAGCACGCGCCAACCAAACTTCTGGCGTGGTATTATAAAGCGCGTCACCAACCGTCGCCGGAGTTATTGTCGAAGTACTGCGATCCGCAGAAAAAGTAAGTTCGAGTGGAGCCCCTCCATGTTGTTGCATTGCACTGATCAGCGTTCCACCATTGGGAACCAAAATTGCCGCTAAATAAACAAGACTTTGAATATGATCGGGAATATTTTCTGCCACTTGGCTAATGATAAGACCGCCCCGGCTGTGTCCAACCAAAATTACTTTTTCTTCTTGTTGCAATACCAAATCACACACAAACTGAACCCAGCGATCGAGGGTAATTTCCACCAAAGGCGTGGGATCTTTGCCCATGCCCGGAAGATCGGGTGCGAGTACGCGATGCCCCTGTGCTTCTAATAGCGGTACGGTGCGTTCCCAGCACCACCCCCCCTGCCAAGCACCGTGAATGAGTATAAAAGTCGCCATAGTAATAACCCCCTGTTCTTTAACTCCTGTCCTCAAGAGCTCCACGCGAGCTTATCAAAAAAAGAAGAAATTGACTATGCATGATTATGGTGTCAATTATGGTGTCAGATCCAAACAAGCGACAAACAGTATTTTTTCTATCACTTGTTTCTTGTGTGGACTTGCCCCGTGCTTTCTTATGATCCAATATATTCTCTAAGATACGCAGCGAATTGGCTAGGTTTGTTGGAAAAATGGGATTTGTATTCTTGCCGATCTACGCTCATCATTAGCCGATGACAATCCAGTGCGGAATAAATTGGCCATAATTTCGCGGCTAAAATAAACACCTCTATGAGCTGATTTTTGGTCACTAACCCCAACCAATTTTCGAAACAAGCGTCTTGAAGTTTCTGATAGGTTTGATCAGCTTCTTTCACGCCATGATGCTTGATAGATTGGCGCAGACATGTATATAAAGAAAAAAATGGATGAAAAAAGTTGGCCTCACCAAAATCAATAAATGTTAGTCTTTTAGTATTTGGATCAATGAGAATATTATTATCATGGAAATCGTGGATCCCAAATGTTTCAGGGATCCCATAGCTGGATAATAATGAGCATTGTGTTGAAAATTGTGAGCTTTGGTCGCGCAATATTTTCAGTTCTTTGTCAGTTAAACCCTCCACCTTTAAAAAGTCGATTTGGTTGATCATTTGATTATACAGGATGGGTAATTTATCTAATCGCCAATCTTGGACACCTAGTTTGAGAAACATTTCTACATAATCTTCTGTTGAACGTTGCATCGCGGCATATTGCTTAATCGCTTGACACAATAGCTCGGGTTTGAATTCGGCTTTAAGAGTTTCACGCAGAGCTTTTCCGGCATCGATCGTTAAAAAACAATGTAACTCATTGTTGCTAGCTATCACAACCGGTACACTGGCATGAAATTGCTCAAACAATAACCGAAAGATCTGCGGCTCTGAGGATATAGAGGGCGGTGTTTCTTTTAAATAGACGTTGCCGGTTGTGGTTGAAAATCGAACCACAGTAGACCAAGGTGTTGACAGCAAGATGTCAGGTGGGTTTTCTATAGAATACCCATTAGCAACCAGACAGTCCGTTCCCCATTTGAGAATCTGTGTTTCATTATTCATTAGTTTCTATTGAATCAATTAAAATACCTATTCTGCAATATCTTTTATTATTTTGTTAATATCTTGTTCAATAGAATTAAGTTCGATGGTTAGTGTCGCTACTTCTTCAAATAAGCTATCGCGTTCACGGTGCTGTTCATCTAGAAAAGCTTTAGGATCAGCGATTGGGAATACAGGTGGTTGGCCTTCTGAAATCCGCTCAACTTGCTGAGACGTTGAGACTTTTGAGTAGACAACGAACTCTGAGGATAATAATTTTCTATTTTTTTCTGTGGCAATTACAGCTTCTTCCATCACCAGTACAACATTCTCTTTGCCAATATAATGAGATATTACTTCAGCTTCACATTGATGAAATGCCTCTTCACCCTGTTTTCCAAAAATTTCATTCAAACTGCGCCCAAAGTAACGCTCCAAACCAGGGTTCGCATTGATATATTGCCAGCCAAGTTTTTCAGCTAAAGATTGACCCAACAATGATTTACGCGCACCAGTATGTCCAACGATGAAAATACGTTTAGGTTTGGCCATGTTGATATTCCCCTAGATTTCAATATATAAGCAACCATAATTATAAACTACATTATCCACCAGTAAAGTGAGTTATGCCACTAATAATAATTTCTAATTTATAACTGTCCCTGATACGCCAAATTTATAGGGTCAGGTCCAAACAAGCAACAAACCGTTTTCTTCTTATCATTTGCTTCTTATTTGGACTGATCCCAAGCACCTCACACAATACCACTGATTTTTGCCGTTTTATCGAATGACTATTACTAGGACTTGACTCCCTTGGCACAAATCTCCCCTGCCATAATAGCAAAGAATAAGGTAGAATTTTCCTTTTATAAAAGGCATCGGGGGGAATTAATATGAATTTATTATCTTTCTTTAAAATAGCTCTATTGAGTGTGTTTGTCTTATCACTTTTCGGTTGTGCAACATCTGCGCACCATACTAATATGACCGTGAATGCTAACGAATTGCCTGTAGAGGCAAAGAAAAATACTGCATTGACAAATAACATCGCCGTAGAAGACGTTAGTGGTGGGAAAAAAACCAATCCTTTATGGACCTCTCAGGTTGATAATAGTGGATTCGAAAATGCCTTAAAGAATTCATTATCAAATACAGGGTACTTAAATTCGGATACAACAAAAGCCCGTTATTACCTAGCTGCAACTTTATTAGACCTAAAGCAACCATTCATCGGTGCCAGCCTTGAAGTGATTTGTAAAGCAAACTATTCCCTATATGATACGAAAATAGGGAAAACAGTTTTTGAAAAGACACTGAGAACATCCTATGTTGCCTCTTTTACAAGTTCTCTAATTGGTACAACGCGACTTAGGCTGGCTAATGAAGGTGCCGTTAAAGAAAATATTAAACAGTTTTTAGTAGAATTAGATTCTCTATAGACAGAGATGGTATCGGGCACTTTGAAAGATTGGAACGGGGTCAGAACACGACAAGATAATGTTATGTAAAGACAATAGAAATTATCAAAAATTCCTTGTCGCGATCTGACCCCGTCTGTTTTCAAACAGTTTTCTTCTTATCACTTGCTTCTTGTTTGGACCTGCCCCCGCACCTTGAGGATGGCGTAATGACCTTCAAAGAGAGTCATGAAAAAACCAGCGTAACTCACCAATTACGGCAGGGTATGGCAGAGAAGATGGTGCAACTTGTTTGCCCTGATAAAAAACTTACCTCGTTTGATTTGATTGCTGGTGGATGTGCTAATCTCAATTACAAAATTCTGCTTGAAGATGAAAAATATCCATTAATTTTGCGCATTTATATGCGTGATAAGGACGCAGCATATCGCGAGCAAAAACTCGGCGCTTTGTTAAAACACACCGTGCCAGTACCACTGACATATAATATTGGTGAAATTGATGGCTATCGCTTTGCTATTACAGAGTTTATCTTCGGTATATCCCTGCGCGATCTTTTGCTAGGCAATTTACCCCATGATATCAGCCTTATCATGCATGAGGTGGGAACCATTCTTTCAAAGATTACAGAACACGAATTTTCAAATGCTGGTTTTTTTGATAAAGAACTGGGAGTTGTTCCTCACACTTCCTCTGATCATTATCTCACCTTTGCTAAAGAATGTTTGGAAAAAACGACCGTATTATCTGTACTTAATCCGCATGCCATTTCTAAAATTAATCATTACCTTGATAAGTACGGCCACCTATTTCCTAAAGAAAATGAGAAGCATCTTATTCATGCTGATTTCGAACCTGCTAATATCCTTGTTTGTATGGTTAATGGCGCTTGGAAGGTTAGTGGCATTTTAGATTGGGAATTCTCTTTTTCTGGTTCAGTATTGTGTGATGTAGCAAACATGCTTCGCTATGCCCATAAAATGCCCTCTGAATTTCAGGATGCATTTCTAAAGGGCTTTACCAGCGGTAGCATAGTTTTACCTGATAATTGGCGAACTACCGTACATCTATTGAATCTAATATCGTTGCTTGATTGCCTACAGAGATCTGATGCTCTAAACCGACCAAATCAATGTGCTGATATTCGAGAGTTAATTGATCATATTCTGAAAGAATTAGACGGCTTTAGTGGGGTACACTTGCCTCACAAAATATAACCAGGCATAGCGATGCCCACGAAAAAGAACGCCACTTTATTTTCTCCTGAAATGATTATGGAGTCAGGTCCAAACAAGCGACAAATTGTTTTTTACTTGGCGCTTGTTTGGACCTGACCCTATACCCTTAAAAGCGTTTATTTGTTAATATGATCTTTATACTATTATTGAATTCAAACTTAAAAAATTAAGGAGGTAATCACTATGGGGCTTTCGGCTCAAGTACTAAGAAACATTGAAAGTAGTAATCAAGAAATACTCGATATCGAATATGCAGATATGAGCAATGTAAGTGTCGTTCGAAAGTTAGTAAAGGCATTAAACAAAAATGGAAATTTTAAAACACTTCGATTATTTCACTGTTTTATAAATGATGCGGGAGCAGCTGAACTAGCTAAAGCCGAGTATTTAACCGAACTTGATCTAAGCGAAAATAACATCGGTTTACAAGGTGCACAACTTTTAATAGGAAACAAAAGAATATTACACCTAAATCTAAGTTCTAATCCAATTGAGATAGAGAAAGCTAAAGCATTCACTCAAAACCACACTTTACAAACATTGATTCTAAATAAAAACGACCTAATTTCTGCTTCTAATCCTGATAAAAAGCAATCCCTAGAAACGACTGAAGTGGATACTGCCCTTCCTTTGCTTTTAAGCCAACCCCAAGCAAAAAAGACAGGTTCAATCCCTGTTTCATTCCCAAATTTATCATCAACACCCATCGGTAATGATTCTGAAGAAACAGATTTAGTACTTTACTCAGGTATGATACAACAAACAATTGAAAAAATTTTTGATGATTCTCTTGACAATTCGAAGTTGGAACCAGCTTGTTTTCCTGTTTTAATAACTCCCCTATTAAATGTCTATAATAAGCGTGGCAGAATTAATGAGGAAATTGTTGATAAACCTTCCGATAAAAAAATCCTAAAATTATCTTTCGGTTCAAATTAGTGGTTCCTAGGAATCGAACCTAGAACCAAGGCATTAAATGCCTGGGATCAGGTCCAAACAAGTGATAAATGACAACTGAAAAACTGTTTTTCCTTCGTTGCTTGTTTGGGATTACCCCATTCTCTCTTGTTGCTTGTTTAGACCTGCCCCCTATATATTCACCCATTATGTAAAATGGTAATTAACTCAGGTTGGAAGCTAAACTGATACATAACGACTACGCACCTACATGAACAAATTGAAAATTCTTATAATTGATGAGAAGATTGGTTTTTTATGTAAGTACAAATGGAGAAGAAAAATGTTCACTTCCACCCAAAAGCTTACTGTTGACGATATGCTTCGGATCTCTCAAGGAATTGGCGCATGTTCCTTTAAATCTACTGAGGATCTAGAAAAAGTTATAACTGCCGAGGATCGAGAAAAAATTAAAAATGGCGTAGAAGATGATACGTTTATACTCACCCTGTTCGATGATGTGCAATATTTCGTCGGTAATCCAAAGCTTACTTCATGGTTAGGAGATTTATTATCCGATTGTCCTAAAATTACTACCTTTAAGCTAGATATGGCACCTGGAACGGATATGAAGGGATTGCTGTATTATGAGGGACTGGATTTAATGAAGCCATATTCAGCGAGGCCATTTTCAGAAGAAGTAATTACGCTGGGTGAAACTTGTTTTTGCAGGATTAAGACACTCTCTGTTCTTGATCTACAAATGAATTTTTCATTTACACCTAACAGTATGAAAAAATTAGCCGCGACATTCGTTCAATGTCCTAACCTAACAACATTAAAATTACCTAATTGTGGACTTTGGGAAGCCAATCGGGATAGTTTTAACATATTCTTCAAGGAGTTAAGTAATGCAACCATGTTAACTCGCATTGATGTAAGCAGGGAAAGAGAACATTTCGGTAGATGGGATACCTTTTTTTGGCAAGGGCCACAATTCCCTGAGAGAGAATTTTACTATCAGGGTAAGGTTACAACATTCAATGATTGGCCTAATAAAGTCCAAATGCTTAGCAGTTTGTGTCAAATTAATTTTTTAAGAATCACAACTAAAATATTGCAAAGTTTTGACGAACAACGTATACAAGCCTGTAACAGTAAGAAGAGGAAGAGCCTAACGCCCCAACATCCTCCAACCACGACCCCCCTTGATGAAGAACCCATTAGCAAGGAAGTTATTTTTAGATTCTTGGAATTTGTCGCAGCTCCTCCTTCTCTCCCAGGCACCTCGGTTCTACGCCCTGATCAAGTAAGAGAAGTGGGGGTTAAATTAGGTTTAGTTTAATTCGAATTATGGTCGGAATTAAACCTATCGAAGGGAATTAAAGGATAGGCGAACTACTTTCTTGTGCGTACCAATAGTGTCCGACACGAATGGCACTGTAATTCATATTTGAATCTCAAACGATAAGGAGCACTAATGAAAGGTAACGTAGGCATGATTTTAGTTTTCCTATCTATA
>JABDFC010000009.1 GCA_013286785.1 Gammaproteobacteria bacterium
CCTTAAGTGGAGTTTTAAACTGTCATTTAAAAGTTCATCTAGCTTTTCAGCGAAATAAGTTTCTGTATGATCGGTATCGATATTATATTGAACGTCCCAATATCGCCAAACGTTTACTTTTCCATTAGTAATATCTAGGGCATGTCCTGGTAATAATTGTTTTACGCCTTTGATTAGTGTTTTTTCGCCAATTGTGTATTGAAAGGTAATATATTCAGAGAATGCTTCTTCATCTGTATCTACAGATTTTAGGAATGGCAGCAGTGCTTTCACTTCGGAGGCAAAAATAAACAGCCCATCTTGAATCACATAGTAAAATGGCTTTATCCCAAAGCGATCTCGAACACAAAGCAACTTATTTTCTTTCTCGCTCCACAATGCAAAACTAAACATCCCGCGTAGATGGTGCATGCAATCATGGTGGTAGCGCTGATAAGCTGCTAGAATCGTTTCAGTGTCGGATTTGGTTTTAAAGTTCCAGCTGTCTTTTAAGGAAGCTCGTAATTCAAGATAGTTGTAAATTTCGCCGTTAAAGACAATCACTGTTTCATTCTCGGCCCACATCGGTTGATTTGCCTGAGTGTTCAAATCAATAATGCTTAGTCGTTGGTGCGCCAACCCCACACTATTTTTTTTATTAACCCAAATCCCGTTTCCATCAGGCCCGCGGTGTTTTAATAGGCGATTCATCACTTCCAATTTTGGTTGTAACCCGTCTATCCTATGGTGATTAATATTAACAATTCCGCTTATGCCGCACATAAAAC
The DNA here is from genome assembly GCA_013286785.1 of Gammaproteobacteria bacterium. Lineage (GTDB taxonomy): Bacteria > Pseudomonadota > Gammaproteobacteria > UBA6186 > Azoamicaceae > CADEGZ01. The sequence goes on from JABDFC010000009.1 coordinate 768, forward strand.
ACCTTTAGGCCTATTTAAGAGTGTGTATAGCATAGCGATTCTATACACCATTAACTTTTGCAAAAATGATTAACTGCTTCGATAATGTAGTCTTGCTGGTCCTCTTCCAGATACGGATGCATGGGCAGACTGAGGACATCATTCGCAAGCTGCTCAGAAACCAAGAGGTTTTCACTGGCGCGTGGATATTGCTGATAAGCAGTTTGTAAATGCAAGGGCTTAGGATAGTATATCATCGTTGGAACACCCTGCTGGTTTAGATCCGCTATCAATTGATTTCGGTCGATAAATTTGGGTAAGCGAATGGTGTATTGCGCCCATACAGAAGTCGCTTGTTCGATGACCATGGGAACTTGTACGGTGTTTTTTAATGCATTTGTATACCGTGCTGCAATAGCATTCCGTAGGTTAATCTCCTCAGGAAAAACTTTTAGTTTTTCTAATAAAATGGCCGCTTGTACGGTGTCTAGTCGCGCATTCAACCCAACGCGGACATTATCATATTTTTCAGTTCCTTTTCCATGGAACCGAAGGCTTTTAATGACTTCTGCGATAGTTTCATCATTGGTAAAGACAGCTCCACCATCCCCATAACAGCCCAGTGGTTTTGCTGGGAAGAAACTGGTTGTTGCGATGTCTCCCATATTTCCGACTCGGCGTCCTTGATAAAAAGCACCAAAACTTTGTGCACCATCCTGCATGATCCATAATTGGTGTTTTTTTGCTATCGCATCAATGGTTTGGTAATCAGCGGGTTGGCCAAACAAATCAACCGGTATAATTCCCCGAGGTTTTAGTCCCAATTGGATAGCAGTTTGAATGCCTTGTTCTAAACTTTTGGGATCGAGATTGAAAGAATCTGGTAAAACATCAATGAATACTGGTGTTGCTCCGGCTCCGGCGACGACTTCTGCAGTCGCTGCAAAGGTAAAAGAAGGCACAAAGACGGCATCTTTGGGGCCAATCCCTTTTGCCATTAATCCTAGAGATAAAGCATCTGTTCCGTCGGAGCAAGTGATGGCATATTTCACACCACAGAACTCTGCTAATGCATTCTCAAGTTCGGTGACTTCTGGTCCTAAAATATAGATCCCATGATCTAAAACTTTTGCAATCGCCGCGTCAATTTTAGTACGCAGATTTTGCTGTTGAGCTTTAAGATCAATAAAAGAAATTTTATGTTTCAGTGGTAACTGTTTGTTTAATGCTATGGTTGTCATCTACGACCTCTTCCAGTTGGTTTGTTGCTGTTAATCGATACTGTCTTTGTTCGCGTGGGCAAATTAAATCAGGCCCCAGTCGCTCACCAGAATGGCTAACCCATCCTATTTGACGTGCCGGGACGCCAACGACGAGGGCATGTGCGGGGACATCATGTGTCACCACAGCCCCAGCGCCAATAAAGCAAAATGCACCTAATCGAACGCCACAGACAATGGTTGAATTTGCCCCTATGGTGGTGCCTTTTTCAACATACGTTTCGCGGAATTCATCTTTGCGTTCAATTTCAGCTCTGGGATTATTGACATTAGTAAATACACAAGATGGACCACAAAAAACACCATCTTCTAATATCACGCCTTTGTATAAACTAACATTATTTTGAATTTTACAAGCATTGCCAACTTTAACATTTGGCCCGATCATCACGTTTTGACCAATGATGACATTGCTGCCAATTTTAGTATTTCCTAAAATGTGGCTGAAATGCCAGATTTTTGAACCTGGTCCAACTTCACAACCCTCATCAACATATGCAGATTCGTGTTTAAAATAAGCTGGGGTATTATCTTGTATTTGGATGTTTTGCCCTGTTCTTAATGAACGTTCGGCAGCATCTAGTACACGTAATACACTGAGACCTTCATTTCCATCGGTTCTCGGTTTTTTATTTTGTGTGATAGAGTCGACAAAATGTTGGCATTCTAATCTCAAGGGTTCTTCTTTTGGCACTTGGATACGAATGGCTTCTGCTTTAGCAGGGTTTGGTATGCCGTTTACCCAGTTAATTTGATGCGGATATAACTGCAATTTATCTTCCCATGCCTGGCCATCGTCAAACACGGCCATGCCTCTATCCCCCACAATGACTAATTTTTGCTCTTTGTAAGGGTGTAACCAAGAAACGAATATGTGGGCATTGACGCCGTTTCTAAAAGATAAGTGTGTATTAGTGATGTCAGCAATATGTGGGCTTAAATAATGAGAACCCACTGCAAAAACATTTTCGGGCAGATCGCCGACCAGGCTTAAAATCATGGAGATGTCATGAGGTGCGAAACTCCACAGAATGTTTTCCTCGTTTCGAAATTTTCCGAGATTTAAGCGGTTTGAATAGATATATTGTAATTTTCCTAATCGGCCCTCGTGGACAAGGCGTTTTAATTCTAAAAATGCCGTATGATACTGCAGTAGATGTCCCACCATCAAGACTTGTTTGGTTTGATGCGCCAGATCACACAGTTCCTGGGCTTCATGAATGTGTAGAGCCAGTGGTTTTTCGACAAAGACATGTTTTCCTGCTTTGAGTAACTTTTTCGCAATCTCAGCGTGTTGAGCTGCTGGAGCTGCAACGGCCACACCTTGAATGTCGTTATTAGAAATCATTTCGTCCAGGCTTAAACTCGGTACCTTGTGTAGTTCAGAAAGTTTTTTGGTTGTCTCAACATTAGAATCACAAATTGCCGCTAATACCCCTAGCTCGGCAAAATTTCTGACTAAATTTTTACCCCACCAACCACAACCAATTACGCCGATTTTTACCATGCTCTATCTCACTCTGTAATACAAAATAATAATTGTTGCCTTATGAAAAGCTTTCATAAATTTCCTTTGGACTTATAAAAGGATTGTCTAGAAATATGCAATAAAGAGGGAGTCAGTATTTTTTCTGCTGGTATTTTTTTTAATAAAGACTCAAATGTTTTTTGTGGGGAGCACATATCAGTAATAATCACGCAGTCAAAATGAGGTGGCATCTCAAAATTTTCGACGGGGACGACGACTACGGTTGCTGTTCCGGTCATCTTTTTGGTGACGAGCAAGGCGACTTCAGATAAATCTCCCACACCGATTAAAATAATGCGATGCCAGCCCTGACGTGCACACTGTTCATATAATTCAATGAGTTGGTTTTGTGCATCACGAAAGAAAATAAAAGAGGAAGACAAATATTGAACGCTCAATTTGGCTTTTTCGATAAAGCCTCTGGGGGTCATATAATAAGCGTATCGTCTGGTGGGTACATGTTGTATTTTTATCCAGCCTTTCTGGACGCAACGCTTCAGGTAGTTATTGACCAGCCCTATGGCGATGCCCAATTGGCTCGAGAGCGCGCGCTGTGAAATTTCCGGGGTATTTTCAATTTGGCTCATAATGGAAAGTACAAGCTTTTTTTCGAGTGTTTTTTTGTGATCTTCAACGATTGCCATAGAATTATTGCCATTTCCCCATTATGTTCAGGACATGAACACTTATAGACAAGCAAAAATCAGTTTAGGATAAATTAAAATTCAGAGCAACAGGTTTTCGCTGGGGGAATCGGGGAAAAGCGATAAAAACGTAGCTGACAAACTTATTTTTTGCTGATGGGTCTTAAGAGTGACGTGAGAGTCGAGTAAGATTTCCTCCTGAAGAATCATTTTTCTTGTCAAGATCCTTAACTTTAGGCTATCCTCCTTTTCACTTTGGAGAGATGTCCGAGCGGTTTAAGGAGCACGCCTGGAAAGCGTGTGTACGTTAATCACGTACCGAGGGTTCGAATCCCTCTCTCTCCGCCAGGCTTCGTCCTACGGACGACGCACTGCAGTAACCTTGGGATGAATCTAGAAAGTTACGTTAGCGAGTTAAAAAGCGAACCCAGTCCTTCCCAACGGACTGGTGAATCCCACCAAATTTCGTTGAGTCATCCTCGCGTCAGCGGGGATCCAGTCAAAAAATTGATGCTTAGAGAATTCCCTTTGGATCCCCGCTTGCGTGGGGATGTCCAGACTTTTAATAACCGGTTAATCCTAGCCTTCGCAGTATTACACGGTCATTGAACTAATACTTCGCCGCCCTATCCAACCGATAAACTGGTTCTACTACTGTTGGAGTGGGCGAATGAAACATGGGCATCCAGGACTTTTCTTTCTCGACAAACATCATAAAACTCAGCATTTACACATGGAGCTTTGTTCAATACTTGAATCGTGCAGTCTTAGCATTTCAAATATTGACTTAATGTTCAATTTGCAAGTAAAGGGTGCACACATGGATGATTGGTTTAAAGAAATTGAAGAATTAAACAAAGAACTGTCCAGAAAACATCCTCATATGGAATCGGTTGCGAAACACATTCATTTAATCAATCAAATACTTGATAAGTATGTTGATGAGATAGGAAAAAATACCAAGAAAGATCTGAACCCACAATTGGAAGAGTTGCTAGAAGCTGAATTCAAGAAGCTGAGTGGCTATATTGACCGACTTAATAATATTCAGGATGAGCTTAAGAAAGAGAAACACGGAAAGAGTAATCACAAAGTAGGAAAGGGGATCAATCATCTTATTCTAAGTTGTGCTATGCTGATGAGAAAAATCTGCAGTCTGTTTAAATTGCGCAAAAAGAAAAGAGAGGACAATACCCCTCTTGTCAATAATGCTGCATTATATGCCGAGTTAGACAAACTGTTTGACGAACATAAAATGAAATTGACCGAAAAAGAACTGCATAATGCGCAGAGATTCTTTGGAGCCTTGCGAGATTTAAATGACAATGCAGAGGATCACTTGAGTTATATCAGTAAAGAGTATCGGAAAAAACTAGAGGAAGTGAAGTTTTTGTATTTAGGGAAGCCCCCAATAACTCCGTTTCACATTGAATGTTATAACCCGCGCGATCGAAAGTATTATAAGGGTATTTCTGTTAAGACTGCGATGAGTTCTTTTCATCTTTCGATGGAAAACATATTGAAATGGGCGAAAGAAAACAATCGTCTAGCAGATTTGTTTAAAAACATTCCTGGTGGGGTTTGTATCGATGGGAATATGAGGGCGTTAGAAGATTGGGTAAGTAAAGTATCTCAGCCTGAACTTGATATTGATACAGGCATGGAAGTATGTTTGGATCGTTACGCGAAATATAAAGGTGCGTCTCATGAGTATCAGGGAAAGAAAGTCGAGAAGTATGGAGACCTAGAAGATAAAGATCTGTATGTTGAAGATGTCGCTGCATACATCATGCAAAATATAGGGGATGAACCGGACAAAATTAAAATTAAGGGTGGTGTGAGTCTCGAGATGATTGAACAATATTTAGAGGATAACTTGGCTCTTGATAGAAGAGACAGTAATGTTGCCAAACGTATTTAAACAATTGATTCCACAACGTAACCCTTTACGCACTGTCGTTCCCACAAAAATGTGCCCGTAAAATTGAACAAAATCGTTGAGCTGCACGAACTTTTGTCAATAAGGTGTCGTGAGTCTTGTTTGCCCTTCTTTTCTAGCCTAAAAGGAAGGATTGATCATCAAGTAATTATTGAACAAATCTTAATCAATTTAGTCTAAACTAATGTAGATACGCTGTAATTGGAGCTTTATATGAAAGATGGCATTAAGGGGTTTTCTCTAATTGAATTGATGATAGTCATCGCAATCATTGGAATACTGGCCTCCATTGCAATTCCGAGCTATAGAGATTTTATGTTACAGGCCAAGATGGTTGATATGGTGAACGCTGGTGTATATGCAAAAAACATCGTTGCAGAATATTTGCAATCTACAGGTGCCAGTGATTGTTCACAATTACCTATTCCCAATATGATTGCCAGTGACTACGAAGGGCAACTCAGTTATCCATCCCCGACTGTCAGCCAGATTGCTGTTTTTACTAATTGTGAGATTGGTGTTTATGGATCTACGAGTGTATTTAGTGGTTTTGAACCAGAATTAGATTACCACATTAATCAGGATAATGGTCAAACAAGTTGGACTTGCTACATGTGGGCTGATCAATCGCTTCAAGGCATTACTCCAACGAATTGTACTTTTATAGACTATGACATATAAAGGGCACGCTTCTGGTATTGTGTTGCTATTCCTCAAGAGGAGTTTCTCAGTCTAATCTTTCATAAAACTGTTCATAAGCTTTTACTGAAGCGTCTAAAGAAAAATGGTTATGAACGCGTAGATATCCTTGGCGCCCGTATTCAGCCGCTTGCTGAGGACTGTTTACCAAAGTTAAAATCGCATTGGCGATGGCACTGGGATTTTTAGGTTCAACCACCAAGCCGGTCATGTTGTCTATCACCGCTTCGGGATTGCCGCCAACTCGAGTGACAATCATGGGTAAACTGGCCGCCATGCCTTCTAAAATGGCATTCGAAAAGCCTTCTTCATGAGAGACTAGAAGACCAATATTAGCACAGCCAAGAATATCCGGAATATCTTTGCGACTGCCAAGCCATAAGAGGTGATTCATGAGTCCGAGCGCTTTGGCCTGTTCTTGTAAAGAAGGGCCGATTCCGTCGTCTCTTCCAACGGAAATCAATTGCCAGTCAGGAGGCAGTTTATCTTGGATGATGCCCAAAGCCGCGAGTAAATCGACATGTCCTTTGTAGGGGATTAAATTAGCAACAATAACCATAACCAAGGCTCCCGGCTTGATATTTAAATTTTTTCTGGTTATCTCGCTTGGTGTGAGGTTCACAAAAGATGAGAAATCTATCCCATTGTAGATAAGCGCTAATTTTTCTGCAGGAACCTGTTCTTCTTCTTTGAGCTGATTCAGAATGGCAGCACTGTTGCCCAGAATATAAGTGGTTTTGGTATGGAGTTTCTTTTCCAGCCAGCCTATGAATGGTCGTTTATGTTGATAATAATTCAATGAGCGCCGGCTCATCACTCTGGGTCCAGGAAACCCAGCCAATAGCGTGGCGAGCATACCCACAACATAGGCTTCCGGAAGGAAAAAATGGACAATGGTATTTTTTTCTTTCCGTAAGAGTAATGCGAGACGAGAAACACAGAGGAACAAGCGAGTCAAGCGTTTCAATGGATTGGGTAATCGTTGCAAGCGTTTTGTATTTTGATCAGAAAGCATACAAACGACCGGCACGCCCTGCTTTTCTAAATCGGCAGCAAGGACCCCTTTTTTCACTAAAGTAATGATCCGAACCGATCTGCCTGCAGCCACCAGGCGGGGGAGAAGGGCTGCAAGATGACGTTCTGTTCCACCGACATCCAAGCTGCCAATCACGATGAGAATTTCTTTTTTCATGGATAAGAGTCCAATGCGTTAGGGTGGGCTTTGGTTTTGTAACTTTAATGGAACTGAAATTTGGTATGCTTCGTTGGGTTGGGAAGTTTTGCTGGCCCATTGCAGGGTGAAAAATGCTATTGCGGCTACAACAGAAATATAAAGTCCAGGACCTAAGAATCCAAATCGATTGATTAAGGTTTGTGCAACCAATAAAGTGGTTCCTCCAAAAATAGCGGCGGGAATACTCCAAGCTAAAGCATTGCCGCGAAATCGTATCTGCGGTTTAAATAAGGGGACCATTAATGTCATCATCGGAGCAGACACCATTCCATTTAATAGTGCATAAATGAATTGACCTGCCAGCGTTACGGAAATACTGCCGGATTGCCCACAACTCAAAATAACAGGGGCAAAAAGGATGGTCAAACCGAGTCCCATCAAACATATTTTCCGACCGTTGGTTTTATTTGCTAAAACGCCAAATAATAAAATAGACAAAGAAGCTAAAGCTTGGCCAATGGTGACTATTTCCGAAGCCAGATGAGGGGCTAATCCCCCCACTTGAACACTGAGAATTTTGTAGTAGACGCTGCCAATATTGATATAAACCGAAATTAGAATGGCGAGCGAAGCGGTTAATAACACGGCTTTTAAATTTTGTTTAATCAGCAAAAGTAAAGACTCGGTGGATTTTTCCTGGGTGACAGCATGCGCAAAAATGGGTGTTTCAGCGGATTTACTTCTTAGATATAAGGCGACAAGTCCAATGGCGCCACTGCACAGAAAGGGAATTCTCCAAGCAAAGGAAGGGGCATTTGGCAGCGAAACCAAAGTGGCTGCCAATGCTCCCAGTGACATTCCGCTGGCAGCGGCAAAGGGAGTGAGACTGCCTGCAAAAAAGGGTCGTTGCTGGTGATGCTCAAACATAAAAACGGCGGCCCCGTTAAATTCTCCAGAGACCGCTAAACCCTGTAAACAACGGAAAAACATCAATAAAAAGGCCGCAGAAGTCCCGAGTGTGGCATAAGTTGGGAGGAAACCAATGGCAGTGGTTGCAAAACACATCAGTAGCATGGAGCTGACCAAAGCAGGTTTACGCCCAATTTTATCGCCAATGGTGCCAAACAATAGTGCGCCGACGGGACGGATAAGATAACTTGTGGCAAAAATTCCGTAAGTTTTCAATCTTGCGAGTTCAGGATTGTCTGACGTAAAGAAAAGCCCAGCGAGTTGGTCGGCCATAAAGGCAAAAAAAGTATATTCCGCCCATTCTAAACTGGTGCCAATGGTCGTCGGGATGATGGTTTTGTATTGAATATTTTTCATGCGTGTTTTCTCAAAGTTTCTTGTGTGAAAAGACTTGCAATGAATCCCAGGGCGATCCCAATGACGACGATCACCATCGCCAGCTTGAGTTCTTCTGGGCCGATATCAATGCGAACAGGATAGCGTTGTGAGTGGAGCCAGTCAATGAGCGCTCCAACGGCTTGTTGGCAAAATGCCCCGATTATGACCGACATGCCATTCACAAATCCCAAAGCAATGCCGGCAACAGCGGGTGGGCTTAATTCGGCAATTGCCGTGTATGCTGCCACCATCCCACTATTACACAGGCCATACGTAAAAAGTAATCCATAAAGCAGAGGGATAGGCATAGGGGGGAGATAAAGAATGCTGACGATCAGCAGTAAGCTGGTGAAAGCGGATCCAATCATGATGGGTTTTCTGCCCACACGGTTTGAAACAAAACCAGACAAGGGGCCACCGATGGCCCAGCCTAAGAAAATGATGCTGATCCCATCGTTGGCAACCGTTGCAGGAATTTCTTGAGTGTTCATTAAGTAATATCCGCCCCACAATTCAGCGATGACGGCGGTTGGCATATATAAAAGGCCAGTGAAAATAGCAATCAACCACGTTTCTGGTTTTTTAAAAACCAGCGCAAAGCTTTGCTGCAATGGTAGTGTAGTATTGGCAGTCAGATGTGTGGTTGATCCATTGCGGACAAAAAGCAGGATCAGTACGGCCAGTACCGCCAGTACTTCGCCGAAAAGATGAATGCTGATCCGCCAATCTTCTAATTCAGCTAATCGACCCATTACACAGACGCCGGTGGCGCCTCCAATCATGCCAAGCGTCTGCGTGAGGCCGACGATAATGCTAAATGAACCAGGTTTAAACCATACCAAGGCAAGTTTTAAGGTTCCGACTAAGGCAAAAGCGGCCCCAAAGCCTAAAAGAAGACGGGAAACTTGAGCTGTGAATAAATCTTGGGTTGAGGCAAAAATCAGTGTACTCACAGCACAAATGGCAGTGGAAAGTCCAAGGCAGACTCTGGCACCAAATCGATCCACCAGTAAACCAACGGGGATTTGCATGAAAACATACGCATATAAAAAAAAAGCGGCAAAAGCACTGATATCCAGCGAAGTGGCGGAAAAGCTTTCCATTAAACTGGGGACCATTGCGGCTGGAGCAACTCGAATCAGGTATTCGATGAAAAAAGCGGTAGCTCCAAGTCCCCACATCACCCAAGGTATAAGTTGGCTAATCAAATTTTTCTGAGTTGAGTGAGGCATCATCGGTGTAAATTATACGGATTTTCAAGAGAGAAAGCATCGGTGGACAAAAGTGTGGTTGGTCAAGTATGCTAAGAAATTGCCAGCACCCTTTATGTTAAAAAAGTTATGAAACCAAATTCTGAAAATATTGTTGAGATTCGTAAATTACATTTCACTCGTAATACTCGCGTTATTTTCGAAGACGTTGATATCAAAGTCCCTCGAGGAAAAGTGGTTGCCGTCATGGGGCCGAGTGGTTCTGGTAAAACGACCTTGCTGCGCTTAATTGGAGGGCAGTTAATGCCTGATTCTGGCACGGTGATTGTCGAAGGCGAACATATTCCTCGGTTATCGCGGGAAAAATTGTATGAAGCACGACGTCAAATGGGGATGTTATTTCAAAATAGCGCATTATTTTCCGATCTCACCGTCTTTGAAAACGTTGCTTATCCCTTAAGAGAACACACGGATCTTCCCGAGAGTATGATCCGAGATTTGGTTCTCATGAAATTACAGGCAGTTGGGTTGAGAGGGGCTCGGGAGCTGATGCCGGCTGAATTATCCGGGGGCATGGCCAGAAGAGCAGCGTTGGCAAGAGCCTTAGCCATGGATCCTTCGTTGATTATGTTTGATGAGCCATTCGCGGGCCAAGACCCCATTTCAATGGGTGTTTTAGTGCAGCTTATCCGATTGTTAAATGACGCTTTAAAAATGACAACCATTATCGTGTCTCATGATGTCAAAGAAACCACGAGCATTGCGGATTATATTTATATTATTTCAGATGGACGGATCATGGGATCGGGAACGCCGGAAGCGTTGGCAGAGAGCAGCAGTGCCTGGGTGCGGCAGTTTATGGAGGGGTTACCCGATGGCCCAGTGCCTTTCCATTATCCAGCACAAGATTACAAGAATGATTTATGGGAGATGCCCGATGCTGCTGGTTAGGCGAGTCCACGCGTTGGGTCGAGTCGGCGTTTTGTTTTTAGGCGATATGGGCAAAGCCGTTCTGTGTCTGTGCCATGCGTTAATTGGTAAGCCAGATTGGATCAACGGCTTTAAAAGGTTAGTAAACCAGCTTTATTTTGTGGGTGTTTTATCGCTGGTGATTATCGTTCTTTCTGCCCTATTTATTGGAATGGTGTTAGGATTGCAAGGTTACACGATTCTGGTTAAATTTGGGGCTGAACATGCTTTAGGTCAGTTAATTGCCCTAAGTTTAGTGCGAGAATTAGGCCCGGTAGTCGGTGCCTTATTGTTTGCAGGAAGGGCAGGCTCTGCTGTCACCGCTGAAATTGCATTAATGAAGAGTACAGAGCAATTGTCGGCCATGGAGATGATGGGAATTGATCCGCTGCGAAGAGTGATTGCCCCTCGCTTTTGGGCGGGACAGATATCGATGCCCGTTTTGGCATTAATCTTTAATTGTGTGGCTGTCATGGGCGGATATATCGTTGGAGTCGATTGGCTGGGCGTGGATTCGGGAGCTTTTTGGGCCAACATGCAGTCAGCCGTTGATTTTCAAGATGATATTGTGAATGGGATTATTAAGAGTGTTGTATTTGGAACGGTGATTATGTGGATAGCGGTTTTTCAAGGGATTGAGTGCGTTCCGACTTCTGAAGGAATTGGTCGTGCAACGACGCGGACCGTTGTGTACTCGTCGCTCGCGATCTTAGGACTCGACTTTTTCTTAACTGCGGTTATGTTTGGAGTGACTTAATGATGAAAATGAGAACGGTGGAAATCACCGTCGGCGCGTTTATGATCGCCGGCATTGCATCCCTATTAATGTTGGCACTTCAAGTGAGTGGTTTGAATAATTTTTTTAGAGAAGAACCCGGCTATAAGGTTAAGGCAGAATTTGCCAATATAGGCAGTTTAAAAGTAAAAGCAAAAGTGTCATTAGGTGGTGTTGCTGTGGGCCGTGTTGTGCAAATTGCTTTAGAGCCGCAAACATTTAATGCAGAAGTTTGGATGTCCATAGATCCAAAGCGAGTGGAAAATTTACCGATTGATACCCGAGCCAGTATATTGACAGCCGGTTTGTTAGGCGATAATTACATCAGTCTGACGCCTGGTTTTAGTGAAACAGAGTTTTTAAAAGAAGGCGATGTAATCCCGATGGGAAGTACTGATTCTGCGGTGATCTTAGAGCAGTTGATCTCGAAGTTTCTGGCGGGTCAAGCAAGTTCTAATAAAAACCCATAAAGTGAATGTTTGGAGCTTAATGATGAAAAATCAATGGCAAATCAAATTCCTGTTTGTTTTGAGTAGTATCACTTTTCTCTTATTCAATACTGGTAGAGCCATGGCTGCCGAAGATCCGGTCGAGATGTTAAAGCAAGTCACCGGAAGCGTGATGCAGTCGCTAAAAGATCATCAGGAAAACATCAAGCAGAACCCTAATAAACTGTACGAATTGGTTGATCACTTAATTTTGCCGCATGTCGATTTTGTAGAGATGGCTCGTTGGGTTGTGGGGCGCAATGCGTGGAAAGAAGCTTCGCCTGAGGTACAAAAAGCGTTTGTGAGTCAATTTAGAACGATGGTTGTGCGAAGCTATGCGCGGTCATTGTTGGGCTATACGGATCAGGAAGTTGAATTTTTACCCTTAAGAGAACCCGTCAAGAATCAGCAGCGTATTCAAGTGTCAAGTCTTATTAAAGATGGCAGCCAATCTACCCAGATGAATTATTATTTGTTAAAAGAAGCGGATGGTTGGCGAGTATACGATATCATCATTGAAGGAGTGAGTTTGGTACAGGGGTATCGCGCTCAATTTGCGGATGATGTTCGGATTGGAGGCGTGGCGCAGGCCGTCGAGACAATGCGCAAACATAATCAGGAAGGACAAAATTCGAGTGAATAACGTCTTTTTAAATGATAAGAATAAAATGATTGAAGTCACGGGTGCTGTTCATTTTAATAATGTTATGGCGCTTTATGAGCAAGGGGTGATCTGTATGAGAACACTTCCAGAAGTCAAAGTAGATTTAAAGCATTTAACAGAAAGCGATAGCAGTGGACTTGCATTATTAACCGCTTGGGTGCGCGAGGCCCGGCAACAAAAAAAGGGGATTCAGTTTATTAACATGCCTAATTTTATGTATGACATTTTAAGAGTGTGTGGTTTAGATGGTGTATTACCGGTGCTATGGGAAAATTAATCATAACGGGCGGTGTGCCGCTCAAAGGTGAGGTTCGAATCTCCGGAGCTAAAAATTCCGTTTTACCCATATTGGCAGCAGCTTTGTTAGCAGATGATCCTGTTGTGATTGGCAATGTGCCTCATTTACACGATGTCACGACCATGATGGAGTTATTAGGTCAGTTTGGTGCTAAGTTAACCGTCGATGAGCGCTTAGCCATTGAAGTCGATACCAGTACCGTGAACGCGTATTGTGCTCCTTATGAGTTGGTTCGTACGATGCGGGCCTCTATTTTAGTCTTGGGTCCGTTATTAGCGCGTTATGGTCAAGCGGTTGTCTCATTACCGGGTGGCTGTGCCATTGGTCCAAGGCCGGTGGACTTGCATGTCCGGGGTTTACAGGCAATGGGTGCCGACATCACTATCGAAAATGGTTATATTAAAGCAAAAGCGCGTGGCAGGCTGCAAGGGGCGCATATTTTATTTGATACGGTGACCGTTACTGGAACGGAAAATTTAATGATGGCTGCAGCGCTCGCTGAAGGAGTGACTACGCTGAGGAATGCCGCGCGGGAGCCTGAAGTACAAGATTTAGCCGTTTTTCTTAATGCATTAGGGGCAAAAATCTCGGGTGCAGGGACAGATACCATTACGATTGAAGGGGTCAAGAGGTTGGGGGGCTGTGAACATAAAGTCGTTCCAGATCGAATTGAAACGGGAACCTATTTAGTTGCAGCAGCCATTACGCGCGGATCAGTTAAAATCAAAAACACCCGCCCCGAGTTATTAGAAGCCGTTTTACAAAAATTAGAAGAGGCGGGAGCCGATATTCAAATCGGAGAAGATTGGATTTCTCTCGACATGCATGGATGTTCGCCTAAAGCAGTCAATATCAAAACCTCTCCATTTCCGGGATTTCCTACGGATATGCAAGCACAGTTCACTGCGCTCAATTGCATTTCCGAAGGCACTGGGATTATTACTGAAACCGTTTTTGAAAATCGCTTTATGCATGTGCAAGAATTATTGCGTATGGGGGCCGACATCGGTGTCTCTGGCAATGCCGCAATTTGCCGTGGTGTGGCAAAATTAACGGCTGCACCCGTGATGGCCACCGATTTACGGGCATCGGCCAGTTTAGTGTTAGCGGCTTTAATTGCAGATGGCGAAACCATCGTAGATAGAATTTATCATATAGATCGTGGCTATGAATGTATCGAAGAGAAATTAATGCAATTAGGGGCAAAAATTTCACGTATATAGCCTAGTGAGGATGCTATGTCCGAACCAGAAATTGTCGTAGAAACAACTCGCCATCGCGGCATTTACTTATTGCCAAACTTATTTACCACCGCGGCTTTGTTTGCCGGTTTTTATGCCATTGTTGCTGGTATGAAAGGGCAATTTGAACATTCCGCCATTGCTTTATTTATTGCCATGGTGATGGATGGTTTAGACGGTCGGGTTGCGAGACTAACGGGAACGCAAAGTGCGTTTGGCGCGCAATATGACAGTCTTTCTGACATGGTTTCTTTTGGTTTAGCCCCAGCGTTGGTGAGCTTTAATTGGGCATTATCCCAATTAGGAAAATTAGGTTGGCTGGCCGCGTTTATTTATGCTGCTGCCACCGCGTTAAGACTGGCGCGTTTTAATATCCAGTTAGATACCAATAAAGATAAGCGGTTTTTTATTGGACTGTCTTGTACAGCTGCCGCGGCAGTGGTTGCTGGCATGATATGGTTAGGAACAGATTTAGAGATTCCCGGAAAAAAAATTAGCATTATTGTTGCTCTTATTTTAGTGAGTTTGGCAATACTAATGGTGAGTAATTTGAAATATTACAGTTTTAAAGAAGTCGATTTTAAGGGACATGTTCCTTTTTTTGCTGTGTTGGTGGTGGTATTAATCTTTAGTGTGATTGCTTGGGACCCACCCTCTATTCTCTTTGCAGTTTTCTTTTTATATGCGTTGTCTGGCCCTGCTTTGTGGTTAAAAAATCGGTATAAAAAATGATGTTTGCATCCAAATATCAACTGCTTGATAATCTTGGGATCCCTTATTGGTTGGCTAGAAACTCACGTTCTATTCTGCAGTCTAATAGTCCGCTCTTTTGTGCTCGATGTTTAGTACTTTTGCCCTCGCAGTTAGGCAGAGAACAGTGTGATTACGCTAAGGTTCTATCTGGCATGGTCAAAGTTTTGGATCTGAAAACCGAAGAGATTTGTGTCGCTTGGCTAGGAAATTGGGAACAAGATAATCTCTATGCTGCATTAATGCAGGAGTTGACGAAATGGGCGCCTCGGTCTCTTCTCGTCATGGGAGAGGCTTTAGCAGCTCTCGTCATGAACTCCTCTGTGTCTTTGGATGAACTGAGAGTAAGCCTACATCGTGTGACGGTACAAAATATTCCCATGCAGTGTACCTATCATCCAGAAGAATTAAGTCAAAATCCTGTTCACAAGAAAAAGGCATATCAAGATTTACTGTATTTGAAAGATTGGATCTCTAAGGGAAATGTCGCATGATTAAACTGCGTGAGATGAGACAAGAAGACATAGAAGGTGTGATGCGTATTGAACAAGTGGTTTGTGATTTTCCCTGGACCAGTACCATTTACAGTGACTGCATTAAAGTCGGATACAGTTGTTGGGTTTTTGAAGACGAAGAAGAGATCATTGGTTATGGTCTGTTTTCATTGGGCGCAAATGAGGCTCATATTTTAAATCTCTGTATTCAACCGGAAAGACAACGGCAGGGTTTAGGTCGAAGAATGTTAGAGCATCTCTTGAGTGAGGCAAAAAAACTGGGAGCGGTGTCTGTTTATTTAGAAGTTCGTGCTTCCAATCACGGCGCTTTCGATTTATATCAAAAGATTGGTTTTTCAGTGATTGGGCATCGTAAAGATTATTACCCTGCCTTAGATGGTCGTGAAGATGCACTGGTGTTAGAAATTGTTTTTATTGCTTGAATTTTCACCCTCTTCGGATTGTCATCCTTGGAAAGCGAAAATCCAGAAAAAAGCCTTTAAAAACTTATGTATCTACTAATGCGGGTGTCATTGCTAAAGTTTTTTATAATAAACAAGGAGAAATCCTAAGCCTCCAGTCTTGTCTTAATGGTTTGCAATCGATCTTCCATTTTGAGATAATTCTTGTTTAAAACAATCATTTTTAATTCTAAGTCTCTTTAGGTGCTATTACACTCTGAAGTATCAATTTTTTCCACGAAAAGGAGGAATAAGTTAATGTCTGTACCAAAGGCAGTGATGACTGGTGAAGTGATCGATGATAAAAGCTTCTGTGCATTTGTTGTAACAGCGATGGACTTATTAGAAGAGGCTAATCAGAAAGGCCATGTTGTTTACCCAAAAGGCCCTCAACAAAACCCGAGTTTATCTTTCCAGCAGAAGCGGCGATTACACTCAGGGATGACGACACATACGGATTTATTTGAACAATATTCAGCATACTCTGCAAATAGTGTTATGCCCATGGCATTTAGGTTAAAACCGGGGATTAGTGCCAGTCAAGCCTTATATAGTCTGATCAATTCAGGGCAAACCTTAATAGATTGTGGAACGGGACTTGTTGTGGCCTATGAGTTGGCTCTCCTGTTATCTTTTGAAGCAAAGTTTGGAATTGAACAGGGACGGTATAGATTTGATCTGCTATTTGGAAGTGCTATCGATCCTACTCCAGCAGTGCAACGGTTACTAATTGCTCGCTCAGGTGTTTTGTCCGGGCTTCCACCAGACTATCTACGAGATGCTAAAGGTACCCCTTTGATTTTTAATCCATTGGCGTATTTTTTTGAACTCAGTCCCATTACAGATATTGCTGTCCGTTTTGAACATCATGCAGTTGATCATCAAACGCGGGAGAATGCGAGAAAATTAGGAATAGGCGGGGGAATTACCCGTGAAAAAATGATCGAGAGGCTACCATTAGGCAGCTTGATCTATTTTCAGGGAGATCCTGCCTATCTCAGAAAATATCCGGCAGGATATGACAGCGGCTATAATGGAGTTGTTGTAGGATTTTCATCTGAAGATCCCTTATTAAGAGTTTTTGGAGAGGGTTTTGCGCCTTTATGTCCGAAACAGTTAACCAAAATGCATGTCTTGCGATACAGTGAACCAAGCGATCCTTTTAATTTAGAAATGTTAGCAAGGCTGCAAGAAAAGAGCCCAGTTATGCCTGCTCCTGCAAAACTCGAACCTCGGAATGTTCCAGGATTGGTCTTGTCATCCAATATCGCCTTGTCAGTGGCAAGATATCAAGCATTACTGAAACTATCGCATATTGATGCTTTACTTCATTTTAGACGTTATCTCAATACATTTATTGTACAAAGAATGGGGTTGTACTCCGAAGATATCCTCTTGCCCACAGAAGCTTCTGCGGTGTCGAAAATAGCTATTGGTCTTTCAACTGTCTCGCTGAAAACGGAAATTTCTAGTACATCAACGGTTGCGTCAAGTCCGGATGATTATGTGGCTCAAAAATTGGGCAAAGGGTTTATGGGAAAATATGGAAAGATTTGGGATATTAAGGAAGAAGCTGGAGGAAAAATGGTTGCCGAATTCACGCTTCGGCTAAACGACCAAGGTAAAGAATGGCTTCAAAAACGCCTTGGTGATTGTGAATTTATCAACACCAGCGCGGGAGTAAAAGTAATCATTCCAATCGATGGGGTAGCTAAAGAAGGTTCTATTGCACCACCTTCTGTTGCATCCACAGAGGCTGCTGCACCCAAAGAGGGAAACAGTTTTTTAACTCAGTTTGGGGGAAGCTCGAGCAACTCATCTGCTTCTGGGAGTGGAGAAGAAAAACGGGTGCTCAAAGCAGGGAATACACAACAATAAAATGAGCAGTTAGTCGTATTTAAATTATTTTCTTTTAGCTTTTTCCCTGAGTTTAGCGGTGAGCTCGTCTCTTACAGCTTGAAATGGCGGTTGAGGTTTTCCCGGGGCTTCTTTTTTACCTTGAGTGGGCGTTGGATTTTTCTCTTTAGCATAAGCCTTGAGTAAATCGCTTGCTAAATAATGATAAGTTGCTTGACAACTTTTAAGAGAGCACTTCATGGAGGCTGCAATTTTGGCGGCAAGAGTTAAGGCTTCTGGCGTTGGATTTTTTCCATCTTTACAGATGGGCTGTACAATGATCCTGGGATTTTTATTAAACAATCTCGAATGGATCCCAGGTTTGTAAATTTGAATGCTAACCTGTGGGGTATTATCTGCATCCAAGATGGTAATTGTTCCTTCATAACCCATCAAACGATTTAACCATGATTTTGGTTTATCAATCATTGCCTTATGCTTATCTAGAAATGGAAAAACATTCGAGATATTCAACTTGGAAGAAGCGATTAACCTCTCTAATCCTTCATAAACTGTGTTTTTAAATAATGAAGCGGAGTTAAATTCGTATCCCGGGGGAACGGATGCAATATTCATTTTTAAAGGATTACTTTCAATATCTCGGTATATATTTGTTAAAAATTTATCAGAGAAATTTTCGCCTTGGTTTTCGCCTCTCAGATTACGTTTTAATTCCTCAAGCGTCATTTTATGTTTAATAGATTTGTTGTGTAAATCGGTGTTTAACATGATGACTTGGAAAGCCAGTACGTAAGCAGCATCTGGATGTTTCACTTCTCCTGCAGGGTTTTGCTCGCAATAGCGTTTACCAAATGCTTCCATTAAGCGATCAATTTTTTGTGCTTCTCCAGGAAGTTTAAAAAAAGATAAATAAGTTCGTAATGCCTCTGTAAAGGATAGGTTGCTAAGTCCGACTGATTGGATGAAAAAATTTAAAACTCTTTCATTCCCTTCGCTGCCTAAGTAATCCCCAACTTCCGATAAATCAAGATTTTTTCGCTGGTCGTGAAAAAAACTGGCAATTTGTTCTTCTGGTTTTAGTCCGTTTTCTTTGCAGATTTTTTGAATTTTTGCGATGCCATTTTTTGGTTTTTGATTAAAAGCTCTGGCTATTTCAGTGGCTTGTTTTTTTATATCAGGGTGCATGAAATTTCTCCGTATGCTTTTTATTTAGTATAGTCAAAAAACGGTAGAGCGTGTCTCTAGGGTGGCTTAATGTGTAACTACACTCTAATATTCTCTGAAGAACTTCAATTTTTGTGAGGTGCGTCTTGGAAATTCACTAAGCTTTGGATTTTCCGAATAAGTTTAGACTTAAAAAACTTTTGTTGAAAACGAGAAAAATTGCTTAAGTAATCATCGAGCAGGGAGATTTCTTCATTCTTGCGACGATGAACGAAGATTGTATGACGAAAATTGTGATCCATGACCACAAAGTTAACCATGGCAGATTCTTTATTGCTTAAGACACTGAGAATTGCTTCATCATGTTGGTGATGGGTAAATTCAGGAAAATTTGGCAATCGATTAGAGTTCCCCTTTAATAAATCTTGGTTTTCGCAAAATTTGAGCCATGATCCGATAAAGGCTCTGCTTCTGGCCGAATTTCGAACGGCTATCAACCCTGCCCACGGATGATGCCCATAACGGCAGCGATGGTCCGTGCAACCCATGGCGGCAAAAGTATCTGCGCTGGCAATTTGACCGGGCGAGCCATCAATTTTGGGATCGTAAGTAAATAATAAGATGTCCTTTTCTTTTAATCCGCTTTCGATCATGTCACGAATGGGCTGTCGGAAAAACAGTCCTGAATCTGCATAAACAATTAAGGATCCTTCTGGAACGTGTTGAAGGGTTTTTAAAATTAAATAGGGTTTCCATAACCAATAACCGGCACCAAGCTTTTCTATTAAAATGGGATTTTTTTGCAAGAATTCACAATCTAAATGGTGTCGCTCATAGTTATATATAAAATCAATGCCACGATTGGTGGCAGAGAAATTCAGCATATTTCTATTCTTAAAGAACACCTCGGCTCCATCTGCATAAGTGACTAAATAGAGAGAAGTATCTCGGGGTGGAGAAATGGGTTGGGCAAGGGGTTGGGTAGAGAAATCGAGTTCTGTGGTGACATGCAACAGGAAAATGAATAATGCCCAAGGCACTATAATCAAGGTACTGATCAAGACGAAGAGAAGTCGTTTTTTCATTGGAGCTTATTATATAATAACTTTTAAACAAATTATACCGATGACGAACGGATGGTTTATCCTTTTGGATAGTGATTGTCCAGAGCTTTAAATCCTATCTGTTTAAAAGAAAAACAATTTATGAATGAAGTGGTTAAGTCTGATCATCCCGCGAAAGCGTTGAGGTATCCCCACGAATGGCACTAAGATAAAGAGAAGCCATTGATGAGCCTAGCGCTTAGTATCGTCATCCCCGCGAAAGCGGGGATCCAGAGAGTGCCGAGGCGTCTAATCCCTAGAATTAAGGTGTAAACGATAATCGCAGCATGCCAACGATGGCATTACGGTAGATCCCCGCAGGATTTAGGACATATTGGAGATCGGGGATCAGGCTAAATTTATTAGCAAGCTGGATGGCATAAGTGATTTCGAAAATGGTTTCAGCAGAAGCGCCGCGCACACGCACTTGGGTGAATCCTAGACTTAAGACATCACTGGCCCTTTCGGGAAACAGGGCAGTGGTGTTAAAACCACCCCCAAAATAGTACGGGACGGTATTGGTTTTTTTGGGGGCAGAGCCAAGCTGTAAAAACACGCCTCTTTGTTGGTTTTCAGTATTTTTCCATATTCTTTCAGCGATCACATATAAACCATCGGTGTTATGGCCAATCGTTGGATTGGATTGAGCATAGTGCCATGCTCCGCCTTTTAGAATTATGTCTGATCCAGATTTTTGATTGGGATCCAGATGCCCCACAATTTCACCGATCAGCGTATAACCATTGTAAAAGACCGTATGTAGATGTTGTGGGTTTCCTTGAAAAATACCCAGTTGCATTTCTAGTGGGTTGGTGGTCACGTCGATGATTGCGCCATACCCGGAATAAGGGTAGGTAGCAACCGGCATATTAGCAGATAAAATGGGACAGACTCCAAACGCAGAGTTGAGCAATCCCGATGCAGCTTCGGTGACATTAAAATAATTATTAATATCCATGACTCCCAGGCGAATCTTGGTGGTTTCTGTAACAGTTTGTTCATAGGCAAAATCAGAAAGGCGTAACAGGGATTGCGCTGAGAGATTACTCACGGTTTGTATTGCACCGGTATAAAAGGATTGATTATGTGTGCTGACAATCCCTAAAATTCCAAGCGTAAATTGCCCGCCGGACCATAACTGAGCAGCCTCGGTGTTTAAAGTAGATTTGATAGCGCCAACACCATTTAACACAGAACCTTGCTTAATGCCACCTCTCACGTTATAGACATCCTCGATTTTAGCATAACCACTCCAAATGAGGGATTTATCAGGGTGATCTGAATCTGCACTTACTGTCATCGAATAGAAAATGAATGTTAGAAAGAGTAAGAACACTCTATAATAAGCCATCATTTTATCCTTAAAATTATTCTAAATAAAATTTCCCGGTTTGTTCATTATAAGCATATAATTCTGCAAAACGTCCCCAAGAGATCACGGTTTTCATAGTTTCTTCTGCGGGTTCTTCTGGCATATAGTCTTCAATTTCATCGCGGAAGCGGCTCATGGGTGCGATGTGATCTCGCCGTTCATCGAGTACGCTACGGATCCTGGCAGCCAATGGAATATAGCTTTGTAAATGGTCTCGAAACAGTTTTTTTCTTTGATCAATACCGCCAGCGGCGAATTCTTTACCTTTGCTTGTGAGATGAACGTCTGTGCCGTCTAATTCGCAAAAACGAAATAATTGTAATGTTTCAGCAATGTGTAAAATATCACCACCATCCAAACTTAAGAGTTCAGCAAGTTTTGGCAGATCAGCTTGACCATTGTGGACTGTGTATAAGGTTTCCAAAAATCCTTGCAAGATGTTAGTGGAAATGTAATGAAGGACCATGCCAATGCCTGTGCCTGGAAATACCGAATCTTTATTGGTACGTTGTGTATCTCTTGAAGTCATTTTTTCATAGATGCTGTCCACTAATGTGCGAAACTCTGGGGCAAGACGGTTACGAGGGTGTGGCATCGAAACAGGGACTTCACTGATAATCCTACCGGGGTTAGAACCAAAGATCAAAATGCGATCCGCCATTAAGACAGCTTCTTCAATATTATGAGTGACCATGAGAATAGATTTAATCGTTAATTGACCTTCTATCCACAAATCAAGTAAATCCGCTCGTAAAATTTCTGCGGTTAAAACGTCTAAAGCAGAAAAGGCTTCATCCATCAGCAAAAGAGAGGGTTTAATGACCAATGCGCGTGCTAAGCCGACACGCTGTTGCATTCCGCCCGAGAGTTCTCGTGGAAAAGCTTCTTCATTACCATCTAAACCAATGAGATCGATAGCCTGAATGGCGCGGCGATGCCTTTCATCAGGATTGATCCTTCGGGCTTCTAATCCCAGTTCCACATTTTCTTGTACTGATAACCAAGGAAATAAGGCAAAACTCTGAAACACCATTGCGATATCTTCTCGAGGCTCTGTGATCGGGGTGTTTTGCATAGTGATGGTGCCTTCGGTGGGGCGAATGAGTCCTGAGATGGTTCGCAAAAGCGTCGATTTTCCAGCACCAGAACGACCCAGTAGGCAAACAATTTCATCTTCGTAAAGAGAGAGATTAATATCTTCTAGGACAAGGAAATCGCCGCCTGAACCTTTACGGTAATGGTGACGCACATTCTTTACCTCGACAATAGAGTTTTTTTGCATAGACAGCTTTTCTCCTCTCAATGTCAATCAAATCCAGTCAATTTGACTGCGTGCGAATAAAGTCTTCGCCAGAATAACCTGTTTAAAATGATCACATATATGGACATGACGCCTACGCCGAGCACAACTTTGTGAAAATCTCCTGCAGTCGTTGCCGAAGCGATAAAAGCGCCCAATCCATGAGCCTCCAAAGTCGTCGAACCCCAACTCACTATTTCCGCAATAATACTGGCATTCCAGGAGCCTCCAGTTGCGGTCAAAGCACCCGTGACGTAGTAGGGGAAGATGCCTGGTAGCATCACTCTACGCCACCATGTCCACGATCGCACATGATAAATATTGGCAGCTTCTTTGAGGTCATTTGGAAATGCACTTACCCCCGCAATGACGTTGAAAAAAATGTACCATTGAGTTCCTAAAATCATAAGAGGTGAAAGCCAAATGTCTGGATTCAGCTTGTATTTCACAATGATAACCACGACTATTGGGAATAAAATATTGGCAGGAAATGCCGCTAAAAATTGGGCAATAGGTTGCACCCAAGCAACTAACGCTGGGCGCAAACCTACCCAAACCCCGATAGGAACCCAGATTAAACTGGCCAAAAAGACCAATAAGACAACACGTAACAGAGTAATGCCGCCTAGTAGGATTACATCCAAGAGTGTTTTAGCAGTGATGCCTGCGTATAAATAGCGTGCTAAAAACATCAGTGAGCAGATTACCAAAGCAGATAAAAATACTAGCCATAAGGTGTCTAATATTTTGTTGGGCCGAATGTCCTGTGATAACGAGGGATGGAAATGGTTTTTCATGGATGGAAATTTGATAGAAACCATCATGTTGAATAGCTTGCCCAATGGTTTAGTAACCATGCTTAACGCATTTGCTCTCTTGATAACGTCATATAGCCAAGATTTAGGTTTCAGCTGGCTGGCAGTTTGTCCCATATTAAATTTATCCGACCAGGCGACAATCGGTCGAAAAATTATTTGATCATAGAGGAGGATCACGATTGTCATTGCTAGGGTTGCCCAACCGACAGCCGCTAAATCTTTGTTGGCAATGGCTAGACCGAGCCATGATCCAATACCGGGTAAAGAAATTTGTGTATCGCCAACCGAGATGGCTTCGGATGCCACAACAAAAAACCAACTCCCAGACATGGACATCATGGTATTCCAGACTAAGCCGGGTATGGCGAAAGGGACTTCTAAACGCCAAAATTTTTGCCAGCCGTTCAGGCAAAATTCTGCACTGGCTTCTTGTAAATCTTGAGGGACAGTTCGCAATGATTGATAAAATGAAAAGGCCATATTCCACACTTGGCTGGTAAAGACCGCAAAGATGGCAGCCATCTCGACTCCAGCTTGGTTGTTGGGAAAGAGTCCCATAAAAAAAGTGACTGTAAAAGTCAGGAATCCCAACACGGGAACAGATTGGAGGATGTCCAACGTCGGAATGATGATCATCTCCGCCCTTTTACTTTTGGCGGCTAAGGTTGCTACGATGAAAGTGAAAATGAGCGAGGCAAATATGGCCACCAGCATCCGCAACGTTGTATATAAGGAGTATTTAGGTAAATCACTTATAGATAGTACAATGGGAGAAGCCTTTAATTGATCCAGAGGTTGGTGCATCCCTGTCACACCAACGGCGACCAAGGCTAACAGGGTCATAAAGAGAATGAAGGCAATAAAATCATAGGAATTGGGAAACAACTTCGGTTGTTTCAACAGGACCGAAATTCTTAATTTGTTAGAATTAGGCGTTTTTTGCATTGTTTAGCCAATTAAGAATAATTTGGTTAATACTTATATCATAGCCGAAATTGATCAAATGGCCTTGGGTGATCTTCGTTAATGTTTGAGTGCGAGAGAGGTGAGGATTTTTATTTAATGGTTTTGCCCGCGGCTTGAAGATCGGCATGATAAGAAGAGCGAACCAAAGGACCACTGGCAACATTCGTGAAGCCTAATTGTTCGGCATATTGACCTAATGCTTCGAAGGCGTCTGGTGTCACAAACCGATGGACCGGCGAGTGAAACTTACTGGGTTGCAGATATTGCCCTAGGGTGAGACGGTCACAATCATACTCCCGCATATCGTGCAGCACTGCTTTGATTTCTTCGTCGGTTTCACCGAGACCCAGCATTAATCCCGATTTGGTTGGAATATGGGGAAATCGGGCTTTAAATTCTTTGATTAACTGTAATGACCAGTGATAATCAGAGCCTGGGCGGATGGCTTTATATAATCGAGGAATGGTTTCGACATTGTGATTAAACACATCGGGGGGCGCTTTGCTTAATTTGTCTAAAGCAATTTTCATGCGCCCGCGAAAATCAGGGACTAAGATTTCAATTTGAATGGTCGGACACGCTTCGCGGATCTCACGGATACAGTTGGCAAAGTGTTCGGCTCCGCCATCCAGAAGATCATCGCGATCGACAGAGGTAATGACAACGTAGCTTAATTTCATGGCTTGGATCACTTTTGCAAGATTCTTGGGTTCGTCTTGATTCAGTGGATCGGGTCTTCCGTGCGCGACATCACAGAAGGTACAACGTCTGGTACATTTATCACCCATGATCATAAACGTTGCGGTTCCGTGACTAAAACACTCATTTAAATTTGGGCAAGAGGCTTCTTCACACACCGTGTGAAGTTGATGTTCTCTGAGTAGTTCTTTTAAATGAGCGACTTTTTGAGATTGTGTGGCTCGGATCCTGATCCAGTGTGGTTTTGGTAAAAATTGCTCGGTGGGTTCAATTTTAATGGGGATCCGAGCAAGCTTTGCTTCGCCTTTTTGTTTATCTGAAGGGTTGATAGTGGTCATAAAGCCGCCTCACGATTATCCTCAATAATATTATTGTAAGACAGATATTGCCCGAAATGCTGCAGAAGTTGGGGTGCCACATCTTTTGGGCGTAGTTCTGGCCTGAATTGGCTCAATTGAGCCATGGGCTGGAGTGGGTTGCCACAAGGATTGATCTGACGAAAGGGGGCGAGATCCATGGCAATATTGAGACTTAGGCCGTGATAGCTACACCCTCGCCGGATCCGAATACCAAGAGAGGCAATTTTACCGTGTGTGACATAGACGCCTGGGGCTCCGGGCTGAGCGGTGGCAGGGATCTGATAGTCGCGTAATACTGCAATCACAGAATTTTGCAAGGCATCGATTAGCGACCGGATCCCAATATTTTTCCGCCGAATATCCAATAATGGATATAAGATGAGTTGCCCAGGTCCATGATACGTCACTTGCCCTCCGCGATCCGTTTGAATAACGGGAATTTCTTGCGCGTCCAAGATGTGTTCGGGTTTGCCAGCTTGTCCTTGAGTAAAGACCGGAAAATGTTCGACCAACCAGACTTCGTCAGGGCTGATCTCAGTCCGCTCGGCTGTCATGGCTTTCATCTTATGCCAAATAGCTTCATAGGGAGTGAGCCCAAGGTTTTTGACGATCAGGGGATAATTCATTATAAAACCACCAGTATTCTGGGATCTTGAGACAATGCTTGGTAAAGCGCATCGAGCTGCTCTTGGCTTTTTGCTCGAATGGTTGCGGTGATTGAAACATATTTTCCGCCTGCACTTTCTTTCAGCACAATAGCGCCCTCACCTAAATCTGGGACATGTTGATTAAGAATTTCGACCACAATCCCGAGGAAGGCATCATTGGCAAAGCCAATGATTTTAATCGGAAATTGACAAGGAAAGCTTAGAAATTTCTTCTGCATAGAGATCCCACATCCGATCCCACACCGGACCTGGTTTACCATCGCCTATAAGATTATCGTTTATTTTAAGGATGGGCATAATGCCGCGTATAGAACTGGAAATCCAAACTTCATCTGCCTTGAGTAAATCTCGCTCAGAGATCTTATTTTCTCGGTAGGGAATTTTATTTTTTTCAGCCAACATTAAAATCTGTTCACGGGTGATTCCACTCAACAGTAGACTGGATTTTGGAGGAGTGATGATCACATTATGTCGGACGATAAAAAGATTGCTCCCGGTTCCTTCTAAGGCATAACCGGTATTCATAATGATGGCTTCGTCGAATCCAGCGGCTTTAACCTTATTGTACATTAGGAGATAAGCCAGCCGCGCAGTGGTTTTGATATGGCAATATTTCCAGCGGATATCGGTGACGATTGCCACTTTCATTCCAAGAGCCTGTTCGTTTTTTGAAAGTCTTTTCTTAGGAAAACTAATGGCAAAAACGGTGGGTGTGATCCCGGTTGGAATTTCTAGATCTCGGATGATATCTGCCCCACGGGTTATTTGAAGATAGATGGATTGATCACCGCGACCATTTTTTTGGAGCAGTTCATCCAGGATTGTCTCCCATCGTTCGTGTGTGAATGGGGGGGACATACTGATTGCCTGTAAGCCCTGATTTAAACGATCCAAATGGGCCGCTAAACAAAAAGGTTTGCCATCAAAGGCAGGGATTACCTCGTAAACAGAATCCCCGAATAAAAGCCCTCTGTCCAGTGGAGAAATTTTAGCTTCTGAAAGAGGGATAAATTCATTATTTAAAAAAGTTACGGATGTCATTGTGATGGTATAACTTTATCTAGCAAAGTGTGAATATTTAATGCAAGCGTATCATAAACTCTGGATAAGAATCCGCCGGCTTGGATTTCATTTAAAGCGACAATAGGTCGTTCAGCAATGGTTTTATTATTGAGTTGGACAGCAATTGTACCCAGAGCAGTTCCTTCAGTAGCTGGGGCTTTAATGATTTTTTCAACGTTAATTGCAGCTTTCAGATTATCGTATTGCCCTTGTCCAATCGTGACATATAAGTCGTTTGTTAAGCCAAGATTGACTTCATTTTGATTGCCCATCCAAATTCGCGCCGTTTTGAGCGCTGTTTGAGCGGGGTAAAGCTTACGGGTTTCATAAAAACGAAAACCGTAAGTCAGAAGTTTGTTGGTTTCGTCGGTTCGTATTGCATCATTTTTTGTGCCCATGATAACGGCAATAAGCCGCATATTCTCTTTCTTACCTGAAGCGACTAAACAATAACCCGCGGAATCTGTGTGCCCGGTTTTGATCCCGTCCACCAATTCGTTGCGCCAGAGCAAACGGTTGCGGTTTTCTTGTTTAATATTTTTATACATAAATTCTTTTTGCGAGTATCTCTTATAGGATTCCGGGAACTCACGGATCAACGCTTTAGCCAAAATTGCCATGTCTCGAGCGGTCGTGTAATGATTGGTATCTGGCATTCCCGTTGCATTGACAAAATGCGTATTGATCATCCCTAAGTTCTTGGCATAAAAATTCATGAGTTCTGCAAAAGCTGCTTCACTGCCTGCGATATGTTCTGCAATGGCAACGGATGCATCATTGCCAGATGAGATGATAATGCCGTCTAAGAGATCGGTTACGGGAACGGTGGTATTCACTTCGACAAACATGCGAGTACCCTGTGTTCTCCATGCTTTTTCGCTAATGTGAACGGAATCAGTCAATTTTAGTTTTCCCTTTTTCATGGCGTGATCTACCACATAAATCGTCATCATTTTAGTCAGACTGGCGGGTTCAACACGCTGATCAATTTCTTGTTCGGCAATCACATAATCACTGAGGTAATCGATTAAAATATAAGATTTAGCTGCCAGCTGAGGGGGGGCAGGGATGATCATGGTGGGCTGGGGAAGCGTATGTATGTCGGAAGCGAGACTGAGAGAACTGAATGAGGATAAAAAAATAAAAGCAAGAATCGAGGATCTTATAAGAACTTGCATAAGCACCACTCCGCATTTTTCACCAGGGTATTTAGCTTTACATTATATCATAAAGCGCTCTCTGAATACGATTCAATAAATCATAAGTTGGCGCACTAGATATTTTTTTAACCATTCTTACGGCGCGTTGTTTTCTTAGGTTTTTTGGCAGTTGCTATGCTGGGTTTTTGAGGGTGGATGTGTCGACCATGATCCCGAGGGTCAATCGACACAACTTCCACATGCCCAGTTCCTCGACCTAAAATCCCTAATTTGGCAGCAGCGACATAAGAAAGATCGATCAGTCGATCGCGATGGAAGGGGCCCCGATCATTAAACTTGACCACCACGCTTTTTCCATTTTCAAGATTGGTAACCCTGGCATAGGTGGGTAGAGGTAAGGTAGGGTGAGCGGCTGTCATTGCAAACATGTTGTAGCGCTCACCGGTCGAGGTCTTTCTGCCATGGAATGAGGTTCCGTACCAGGAGGCTTTTCCTCGAGCTCGGTAACCGCGACTGGTAGACATCACGTGATAACGACGATTCATCACAACATAACTGTTTGATTTTCCATTTTTTCCGAAGCGATTCCCATAGCGGCTCAGAGGTTCTATTTTTGGGACAGCGTCAGGGGTTTTCAGGAGATTGGCTGGAACGTGTTTGGGAGGACCGTCTCGGCTCACTCTTCTAGGCTTACCACATCCCGACAAGGTCAGAGTTGTGGCAAAAAGCACTAGAACAGCAATTTTCCAACCACGAGAATAATTTATCATTCTACCTCATCCTTGGCGTAATGATTTCGTAAGCGTTGACTCAATTCATAGACGGCCATGGAATAATGGATACTGTTATTATAGCGTGTGATCACATATAAATTGTGTAAGCCTATCCAAAATTCCTGGGTCTGATTGGGTCCTTCTAAGGCAATAAATTTTGCTTTGTGCTTTTTTTGATCTTTTTCTGACAAGCCAGAGGCTTTAATTTGATATTTTTTTAATTCGGAAAAAGAAAGATGCGGCTTGTGATCAGAACGGCGAGGCAATTGACGATAGGCCGATCCAGAAATGACGGCTTTACAGGCAATGGCGTGATTGGGTTGCCAGCCGTGTGTCTTCAAGTAATTGGCAACGCTCCCGATGACATCTGAAGTGTTGTGAACGAGATCTCTTTTGCCCTTACCAGAGAAATCGACGGCGTATTGTCGATAACTGCTGGGCATAAATTGCGCAACGCCAATGGCACCGGCAAATGAGCCCAGTGTTTTGGTGGGATGAAGATCTCCCGCATGGGTTAATAGTAAAAAGTGCTCCAATTCTTGCTTAAAAAAGGCGGATCGTCGTGGGTAATCGAATGCAAGAGTTGCTAATGTTTGTAAAACGGGAAAATTTCCGGTGACTTTTCCATACCCTGTTTCTATCCCAAGAATGGCGACAATCACTTCAGGAGGGACGCCAAATTTTTCTTCAGCCAGGGCCAATTCGTTTTCAAACTCTTGCCAAAAAAGCACCCCTTCTTTAACTCGTTGTTCAGTGACGACATGCGTTCGATATCGATACCAAGGCAACGCTTCATACTGTTTAGACATCAAAGCTAACACCTTAGGGTCTGTATTGAATTTTTTGAAATGAGCGGTCAAGTTTTTTTTGTCAAAACCATGCTTCAGATGCATTTCCACAATAAATTGTTGGACTTCTTTTCGCGCAGCAAAAGAGCGATGTTTTTGGGTTTCTGCTATTGCAAAGCTGGTTTGCAAAATCAACATTAGCCCACAGAGATATTTTAATACAGCAAATAATTTCATCTGTTTTCCATTTTATTTCGGTAAAAGGCTTCGGTGAGTATGAATTGACATTAAAATGCCAAAACTTGCCATCAGTGTGACCAAAGAGGTTCCTCCATAACTCACTAACGGCAGAGGGATCCCCACGACCGGCAATACGCCGGTTACCATGCCAATGTTAACAAAAACATAGACAAATAAAGTCATGATCAAACTACCAGCTAGCAATCGGCTGAAAGTGTCTTGTGCCTGCGCACTGATATACAACCCCCGGATAATAATGCATAAGTATAGAGCAAGCAATATAAGACATCCTACTAACCCGAACTCTTCACTGAAGACAGCAAAAATAAAATCCGTTGTTCGTTCTGGTAGAAATTCCAGATGAGATTGACTGCCATTCAACCAACCTTTACCAAATAGTCCACCGGAACCGATGGCAATTTTAGATTGAATAATATGATACCCCGTTCCCAGAGGATCACTCTCAGGGTTGAAGAGGATCATGATCCGTTGTCTTTGATAATCTCGCATGAGGAACCAGAGGAGAGGAACGCTGAATCCAACGGTTGCTGCAAGAGATACGACAAACTGCCAAGACACACCCGAAAAAAATATCACCAACAGACCACTGCTTAAAATCAATAAAGCGGTTCCCAGATCCGGTTGTTTTGCAATGAGTAGAGTGGGCAACAGGATTAACCCTAAAGGGATCAATAAGGTGAGGGCTTTGGGGGGTAATAAACTATTATCCAGATATCTGGCAATTAACATTGGTACGGCGATTTTCATCAGTTCTGCGGGCTGAAAACGAACAAACCATAAGTCCAGCCAGCGTTGAGCGCCTTTGCTCACGTGTCCAATAATGAGTACCGACATCAGCAAAATGAGCGCGAAACAATATAACCCAGGCGCGATGGATTTGAACATTCGGGGAGGGACTTGAGCAATGGCTATCATGAGAGCGCTCGCGATTAACAAGCGTAAGAGTTGGCGCTCAATGACATCGCTCTCGGGTTTAGCACTATAAAGAATGATAAGGCCTAGGAGACTGACACAAATGATGCCGATCAATAACGGCCAGTCCAGATGAATTTTAGTTGATAGTAATCGTGGTTTAGAAAACATAAATTATTCCGAGTGCTCCGCGCCACCCACCTCAGTTTCATCCTCACCAGAGGTATCTAAGGTTGTCTCTTGTGGCTTCAAGTTAAAGTAACTGTCTAAGACGACTCTAGCAATGTCTGCCCCCGTTTTGCTGTGTTTGTTTTCAACAATAACAGCCACTGCAATTTTAGGATTTTCAATGGGCGCGAATGCGATAAACCAAGAATGATCTCTTAAATGGGCTTTGACTTTATTGACTTCATATTTTTCATTCTGTTTTAAATTAAACACTTGGGCAGTTCCGGTTTTTCCGGCGACTTGGTATTTTATCCCATGACTGATTCGATAAGCTGTTCCTCCTGGCATGTGTACGACATTTTTCATGGCATTAATCACTAATTTCCAATGATCTGGATTTTTAATGATCACAGGCGGGATTTCTTGGGGAAGAGTTTCGATGGGCTGATCGTTATGATGTGTATCTATCGCCGACACCAAATGCGGGACGAACCGATGTCCACGGTTTGCAAGGGTTGCAGCAACCTGGGCCATTTGTAAAGGTGTGGCAAGTAAGGTTCCTTGTCCAATGCCAATATTTAAGGTGTCTCCTGGATACCAAGCTTCGTTGTAGACTCTTTTCTTCCACGCGGCTGAAGGAGAGAGTCCTGAGGCTTCGCCCACGAGATCGATATCAGTAGCTTTGCCCAAACCAAACCGAGAGTAAATATTATGCAAGTTTTCCACCCCCAGTTTATTGGCCAGGGTAAAAAAGTAGGTGTCGCAGCTTTGCGCAATCGCTTTTTCCATATCAACCCAGCCGTGACCATGTCGCTTTGAAAAAAATATCCAGTCTCGATATAAACGGCCTGTATGGTTTAGTTGATACCAACCCGGATCAAAAATTTTAAAGTCAGGATTAACAGCGCCCAGTTCTAGCACTTTTAAAGCGACTAGGGGTTTAATGGTAGAGCCTGGAGGATACTGTCCTTTGATGGCGCGATTAAAGAGCGGCCTTTCAGATGAATTTTGTAAAGATCGATAAGTTTTAACATCGATCCCTTCGGCAAATAAATTGGGATCAAACGAGGGTTTACTGATCAAAGCCAATACCGCGCCCGTTTCGGGTTCAATGGCGACAATAGCGCCTTTTAATCCTTCTAACGCTTTAAAAGCGCTGAGCTGCAAGTGACTGTCTAGAGATAAGTGTAAGTTAGCACCTGGTTTGGGCGGGATTCGGTTGAGCACTCGAATGGTTCGGCCTTTAGCATCGGTCTCTATGTGCTGATACCCAGTTTTGCCATGAAGTATCGCTTCATAAGATTTTTCAACGCCGACTTTTCCAATAAAATTGGTGCCGCGATAGGCTGCTTGATCAATTTCCAACAAATCTTTTTGGCTGATGGGACCGACATAACCCAGTGCGTGTGCAAAAGATTCTCCCAAAGGATAGTAACGAATCAAGTGGGCGGCAATATCGACTCCGGGGAGTCGATGTTTTTCCAGAGAGAATTTAGCAACTTCCTGTTCTGTGAGTCTGACTCGAATGGGAATCCCTTCATCTCGTCTTTTATATTTTAATTGTTTAGAAAATTGATGCCGTTCGCTGTTGGTAATAGGCATAATCGCGTGAATTTCACTCAGTGTATTTTCAATGTTGGGTGTGCGTTCTGGGGTGATTTCTAAGCTAAAGATTGGGATATTTTCGGCAATTAAAATGCCCTGTCGATCGAAGATAAGTCCGCGTTTTGGGACAATTGGGACGATCCTAACTTGATTGTTTAAGGAAAGCGTTCTGTATAGGTCATGTTGATAGATTTGCAAGAAGGCTAATCGTCCAATCAGAGCGGCGAATAGAATCACAATGATCACAGCTGCCATAATGGCGCGATTTATATATAGCTGACTTTCTTTAAAGTGATCTTTTAATGCGTATAGATTTTTCAAATCATTGGACCAATGAATACTTGTAAGATTGAGGTATCATGCCAAAAACAAGAGAATTTCTCAATCCTTAGTCCAAAAAAGCCAGATTGAGCAGTGTGTTTCAGGAGAAATAGTGTAAAATTTAGATGACTTCCATTGGAACGTCATTCTATTTTCAAGTGACTGGAAGTGATTTTCCAAGATAATTAACCCAGCGGCTGTAAGAACAAAGGGCGTCGGTGAGTGTGTTATTCGCTTTATATTTTACCTTAAAATCATGGCAGGTTTGTTCTACGATCTTCGATAATGCTGGATAATGAATATGACAGATGTAGGGAAACAGGTGGTGTTCGGTTTGAAAATTTAATCCACCCAAATACCATCCGAGTAGAAAATTATTTCTTGAAAAATCCACCGAACTTTCAATTTGATGGATGAAATCACCGGTATTTGCACCAGAGGGTAGGGAAAAGGTTGCTTGATCATTAATGTGTGTCACAATAAACACGGTTGATATGACAAACCCTGCAATCCCATAGACGAAACAATAAAAAATAATCACATCTGCGATTGGGTAAAAAAATGCCGGTAAGACAAAAGCCAGTGAGAGAAATATCACCTTGCCGCCAAAGATCCTGCAAAGAGAGATTTTACTGAAGGTCTTCTTTTCCTGACAGATGATTTCTCTGAGCGTGGTAAAATCTTTAATGAAGTTTCGACGAATGAGAATGAATGGGAATAATGCCCATCCGTAAAAAACCTGATAGGTATGAAACCAATATCTGGGTTGGTGGGGCGAAATCCTGAAAAAATAGCCTTGATCAAGATCAAAATCTAAACCCATGACATTTGGGTTTCGATGGTGTCTGTTATGAGAAATGCGCCAAATATCGGAACTGATCCCAATTAAATCGGCGGATAGGGAACAAATGTTATTGATGAATGGACGATTGGATACTGCATAATGATTAGCGTCGTGTGTAATATTGAAGAGTATGCTGGGGATGGCTAAGGAAAGAGAGCAGGCAATGGCCAGTTTATACAATAAGCTGCCCGATGTGAATACCAGTAGATAATACGAGCCGATTGCCCAGAAT
This sequence comes from Gammaproteobacteria bacterium, assembly GCA_013286785.1. GTDB lineage: Bacteria > Pseudomonadota > Gammaproteobacteria > UBA6186 > Azoamicaceae > CADEGZ01. The sequence goes on from JABDFC010000009.1 coordinate 35,141, forward strand.
AAAACAAGCATACTTTTAACATAAAAAGCGGGGACATCTCGCATGGTTTTATGATGGGTTTTTAAATAGTCATAGACACGTTTGATCATCTCTTGTTGAAATTGAATGCTAAATTGCTCATTGAAGGTATTCTGAGAGGGCTCGTTTACAGGGGGTTCCAAAGGGGTATCACTTTGATCGTATTTGGGGCTAAAGATCATGTAAATGCACCTCAATAAACAGACACTAAATTTGAACAGGTGAATTGGCAAAAGTTCCTGAGAATTTAACAAAGAAGAGTGCTGAGAAACGAAAGTTGGTTTGGTTTTAGGGATTCGGGGCCAAGGGCTGAGAATTTTCAAGCAATGTGTGCTTCATACCCCAAAAAAACTGTATATAAAACTGGTTAAAAAATACTCCAAGTTTGCTATACTACATTTGTAGCAATTTGTTACGAATTATGGAGTCCATAAGATGAGTACCCCTATTAGAATATCCGATGATATATACGCAGCTGCTAAAAAAGTGGCTAAGGCAGAATGCCGCTCTATTCCTAATCAAATCGAATTCTGGGCGAAAATAGGAAAATGTGCTTTAGACAATCCTGATGTGCCTGTGGAATTTATAAAAGATATCCTTATTTCAAAAAGCCTTGATCATTCTCTAGCCGAACCTTTTACTTTTGAGGGAAAAAAGGACGGAGAAATCGGATTGTCATGACTGAGATTCATGTTGTACAAATGCCGATTTTTAAAAGGATTTATAAGAAACTTCATCCTAAGGAAAAATGGTTTGTCGATGAAGCTATTCGAGAAATTATTAACAATCCAAAGCTTGGGGATGAGAAAAAAGGTGATTTAAGTGGAGTGTTTGTATACAAGTTTAAAATTCACCGTCAAGAAATACTGTTAGCCTATGAGTGGGATCCTAAACAAAGAATATTGCTCGCACTGGGAACTCATGAGAACTTTTATCGAGATCTTAAGAAGACAATTTTTTAGTGAAAGAATACATCTGGTATCTGACACATCAATGAATTTATTTATCGCTGAAAATCCATCAATAATGATTTTAGGGATTTTTTTATCTAAAATCTCTAAAAATATTTAATATCTTCTATGGAATGAAAAAGACCTAATTCTTCTGGTTTCGCTGTTTCTTGCGATTAAGAATCATCAATATTAATTAGGGACGATGGTAAGGGTGGTTATTTAACAGGGTGATGGCTCGATAAAGTTGCTCAATTAAGATGACTCTCACCATTGGATGAGGCAGAGTCAATTGAGAAAGAGACCAGCGGATATTGGCTTTTGCGAGGCATTCTGAGGGCAAACCATCGGGTCCGCCGATGATAAAGTGGACCGTTGAAGTGTGATTTTGCCATTTGATGATTTTTTGGGATAATCCTTCAGTGTTCCATTGTTCTCCTTTTTCATCTAGGACAACGATCATATTTTTGGGGTTAAACCAGGTGAGCAGTTGTTGTGTCGCCTTCTTAAGAGGGATTTCTGTGAGGGTGATGGAATACTCGCGTGGAAACCGTTTGTGATATTCTAAAAATGCTGTGGTAACCCATTGGGGCATTTTATTTCCAACCGCAATGATTTGAAAATACATAGATTTAGGCAATCAATTGGATGTTAGATTTAGCTGATTTTTTGGTCCAGAGTTTTTCTAAACTATAAAAATCTCTGGTCGGAGCTTGCATAATATGCACCACAATATCGCCCAGATCGACTAGAATCCAGTCACCTTCACTTTCACCTTCTACTCCAAGCGGCGTAATGTTATTTTCTTTAACGGTTGTGATGACTCGTTCAGCGATTGCTTTGACATGACGACTCGAATTTCCAGTTGTAACAATCATATAATCTGAGACAGTGGTTAATTCACGCACATCAATGATACTAATATGGGCTGCTTTGATGCTCTCCAGTGCTTTAACAACCATGGGCAGTAATAACGTCATATTAATGAACAACCTCCTGATGAATGGGATCAGTGATAGAATCCTGGGAGTATAAAGAATATTTTCTGATATACCGCCGGACCGGATCGGGTAGTAAGAAACGTGTCGATTGGCCTGCTGCCGTGAGCGAGCGAATGAATGAAGCAGATATCCCTAAGGGTGTTACCGATTGTTGAACAATCTTTCCAGCTCGATAATCACTGATTTTTTCGTGTGGTGCCAGTGTATGATGTGTCAGTAAATCTGCCAGTACACCTGACTGTGGGGCATTCCATCCAGCTCTTGGGACAATGATCATATTCGATAATTCTAACAGTTTTTCCCACTGATGCCAAGAAAGTATTTTTAGAAAAGCATCCATCCCAAGGATCAAACAAAGGGGTTCTTGCGGAAAGCGCTGACGGCAGCCCAGGATTGTTTCAACGGAATAAGAGGGACCTGCACGGTGGAATTCACTTTCATCGACAGAGAAGGGGGTTTGTTGGGTGGCCAGTAACATCATTTGAAGCCGATGATCCGCAGAAGCCTTTGGGGTTTGTCTATGCGGTGGAATATGACTGGGAATAAGCCTCATTTCCTTCATCTCGAAGGCTTGGTACAGTTCTAAAGCACAGCGCAAATGACCAAAATGGATGGGATCAAAAGTTCCCCCGAGAAGGCCGATAATTTTTTTGCTACTCATGTAATGCTCCCGAGAGAACAAGACAGATTGAAAACAATTGATCCCAGCATTTTCCGGGGCGCCGACCTTTTAAAATGTCATCGACGTCCTTTAGTTTGACTAAAATGTGCTGCAGATTAATATTTTGAGCACGCTCGATAAAGGCCTTGATCAGAGGTTCGCGCTGCTTCCAAACGCCCAATTTTGCGAATATATTTTGTTCTCTAACCCCTTTTTTTAACTCTGCGCTTAGATTAATGATTATCCTCACCTCTCGAGCAATGGCCCACACGACTAAAATGGGATCTACCCCTTCTCTTCTTAGACTGGTAAAGATCTGAGAGGTTCTTTTCACGGCCCCAGAAAGTGCAGAATCAACCAGTCCAAAAACGGTAAAACGAGCGTCCATCCCAACAATGTTGAGAACATCCTGTGTCGTTAAAGAAGGTGCGCATTCACAGAGTTTGAATTTTTCAATGGCCTGAGCGGAGGCTAATAAATTGCCCTCGGTTTTTTCGAGTAATAGTTGTATGACAGCTGGAGTGGGTTGAAAACCCGCAGCCATTAATCGGGCTTCTAGCCAGCGCGCGGTTTCAGTGAGCGATAAGGGGCGGGCAAAGAGGGTATAAGCCTTTTGTTCTATGGCGCTAAACCACGGAGACTGCTGGAGTTTGGAGTCAATTTTTTGGGCAGAGAGTAGGATGACCGTATTTTGATCGACGGCATAAGAACTCAGTTTAATCAGACCTTCGGTGGTTTCCTTGATCATTTTCACGTCATTTAAGCGGCATTCAATTAAGCGTTTGGGCGAGAAAAGATTTAATTTGTCCAGATCTACAAAAATTTGATCCCAATTAAAACGGGCATTGATATCAAAAATTTCACGGGTGTACCCTTGTTTTCTGGCTTCTTGTCGGATGAGATCAATCGACTCGCTGTGTTGTAAGGGTTCTTCCCCAAAGACAAAGTAGAAATTTTTAAAATCTCTCTTGAGATGCGAAGGGAGATCTTTAATTGGGATCCTCATGGTATCACAGATAATTGCCTGACCAGTTGAGCCGCAGCATCTAAATAGAGATCTGCCTTTAAACGCGTCCGTTCATTATCGGTTGCAAGAACTGCGCTGGGATTAATGGTTAATTCTCGCTCCACTTGGACTGTTTTTTCTTGCGAGTTAATTTTACCGGTGGGATCGAGGATTTGGTAGCGAACATTGAGCTGTAAAGTAGCACGATTTGCTTGACCATCAGAACCATAGGCCACAACCCGTTCTGAAAAACTGTGATTCATGATATTTAAGAGGGTCGGTTTTGGGTTTGAATTTTGATCATCGACCAGCGTCACTTGATTACTCTTTAAGATCTGTCTTAAAGCACGCTGAAAGGGATCATAGGGTTGGTTGGGTTGTATTTGTAAGACTTGTAGCGATGGCGAAATTTGAAATGCGCCTCGCAAGTGGAACCCGCACCCGGTCACCAGCAGTAGTACTAGGAAGAGAGGTAGAAGTCGAATGTATGCTTGGTTCTTAATCATTGTGTTTCACCACGATATTAATCAGTTTCTTTGGAATGACGATGACTTTTTGAATGTCAGTGTTTTCGATATGGCGTATAACATTTTCATGGACCAATGCTAAATTTTCCAAGTCTTTATTTTCAATGTTGGCAGGAACGTTGAGCCTTGCTCGGACTTTTCCATTGACTTGCACCACAATATCTAAGGTTTCTCGATGTAAAGCTTGACTGTCTATGGTTGGCCAGGGATGGAGAATGGGAATATCCGGATGACCCAGTTCTTGCCAAAGTACTTGAGTAATATGAGGAACAATGGGAGACAGCATTAAGATCACGGTTTCCAGGGCTTCTTTAACACAAGCGGCGTTGGATTGATGCGTGGCCATAAAGGTTTGGGTTGCATTTAATAATTCCATCATTGCGGCAATGGCGGTATTAAAAGTATAACGTCGGCCGATATCATCGGTTACTTTACGAATTGTTTCGTGACAAAGGCGGCGTAAATTTTTATGTTCCGGGGTATTTTCGGTTGCTGGATTCTCAGCAGCAGTTGATTGCTGCGTGAATTGCAAGGTTGCTTGCCAAAGTCTTTTCAAGAAGCGATAAGCGCCTTCAACACCGGTATCGGACCATTCTAATGATTGTTCTGGGGGAGCGGCGAACATTAAGAATAACCGGACGGTATCCGCGCCATATTGTTCGATAAGACTTTCAGGATCAACAGTATTGCCTAACGACTTCGACATTTTCGCACCGTCTTTTAAGACCATGCCTTGACTCAACAGTCGCGTGAAGGGTTCATTTGTTTTGACGAGTCCTAAGTCTCGCATGGTTTTATGGAAAAAACGGGCATATAAAAGATGTAAAATGGCATGTTCAATGCCGCCAATATATTGATCAACCGGAACCCAGTAATCCACCCGCTCGTCAAACATCCGATCAGTTTGATCCGGGCAAGCAAAGCGCGCGTAATACCAGGAAGATTCCATAAAAGTATCAAAGGTATCGGTTTCACGTTCTGCAGGCCGTTGGCATTTGGGACAAGGGGTTTGATAAAATTCTGGCATTTTTTTTAAGGGGGAGCCAACGCCATCGAAAGTCACTTGTTCCGGGAGCAACACAGGCAATTGGGATTCGGGAACCGGCACAGTGCCGCAGGATGGGCAGTAAATCATGGGAATGGGGGCTCCCCAATATCGTTGGCGTGAAACACCCCAATCGCGTAGACGCCATTGTATTTGTTTTTCTCCGCAGCGTTTCTCAGCCAAAAATTGAATAATGGCAGGCATAGCAACGTCGCAAGTCAAACCATTATAATTGGCAGAATTGATCAAAATCCCTTTTTCACTGTACGCTTTTTGAGAGAGATCGACAGCACTATTGGGATCCATTGGGGCAATCACTTGGCGAATGGGTAAGTCATATTTTCGAGCAAATTCATAATCTCTTTGATCGTGGCCTGGAACGGCCATGACGGCACCGGTGCCATAATCCATTAAAACGTAGTTTGCAATCCAGATGGGAATGATTTCTTGATTGATGGGATTAATGGCGGTGAGTCCCGTGTAAACGCCGCATTTTTCAAGGGTTGCCAGTTCCGCTTCAGCTACTTTCACTTGGCGACATTTTGTCACAAATGTTTCTATGGGGGGATTTTGTTGTGCCAGTGCTGTGGCCAAAGGGTGCTCGGGTGAAATGACGAGAAAGGTGACGCCGAATAAAGTGTCGGGACGTGTGGTGAAAACGTCAATCCTTTCGATGGAGGCCTGTACATCACTCAGTTTAAAATGAATGGCAGCGCCTTCGGCTCGTCCTATCCAATTCTTTTGCATGGTTTTGACTTGCTGTGGCCACTCGCTTAACGTTTCTAAATCGGCTAACAGTTCTTCGGCGTAATCTGTAATTTTTAAAAACCATTGTGGAATTTCTCGGCGCTCGACTTTGGCACCAGAGCGCCACCCCCGTCCATCGATGACTTGTTCATTGGCTAAGACAGTTCCATCGACAGGATCCCAATTCACCACGGAATTTTTTCGATAAACCAAGCCTTTTTCGTAGAGTTTAATAAAGAACCACTGTTCCCAGCGATAATAATCTGGGTGACAGGTTGCTATTTCTCGGTCCCAATCGTACCCAAATCCCAGTTGTTTCAGTTGTTTGCCCATTAATTGAATATTTTGATACGTCCACTTTGCCGGGGGGACTTGGTGTTTGAGGGCGGCATTTTCAGCGGGTAAGCCAAAAGCATCCCAACCAATGGGTTGTAAGACATTTTTGCCTTGCATTCGTTGGTAACGGCTGATCACATCTCCAATGGTATAGTTTCTGACGTGTCCGACATGTAGGCTACCGCTTGGGTAAGGAAACATACTTAAACAATAAAACTTTTCTTGATTCGAGTGTTCAGTCGCTTTAAAGGTTTGGTGTGCTTGCCAATAGTGCTGCACTTCTTCTTCGATGATTTTAGGGGTGTAGTGGGGTTCCATCTCATTCTCTCGTTGTTTCGGATCACAGGGACTATTCTGGAGGATAACAAAGTCGGATTTATCCCACAATGCTTACTTTGAGCCAGGGATTTCTAGGGGCGCCGATAGGATTTTTTAAAGGACCCGGGTAAAACAAACGCCAACAGTAACGAGATTAATAGGGGTAATAACCCTATTTTAACCCAAGGGGTTTCGCCATTCATGCTTTGGAAAGTGCCTTTTAATACCGTTGCTTGAAATTGGGGGGCAGTAGCGGTGAGATTGCCTTTGGGATCGATGATGGCTGTAATACCGCTGGTGGTAGAACGCAGCACATAGCGACCGGTTTCCAGGGCACGCATTTGAGCGATTTGAAGATGTTGATGTGGGCCCCATGAGCTGCCAAACCAACCGTCTTCACTTAAAGTGATGATGGCATTTGCGTTTCTCAAAGTCTCACGCACTTGTTCTGGAAAGGCAATCTCGTAGCAGATCAAAGGATCTAATAGCAGGGGACCGGCAGAAATCAGATTTTGTTGTTCTGGTCCCGGCACAAAACTAGACATGGGTAAATCAAAGAAATGGATGAGGCCTCTTAACCACTGTTCAAAAGGGACATAATCGCCAAAAGGTAATAAATGATATTTATGATAAATGCCGCGGCCATCTCCCAGAGCGATGAGAGAATTGTGGAATTCTCCATTTTCGTTGACAAATTGAACTCCGGTAATGAGGGTTGAGTGGTGTTCAGCGGCGACTTTTGTTAAGTCATCTACAAAAGGTTGTGACGGGGGTAAGGGTTCAGGAATGGCGCTTTCAGGCCATAAAATCAGATCAGATCCCCATGCATCTTGAGTCAGTGTGCCATAGGATCTTTCAACAGAACGGATGGGGTCTTGTTGGGTGAATTTATCAAAAGGCTCTATATTGCCTTGCACTAAACTGACGGTAAAAGGTTGGGGATAGGCGGTGGTGTATTCTTGGGTTTTTAATAAAAAACCCATGCTCCACACGAGGGCTAGGACAAGACAAGCGATGATTTTTGCATTTCTTCTGCCGTTGAGTAGGGTAATTAAAGCTCCGCTGGTTAATGCGACTGCAGTAGAAACACCATACACGCTGAAAATCGGGGCATACCCACTGAGTGGAGAATCGATTTGGGTATAGCCCAAATATAACCAGGGAAAACCCGTGAAAAGCCATCCTCGGATCCATTCGAATAGGACCCAAGAACTGGGGAATCCTAAGAGCCAAAAAGTGGTGGAGGAGCCTCTGAAAAAGCGTTTTAAGAGGTATCCTTGTGTGGCAATGAAAGAGGCGAGTAGGAGTACCAACAGTAAAGTAATACCCGCAGAGATTGGAATGTTGGTTTTTCCATACCAATAAATACTGACGAATACCCAAGAGACCCCGACGCCAAACATGCCGAGTCCATAAAGCAATCCCAATGAAAAAGCTTGGCCTGGAAAAATAATTGCGTCTTGCCAGACCCATAACAATGCAGCTGGGGATAAAATGGCTAACCACCACCAGTTACACGGGGCGAAAGCCAATGGAAGGGCTGCACCCGCTAGGATTGCAACAGTGTTAAGAGTTCGAAGGGTAACAAACACAGGTATTATTTCTCGTTTCAATAACCGTGACTTCATCGTATCCCTTCTTTAAGCATCATGACAAGATGAGCCTTAAACCTTTTTTGTAAGAAAGCGTCATTCAATTAGGCCAGTTACCTGAGAAGTGCATTAAGCCTAGCAGGAAAAATGGCCACGAAGAAACCTTTGAAGATACACATACTTCGCAGTGGAACCTCTTGTCAGGTGGCAAGTCTTAATACACAGGACTGAGACTGAAGCTAAGAAAAAAAAGTGCAGTCACACTGAATTAACGTAAGGGGTAAGCGATCATGATGACCGACAGAACATCGGATGATAAAAGCAACTTGGTAGAAGTAATCGATGAAAACACGGGGACAGTTTGGTATTACTCTGACGATGCAGAGGGGAATCAAACGCTTGTCTTTACAGTTTACTATGATGCAACAGTGGCCGATTGGTTATGCCACAATCATGAGGATGGGAGTACTTTGTATCGCAGTTCGATGGGATCTTGGACAATACTAGAATCCGTCAAATCGCCCGATGAGAGTGCAGCAGAAGCCGCTGATACCGATCTTGATCGGGATTCAGTGTCGAGGGTTACGATTGTGCGCAATAACATGCAAAGTGTCACCATCGATGTCAATGATCAATTTATTGATAGGTTACTGGATAGGATTGTCAGCAAAATTGATAAAGAGCCAGACACTGCTAAAAAGAGCGTATTGATAGCAGAAGCACAACAACTAACGGAATATTTACAGGCTCGAAAGGCGGGTAATGCGCCAAAGGTTTCAGAACGACTGGAGGCCATTGTTATTAAGCACTTTCCGAGTGTAAGTGAGCTTTGGTTTGAGGGATCTCGAAGTTCTTTTTTACAGGTACAGGCAACAGACATTGAAAGAAGAGCCAATCAAATTGAAAAACGGATGTCGATATCTCAAGATGTGACGGGTGAAAATTTGAAAATATTGGTTTTGGCTAATTATGAGTATTATCGAAAAGAAAAGGGAAATTTAAACGAAAAGGATAAAAAAGCTTATGAGCCAGAACGCGCAAGATTAAGGGATAGAATGGCAGAGATTAAAAAGAGTAAGATCATTAACGAATCGGAGTTAAGAAAGTTTAACCATGATGTTACAAGTCTATGGGTTAAAATGGAAAGAGAAATTTCGGCAAAAGAAGTTTTAATGGGGGAAGTAGAAAAAGAAAGGAAAAACCTTAAGAAAATGCGAAAAGCCTTGCCTGGCAAGGCAGATAAAAAGCTGCTTGAAAGCGCCATCAAAAAACGAGAGGCATTGTTAAGCGCTTTAAAAGTCATCGATCCAAAAAGCAAAAAAATTGAAGAAAAGGAAAAAGAGTTTGCAGAGCTGAGTAAAAAAACCGCCTTTTTCTTTACTGAAAAATGGATTGCCCAAAGAGCCGTTCTCCATCAAATTAAAGGCAGCACAGAGGGGCTGAAAAAAGCCAAAAGTTCTGTGGACAAACGGTATCATGCAGATTTTTTAAAGCAGTTGAAAGCGATTAAGGCAGAAATTGATGCTTATGGCTTAGAGCCGGGAGAAACGGAGAAGTTAGGAAAGTTAACTTCTGTTAAAGAAGAGCTGCGAAAAATGAGGGAAGAATTTGAAAAGGCATTGATTGAAAAGGCCGAAACCATCAGGTTGGTTCGGGCGCAACAGCACAGTATTTCGTTCGTAAAGAACAGTGATAATAAGGGAGATAAAAAATATTTTGAACAGGAAGTAAAACGGATGGAGAAAGAGCTCAAAGAGCTGGAGGCTGCTTCTCCGGCTAACGTAGATTGGGGCCGTATTCGAAAAGAAGCCACTGTGAGCCTGAAAAAAATTGAAGAATGCTTGCAAAGAAAACAAGCCTTAATTAAGCAAGTCGAACAGGAAATCAAAGAAAGTCCCACTGCAGATGTTGCCAAAGATAAAAAGAAGGCAACGAGCCCCTTACACTTGGTTGGCATTAAAAAGACCTCGGCTCAACGATTACAAAAATTGTTAAAAGAAATTAGAGAAGCGAGCCCTGCTGAGGTAGATGCCATTGCTAAGAAGAACGAAACCTTATTTCCGAGACTTGGCAAGAGTTCTGGACAGACCAAAGCTTAATTATTCCAGACTCAGTTGGTGAGTAGGGCGGAACCTAGAGGCGATAACCCAAGTACGCTAGAGTTATCTGCTCGTAAAAAAGTAAAAGTTGAAAGAGAAGAAGGTAGTAATCTTCAGGGATCTCCTGATCGGCCCGAGCGTTAGGATTCGCGGAATGTAAATGACAAGGTTCGATCTCTCGATATTTAGATAAGTATTGGCTTGAGATTTAAGTTTATGCCCGGAATACTGCTGAGTATTAATAATGATATTGTCATTATAAAATCATTATTATATGATGACGGTTTTCTGTCTGGTGTAGGGGCTGGGGGGATCGAGATATGTCAAAACATTTGGTTCAAATGAATGTCAGCGAAAAAACGCTGCATAAGGTTCAACGCATTCAAGCGCTGGGAGATTTGCCCAATCGCACAACGGCGATTAAGCTCGCCGTGGATGTTATTGATGTGTTGGCGTCTACCCTTAAGAAGGGTGGTAAGATTTACATAGTTAATGTGGATGGGGAACAACAGGAGTTATTGGTTCCTGGCTTTAGCAGAGACTATTCAGAAGAGTAATGCATGAGGATGGTGGAGTATGAGCTCCAATAAACAAAGTGAGGTGCAGTATTTGGGGGATGAGGCCGAAGGGTTTATTCCCAGGGCAAGAGATATTTCTCCCAAAGATAAATTACAGTTTGCACGATGGGTACTGAGGGGCATTTTTGCATTTGCTATTATCAGTATTGGTGTTTGGTTATACCAGCAATCTTGCGGGGAAACTTTATTGGAAATCTGTAAGACTGGATTGTTACCAATTGCGTCTTTTGTGATTGGCGATTATTTTGGGAGTCGAGACTGATGAAAATTGCGATTTTATCCCGTCGGGCCCGACTCTATTCAACACAACGTTTGGTAGAGGCGGCCCGGGTTCGCGGACATCAAGTGGAAGTGATTGATACGCTTCGATGCTATATGAATATTGCTTCACATAAGCCTTCTATTCACTACAAGGGGCGGCGGCTGGCAGATTTCGACGCCGTGATCCCGCGTATTGGTGCCTCGATCACATTTTATGGCACCGCCGTTTTGCGGCAGTGTGAAATGATGGGAATTTTCCCCGTCAACGAATCGGTTGCGATTTCTCGTTCTCGGGATAAATTAAGATCATTACAATTGCTGGCTCGCAAGGGTATTGGGTTGCCGATTACGGGCTTTGCGCATTCGCCGGATGATACCCAGGACTTGATCCGGATCGTGGGCGGCAGCCCATTGGTGATCAAATTGTTGGAAGGAACGCAAGGCATGGGAGTTGTGTTGGCGGAGACGCCAAAGGCCGCAGAAAGCGTTATCGATGCTTTTACGGGGATCAAAGTCAATATTTTGGTACAAGAATATATTAAAGAAGCCGATTGCAGTGATATTCGATGTTTTGTGGTGGGGGGGAAAGTTGTCGCAAGCATGAAACGTCAGGCAAAGCCCGGCGAATTTCGATCGAATTTACATCGCGGTGGTACCAGCAGTTCGGTTAAAATCACACCAGAGGAACGTTCTACTGCAGTTCGAGCCGCGCATATTATGGGCTTAAACGTTGCTGGGGTCGATATCTTGCGATCTAATCACGGTCCTGTCGTACTCGAGGTCAATTCTTCTCCAGGGTTGAAGGGGATAGAATCAACGACAGGGATTGATGTGGCCAGTAAAATCATCGATTTTATTGAGCTCCATGCCAAACCTAATAATACTCGAACAAAAGGTAAAGGTTAATGAAAGAATCACAGAGGGTGATTGAACGATGTTAGGGAGAAGAACGGAAAATCCGAGAAGCTGGCGTGATCATTGGCTGGTTAAAAATGTATTGGCTGAGTTACCCATTGTCGGCAGTTTTTTGAGCAAAAAAAAGTTGTCAGAAGCCGTGCATGAAGCGGGTAAATGTACTGCCATGTTGGTTGGTGGAACCTGCGCGATGATGAGTATCTTAACCCCCACAGAGCAAGATACTCCAGAAGCGAGAGTTGCAAAAATGACAACGAGTATGGCTTTTGGGATGTGGGCAGGGAAAGCGACGTATAATGTGGTGACCAGTGGTGGCGAGGCGCTATATGGCCAAATGGTTTATTATTACCAATTAAGAACAAGTTCTCCTGTGCCTGAGGCAGTGTTAGATTCAACCGAGTTAGGGTTACTATCAACTCCTCGTTCGTCTGAAGACGGCGATGAGAGAAGGGATTCCTCCGCCAGTCCGGTTTAATTCGTTGAAGGGATCAAATGCGTTTATGACCGTTGCGTTACTTCAAGAAAATGCTCATTTTAATGACATTACTTGTAACAGATGAAGCCTTCTTCGGTCTCCTCGTAAAACCTTAAAGCGATAACCATTGATTTCGACAGATTCACCACGTTTGGGTAAGCGCCCGAATTCTCGAGTGACTAAGCCTCCAATGGTGTCGACGTCTTTTGCATCCAGGGTTGAACCAAAATGGTCATTGAATTCTTCTAACGGTGTCAGTGCTTTGACAGCATAGACGTTGTCGTTATATTGCTTAATCAGTTGATCGTCATCGGTGTCGTATTCATCTTCGATGTCACCCACAATTTGTTCGAGTACATCTTCAATCGTGACAAGACCCGTCACGCCGCCGTACTCGTCTACGACCACAGCCATATGATTTCGGTTATGACGAAACTCTTGGAGTAAAACGTCTAATCGCTTACTTTCGGGTACAAAGACCGCAGGGCGTAATACTTCTCGAATATTAAAGGGTTGTTCATGATGTCCACATGTGTAGGCCAGTAAATCTTTTGCTAAAAGAATGCCTAATACTTCGTCTTTGTTTTCACCAATGACGGGGAAACGAGAATGGACCGTTGTGATCACTATGGGTAAAATTTGTTCCAGAGTCATGTCTTGTTCGATGACGACCATGTGAGAACGAGGCAGCATGATATCTCTGACCCTCAGTTCAGGTACTTGCAGGATCCCCTCGATCATCCCAAGAGAGTTACCATCTAATAATCGGCGATCAGCGGCATCTCGGATCATTTCAATTAATTCAGTACGATCTCTCGGCTCACCGGATAAGGCTTGGCCAATTTTTTCCAGCCAGGTACGAGTGGAAGATTGTGAGGTCTGTAATTCATCGTTCATGATTCAATTTTTTCTCCATACGGGGGGGGGAATCCCAACTGTAATAAAAGTTCAGTTTCTAGTGCCTCCATTTCAATGGCTTCTTCGGTGACTTCGTGATTGTAACCAAGCAGATGTAAGGTTCCATGGATCACCATATGAGCCCAGTGTTCAATAAAGGGTTTATTTTGATCAAGAGCTTCTCTTTCGACTACGGGCGCACAAATCACAATGTCGCCCAATAATCGGCTGGCAATCCCAGGCTGAGGGTCATACGGGAACGATAAAACATTGGTTGGTCCGGATTTATTGCGATACTGTTGGTTGAGCAGTGTGCCTTCTTCTTCATCGACGATCCGAATCGTAAGTTCTGCGGTGTCAAGACGATTCCACAGCGTGATGCTGATCCATTCGCGAAATTGGGCGGGGTGAGGCAACGTTTTAATTTTAGTTGCAATTTGTAATTCGAGATCAATGCTCATCAAAATCCCCAGGCTGATGCCTTTTCTTTTCGAATCTTTCGTATGCCTCAATGATTTCTTGTACAACAGGATGTCGTACAACATCGCTTGAGTGAAAAAAAGTAAAACTAATACGAGGTATTTCCTGCAGCATCTTGATGACTTGTTTCAAGCCTGATTCTTTTCCTTTGGGCAAATCGATTTGTGTCACATCGCCGGTAATTACTGCGGTAGAACTGAAACCCAAACGGGTTAAAAACATTTTCATTTGTTCGACGGTGGTATTTTGCGCCTCATCGAGAATGATAAACGCATCATTTAATGTTCTGCCGCGCATATAGGCGAGTGACGCAATCTCGATCACTTGGCGTTCCAGCAGTTTTGAGACCCGTTCGAATCCCAACATTTCATATAAAGCATCGTATAGAGGGCGTAGATAGGGATCAATTTTTTGGGCAATATCCCCAGGTAAAAAACCTAAACGTTCACCGGCTTCAACGGCGGGGCGTACTAACAAGATCCGGCGGATCTTTTCTTGTTCTAAAGCTGCGACGGCGGTTGCAACCGCTAAAAAAGTTTTTCCAGTTCCTGCAGGTCCAATCCCAAAGTTAACATCATGGTTCAAAATATTTTGGATATACCGTTTTTGATTGGGAGTCCGGGGTTTAATTTGTCCTCGGATTTTTAGTGAAAGTTTGTCATCTGAGAGTTCATTTTCACCGGAATCATGAATTAGGCCATATTGTTGTAACGATAAATGGATTTGACTCGGAGTGAGTTCCACCCCCTGGCCAGTTTCTTGATAAAGGTGTTTCAGCAGACGGCTGGCTAATTGGATGGCCTTCTCGGTTCCAACCAGTTGAAAACTATTCCCACGGTTAATAATTTCAACCGCTAGCCGGCGTTCAATTTGCTTTAAATGCTCGTCAAATCGACCACAAAGGTTTGCTAAACGACGGTTATCAACCGGAGTTAATGTCAGATCAAGAGAATGTGTAGAATCACTCAAACTAAATAACTTAACCGTCCTTACGGTATTACTCTTCTATGTAAGATAAGCATAACTCGGATTTTAAGGTTAAGCTACCCATTTTCCGCGGAGGGTGTTCATGACCCCCCCAGTAATCTGGACTGTGACGAGTTCGCCGACGGGAGCACTGCCTGAAAAATTCACCACCCGATTATTATCTGTACGTCCACACAGTATATTGGGATCCTTTTTCGAAGGGCCGGTGACTAAGACAGTCTGGAGAGATCCGATCATTTGGTTATTGATATCGCTGCCCAATTGGGTTAACCGATTCTGTAATCGTTGTAACCGTTCTTTTTTGACTTCTGCCGAGAGGGTATCGGGTATGTTTGCTGCAGGCGTCCCAGGTCTCTGGCTGTAAATAAAACTGTAGGATTGATCAAATTGTATTTCATCAACCAATTTTAATGTGGCGAGAAAATCTTCTTCTGTTTCACCGGGGAAGCCAACAATAAAATCGGATGTGATGCTAATATCGGGTCTTATCTGTCGTAATTTTTGTATTTTTTCCCGATATTGTTCGGCGGTATGGCCTCTCTTCATGAATCCTAAAATACGATCAGAACCACTTTGTACTGGCAAATGAAGATGATTTGCGAGCTTTGGCACATCACGATAGGTTTGGATCAGGCGATCGGAAAATTCTACCGGATGGGAAGTCATAAAGCGAATGCGTGCGATGGATTCGATTTCAGCAATATAGGTGATTAACAGCGCTAAATCGGCGATTTCTCCCTGATGCGTTTTCCCGCGATAGGCATTGACATTTTGTCCTAAAAGGGTGACTTCTCGAACACCTTGTTCGGCAAGAACAACGACTTCATGGAGAACATCGTCAAAAGCGCGGTTGATTTCTTCGCCTCGCGTATAAGGGACAACGCAATAACTGCAATATTTACTGCATCCTTCCATGATAGAAACGTAAGCCGTAGGGCCATCGGCGGTAGGCAGGGGTAAAGTATCAAATTTCTCGATTAAGGGAAACGATATATCCACTTGAGGGCTGCGAGTTTTAGTGACCTCTGCCAGCATGTTTGGTAAGCGATGCAGGGTTTGTGGTCCAAAAATCAAGTCTACATAAGGTGCTCGTTTCAAAATAGCAGCACCTTCTTGGCTGGCAACGCATCCGCCAACACCAATGACGACTTCGGGACGTAGTTCCTTAAAGGAGCGATAAACACCCAATTCAGAAAAGACTTTTTCCTGGGGTTTTTCTCGAATGGAGCAGGTATTTAATAAAATCAGATCCGCTTCTTCAGGCGAATCAACGGGAGTCATATTATGGGTTGCTTTTAACAGATCCAACATTCGGGTTGAATCGTACACATTCATTTGGCAACCATGGGTTTTAATGTAAACGGTTTTCATTGGAACGTTCAACTTTTTTGCTAATACTGTTTGATTTTTGGTACATATGGCTCGGTTTCCCAACCTATTATTTAGAATAAGGACAATGAGGTCAAGTCTAG
>JABDFC010000010.1 GCA_013286785.1 Gammaproteobacteria bacterium
CAATTTTATTGCACAAGACGGTGATCCCAATCTCCGATGGAAAAGCCTCCCGCCATTCTAATAAGTGATTTTTTGGATCTAAATCCTCGGTTGCACTGCCATCGACCATCACAATCACGTGATCAGCCAATCGAAGTTCTTGTAAAGCTCTTTCAATGCCTTGCTGTTCGATGACATCGGGCGCCATTCTTAAACCTGCCGTATCAATCAGTTCAACCAACAGTCCATCGATTGAAATCTGTTCTCGCAAAACATCTCGCGTGGTTCCTGGAATATCCGTGACAATCGCGCGATCATATCCTGAGAGTCGATTCAACAAGCTGGATTTTCCGGCATTTGGCCGTCCGACGATCACCACTTTTGCGCCTTCTGACATTAGTGATCCTTGATGCGCTTTACCATGGACTTCCTCTAAGCGCACGATTAATTCATTTAACCCCAATAAAATTCGATCGTCACTTAAAAAATCGATTTCTTCTTCTGGAAAATCTATGGCAGATTCGACATACATTCGAAGATGAATTAAGGATTTCAGAATGTCTTCGACAACTTGTGAAAAGACTCCTTGCAACGACCGTATCGCACATTTTGCGGCTTGCTTTGAGGTGGCGTTAATAAGATCACTCACCGCTTCTGCCTGACATAAATCGATCTTGTTATTTAGAAACGCCCTTAAGGAAAACTCTCCCGGTAAAGCAAGTCTTGCACCCGCTTGGATGGCGGCTCGGATCAAACTGTCGATCACAACTGGCCCACCGTGCCCCTGCAGTTCCAGCACGTCTTCACCAGTAAATGAGTTCGGTGCTTTAAAATATAAAGCAATGCCCTGATCGACTATTTCCCCGCTTTCATCCCAAAAGGAAAGATATTCTCCTTGGCGAAGGGCGGGGATCTTTTTCAGGATGCTTTCTGCAACTGCCGGAACTTTCGGACCCGAAATACGCACAATGCCAACGCCTCCCCGCCCTTTGGGAGTCGCTTCAGCGACAATTGTATCGACGTCACTTTGCACCATGACCTTTCGAAGTGGCTTCTATTTTTCGGGTGATCACCCATTGCTGCAAAATAGACAAGACATTATTGACGAACCAATATAAAACCAGCCCTGAAGGAAAACTCAAAAACAGTGCTGTAAACACCACCGGCATAAACATCATGACTTTGGCTTGCACTGGATCTGGTGGTGCTGGGTTTAGTTTTTGCTGGATCAACATACTGGCCCCCATCAATATGGGCAGCACGTAATAGGGATCTTTCGCCGAAAGATCCGTGATCCAAAATATAAATGGCGCTTCTCGCAGCTCAACGCTGCCCAACAGCACATAATATAATGCAATAAATACCGGGATTTGGATCAACACCGGAAAACATCCGCCCAACGGATTAATTTTTTCTTTTTTGTATAACTCCATCACCGCTTGACTGAATTTTTGTTTGTCTTCGCCGTATCGCTCTTTTAAGGCTTCCATTTTGGGTTGCAGTTTTCGCATATTGCCCATCGAACGATAACTGCTCGCTGACAATTTATAGAACAGTAATTTGATCACCACCGTCACTAAAATAATGGCAGCCCCCCAGTTTTGCGTCAGTTGAAACAGTTTTTTCAACAACCAAAAAATGGGCTGGCAGATAGGCCATAAAATTCCGTAATCGACGGCCAAATCAAGACCCGGCGCCAACGGTTCTAAGTCTTCTGTAATTTCGGGTCCGGCATATAATTTTGTTTTAATGCTTTTATGTTCACCCGGCAGCACTGTGAGTACGGGTTCGACCAAACCCACCATATAAATATTCTCTTGAATTTCTTTTGCTTGGTAGACATTCGTGGCTTCACTGTTCGGGATCCACGCACTCACAAAATAATGTTCCACCATTGCAGCCCAACCGCCTTTAACCGACTGTTCGAAGGGTTTTTCTGCAATATCCTTGAAATTTAATTTTTTGTACGGTGTGTCCTGCGTGTGAACCGCAGCCCCGGTGAAAGTCTGAATTCCTAAAAATCCTCCCCCTTTTTCGGCACTGGGTTGACGTTTTAACCGTGCATAAAAATTCCCGGTGTAGTTTTGTGTTCCTTTATTGTCAACAATATATTCGACCTCAATCACATAAGAACCGCGATTAAAAATAAACCGTTTTGTCACATCAACATGGTTCATTGCGTGGTAATGCAAATCAACAAACAATTGACTGTCTTTTTCGCTCAATTGAAACGCGGGTTGAGCGGCATGATATTTCGCTCGACCAACCCCTCTTTTGTCGGGACCTTGTTCGCCTGTCAATCCGGATTGAGCAACATAATAGCGTGTGGCTGATTCGTCAAATAACACATAGCCTTCACCATAAGATTCCTGGCTTTCGGCATAATCCGATAAAATTAAGTGGGTGATATCTCCCCCCACGGTGTCAATTTTTAGATTAAATACATCGGTTTTAACTTGAATATAACGATGGGTATCACCCACCGTTGTTGCAGCTGTTTTTTCTTCCGGCTTGTTTTTTTCAGCTAAAACAGTGGGAATTTCCTGATCATCTAAAGAGGGACTTTCATCTTTCGCATCTATCGCTGAAGACATCACCGCTGGCTTGGTTGGATAATCTTGTTGCCACGCGTTATATAACAACATCCCAATTAACCCAACGGCTGCGAATAGAAAAAATCGAATATTTTGCGTCGTCACAGTGACTCCTTACTGAGGCGGAACCGGATCTTCGCCGCCGGCATTCCAGGGATGACATTTAGCCAATCGTAACAGTGATAAAACACTGCCTTTTAATATTCCAAAACGATGAATCGCCGTTTTAGCATAACCAGAACAATGGGGTTCAAAACGACAACGATTACCAAGCAGGGGACTGATGCAATATTGATATGCGCTGATCACCGCGATCAATCCTTTTCCCATTGTCCGACTAATTCGTGCCATTGTTGTTTCAAACACTCTTTTAAAGCCTGCTTTTGTTTTCGAGAAAGAGAACATCGTATCAATACAACCACATCCAATCCAGCAATCAGTCCTTGATTAAGACGAAAACTCTCTCGTATTAATCGACGGATCACATTGCGATGGACGGCCCGCCGTATCATTCTTTTGGCGACAATAACACCCAATCGTGCATATTCGCGATCATTAGGACGCGCCAAAACCGTAAAATAGGCACTTCTCGATCTTAGTGGCTGACTAAAAACAGCTTGAAAATCTGCCGGGGTTTGTAGTCTACTGGTCTTGGAAAATGGATACTGTTTCGTGGTCAACCCTATACGGCCAATTTCTTTCGGCCCTTTTGACGTCGCCCCTTTAATACCAGGCGCCCACCTTTAGTTCTGCTTCGAACTAAAAACCCATGCTTGCGTTTACGGCACAGTTTGCTTGGCTGGTATGTTCTTTTCATGGAGCCCCCGAAATCTCGTTATTTAGCAGTAAGCCGCATACTTTAGCGAAAGGTTGGCGGGGTTGTCAATCCAAGTTATACAATGCCTTATAGAAATTATATTAAAGAGATCTTTGATCTTATTGTGATTATAATGATCCTCGTTATCTGTGGATAAGTTCTATAAGTTTATATATTTCAAAATGTTATGATGAATAATGGTCTGGGTACAACCTTGGGATAGTGATCCGTTAACCTCTGGATAGGTAAAAATCAGTTCGTTTTAGGAGACGGGTTTACAGTTATCCACAGCCTTTTTGCGAAGATGTGAACAGCTTTTAATATGTAGTTGGTTTGATAAGTTTATTATAAATAGAGGGCTGGATCTGCCGAGGAGACCCGTATAGACTGGGTGGTCCTAGGTATTTATTCTTTGCACTCAAAAATGATTAAGGGGTAGTTGTGGCGCTTTCTCTATGGCAGCAGTGTTTGCAGCGTTTGCGAGAGGAAATCCCTCAACAACAATTTAGTCAGTGGATTAGTCCGCTTCAAGCAGAAGAAACCGGATCTGGAATTGTTCTCTTTGTTCCCAATCAATACGTGCTCGAAGGGGTCGTTCGCGACTACTTAAGTACCATCGAATCCGTGTTGAGCCATTTAAGTGTGGGGCAATTTACGGAGGTCTCATTGATTGTCGGGGCAAAGCGCCAACCCGTCTCGGCCGAAAAAACAAACCAATCTGTTGATCTTAAAGAAAAAATTTCTGGAGACGAAGAAAAAACGTTTGAACCCGTCCAGAGCAATTTGAATACGTCCTTTACTTTTAAGAGTTTTGTGGAAGGAAAATCCAATCAACTGGCCAGAGCCGCTGCAATGCAAGTGGCAGAAAATCCTGGTGAGGCTTATAACCCGTTATTCTTGTATGGGGGGGTTGGTTTGGGTAAAACGCACCTTATGCAGGCGATTGGGAATTACATTCTAGAAAATAAAAATGGGAAGCGTCCTGCTAAAGTGCTTTATCTCCATTCTGAGCGCTTTGTGGCAGATATGGTTAAAGCCTTGCAGTCGAATGCCATCAATGAATTTAAAAGACGCTATCGATCGGTTGATGCTTTATTGATCGATGATATACAGTTTTTTGCGGGCAAAGAACGGTCACAAGAAGAATTTTTCCATACTTTTAATGCATTATTAGAAGGCCAGCGGCAAATTATTTTAACCTCCGATCGATATCCCAAAGAATTAAGCGGGATAGAAGAGCGCTTGAAATCGCGTTTTGGCGCGGGTTTAACCGTTGCGGTCGAGCCGCCAGAATTGGAAACGCGGGTCGCGATTTTAATGAATAAGGCGCAGCAATCTAATATCGAATTGCCTCCTGAGGTGGCCTTTTTTATTGCGAAGCGGATTCGGGCCAATGTTCGAGAGTTAGAAGGGGCCTTAAAGCGGGTGATTGCAAATGCGCATTTTACTGGCAGCGCTATTTCCTTAAGTTTTGTTCAAACAGCCTTGAAAGATTTATTGGCCTTACAAGAGAAATTGGTTTCTATCGACAATATTATTAAAACGGTCAGCGAATATTATAAAATCAAAGTTTCTGAGTTGTTATCAAAAAGGCGCAGTCGTTCTGTGGCTCGTCCACGACAAGTTGCCATGGCACTGTGCAAGGAGTTAACCAATCACAGTTTGCCAGAAATCGGCGATGCTTTTGGGGGACGCGATCACACCACCGTTTTACATGCTTGTCGGTTAATCAAAGAGCTGGTTGAAAAAGGCTCGGATATTGCGGAAGATTTTTCAAATCTGGTTCGTACCTTATCGACTTAAGGGAATGGATAGATGCGTTTTACAATCCTACGAGAAACTTTTTTAAAACCACTTCGAGCGGTCTCAGGTGTTGTTGAGCGCAAGCACACACAACTGTCTCCCATTCTGATGAATGTTTTAATTCGCGTGGAAGGCGATAGGTTTTCCTTAACGACCACCGATCAAGAGGTAGAGTTGGTTTCGGAAGGGCATTTAGAGGCTTCGGCGGTTGAGCCCGGAGCGGTCACGGTTCCCGTGCGAAAACTCATGGATATTTGTAAAACCTTGCCAGAGGGAGAAGATATTTCCTTTGTGGAAGAAAAAGATCGGGTGACCGTACGAGCGGGCCGCAGTCGCTTTACCTTATCAACACTTCCCGTCATGGATTTTCCCAGTTTAAACGAGCAGATAGGCAGTTTTGAATTTTCCGTTTCCAAGCGCGAATTGAAAACCTTGATTGAGCAAACTTGTTTTGCGATGGCAGAGCAAGATGTTCGTTATTACTTAAATGGGATGCTGTTAGAAGTCAAAAATGATTATGTGTACGGGGTGGCTGCAGATGGCCATCGTTTGGCATTTGGTAAGACGGCGATTTCTTTTGTCGACAAAGAAGGGATCCGGGTGATTATCCCTCGGAAAGGGGTTTTAGAATTACAGAGGATCCTAGAGGACAGTGATGAGGAAATTAAAATTATTTTAGGGAACAATCATATTCGGGCGATCACAAAAGAGGTTCAATTGACCTCTAAGTTATTAGACGGTCGTTTCCCGGACTATGAGCGGATTGTTGCGAAGGGGGGAGATAAAGTTTTTACCAGTCGGCGTGAAGTACTCAAGGAATCCTTTCAAAGAGCGGCGGCCCTATTCAGCGATAGGTTTAGAGGTGTTCGATTAAAGTTGACTGATGGTTGCCTTAAAATACTAGCCACCACCTCGGAACAAGACGAAGTGGAAGAAGACTTGGAAATTGAATATGCCGGCGGCGAGCTTGAAATTGGCTTTAATGTGAAATACCTAATTGATTTTTTAAATGCGATCCCAGCAGAAACCGTTCAGTTTACCTTTTCTGATGCAAACAGCAGTGCCCGGGTCGAGGGCATAGGGGGAGAAGGTGGGATCTATGTTATTATGCCTATGAGAATATAAATTTTGTTCAATAGTGTTCATTATGCAGCTTAACTCGTTAAGCCTCTCTCACCTTAGAAATCTCCATGCCATTCAATTAGAATTGAATCCTCAATTGAACATTTTTTGGGGAGAAAATGGCGGGGGAAAGACCAGTCTTTTGGAAGCGGTACATGTCTTAGGAACCGGTCGTTCCTTCAGGGCAAGTCAATCGCGTCAAATCATTACTTTTGGCCAAGGGGTTTGTCGGGTCAGTGGGGTGGTTTCTTCACACAATCCGGAAACCCTGGCAAGTCCCGTTCGATTGGGGGTAGAAAGGGCCTTGTCGGGCACAATTAAAATGAGGGTAGGCGAGCAGGATTGCCATTCTATTGCGACTTTGGCGCAAACCTTGCCGCTGCAGTTGATTAACAGCGAGAGCTATGATCTCTTAGAAGCATCTCCCCAGCTCAGAAGACAATTTTTAGATTGGGCATTGTTCCACGTGGAACATTCTTTTTATCCAACTTGGCAGCGGTTTAAGCGGGTGCTAGAGCAGCGGAATGCCGCCATTAAGGCTATGAATGCTAACACGGCGGGAATTCGGGCTTGGGATAAGGAATTGATTGAAACCGGCGAAGAGATTGATTCAGCCAGAAGGGCCATCTTACAAGAATTATCCCCTATTTTTTCAGAAACACTGAAAAGCTTGCTCAGTTTGACGAAAGAAACGGTGGTTCAGTATTCCTCGGGGTGGGGAGAGGAAGACAGCCTGGCGCAGGCCATCGAAAAAAGCCTGGAGCGAGATCGCGCTTGGGGATACACCACGATGGGGCCACAGCGCGCCGATTTGGAATTTCTGATTGGGAAGGTGCCGGCTAAAAATCTGTTATCCCGAGGACAGCTAAAGCTCTTTATTTGTTCTTTGCTGATGGCCAGGGCGATATTGCTATACCGCCGTCAGGGGCGCCGGTGTGTGTTTTTGGTCGACGATTTAAATTCGGAGCTGGACCATAAGGCCAGCGAGCGCCTTATCGAGGCGTTATTAAATTTAGGGGGCCAGGTTTTGGTGACGAGCATCGACAGCGCGCATCTCACCAAAGTGCTGCGAGGCAAAGAATATTCACTCTTCCAGGTAGAGGCTGGAAATATCTTTTCTTAAAGAATGTTCCACGTGGAACAATCCTTTTTGTTTGATTATGTCTGGCTAGTGTTCGGCGGATGTCCCCCATGTCCCGGCTTTAGGTGCTGCGGGGGTGGTGGAGGGGGAGCACCGTTTCGCAGTGCGGGGGGTGCTTTCTTGCCACCAGACAGTGGGGCAAATGGTGGCGCTGGATGACCATCATTCGTCACTCCTGGCCTTTTAGGAGTGGAAGGCGCTGCTGGTTGGGTTCCAAGAGCTCCAGGTCTTGCTGGAGGAACAGGAGAACCGGTGCTCTGAGCAGCAGAATTGGTGTTGGCCAGGCTCTTCGGGGATCTGGGTGGAGGCGCTGGGGGCGACGCAGGGACAGCGGTTCTTTGGGCCAGAGTCCTCATATAATCTCTTGCCAATGCCACTTGCTGATCTCTTTTAGTCGCTGCCTCAGACCTTTTGGGGGGAACTTGATTGCGTCGTTGAGCTTCTTCCAGCGAGATGGTCTTAATTTCTTTAGGGATACTCCCACGTTGGTGTGGCTTGCCGCCTTGGATTTGGATCACTTCATCCGTTTGAGTGAATAGACCTTGAATTCTTTCGGCTGGGCTCTTTTTTTGGAGCTTAGCAATATCTTCCCTCATCTCTTGCAGCATTTTAGGCCTTCCTGCAACCGGACACTGCATAATGACTTTTTCCCATTGCTCTATGCGTTTAATAACGCGCTGTTGGTATTCTTTTTTGGCGTCGAGCTTGCCAATGACCGAATCCTTTGAGGAAGGCGTGTAGCCATATTCTTGTTTCCATCGCATAAAAAAAGCAGAATATAAATCAATTTCTCTACCAGGAGTTTTGTTTTCAGATTTCAAAAAATCATCTATCTCATTGTTAAAATGTTGATTTTCAGGTAGTTTAAAGTCCTTTACGATAGTTTCCAATATTTGCAGCGCTGCGTTAGACTGAGCAATTACTGCCCCAGAAAAATTGTACAAGGTAGGTATAATTTCTTGAGATGAAACGACTGCCGCTTGATCACACAACGTGATCCCAACATCTTCCGTTGGCCCTGTGTATAGAATATCGTCAGAGTATGTATCAAACGCGTACTCTACTGTAGTTACAGGCTGATTTTCCGAACTAAGATTAATGGTGGCACTTACTCGTGATTGCATTAGCGGGAAACATTCAAAATCCCCGATTTTGATACACCCATCTAATTCTGGTTTTGCCGTATTAAACTCTAATAAGAATTCCATCGGCAATTCTTTAATTTCGCCTTGACGATTTTTATAGAAATACTTATGGTCCGTATCGGTATCTTCTCCAGCGGCAAAAAGGTACAGAGTTAGTTCGTAATCCGCTCTAAATTGATGATCATTGACTTTAATAAGTTGCTGACTTCCTTTTGTTCCCAGTGAAATTTGACTTGGGTATTTGTTTTCCCCGACTTTTATCCCAAAATTTGGCTTGCTAAAATACAACAGAGAGGTTCCAACCGTCTGGCATAAGCCAACTAATTTATCTGATTGGTTTTTATTTCCATTGGTTAGAAATTTGGCGATTGCGTTATCACCAGCCTTTGTGATTTCTGCTTTATTTAAGGGGACATAACCTCCTTTTTGATCTGGGACCAGAATGCGGTCAAATCTGTCGATATCCTTATGAAGGCTCGCATTTCCTCTTACGCTTGGGTTCTGAATAACCCCGTATCCATAATGAACACCGCTCATCGGTGCTTGATTGTTAAGGGCTGTCGCCTCATCATAATTGTCGGCATTAATGTTAATTCGGAGTTTAACCATGATTGCCCCAATATTAGTGAGTATATATTGCAATTTGAGTACAGTTTTTCTAAGTAGTTCCACAATGATAGAAGATTAATAAGAGCTACCTTTTATACTGTATTTATTAACACTCATACATAATAAATACAATTTATTTGCTGAATCAAAGAGCAAACAAGCCAAATGGTACGATTAAGATAATAGACATGGTTGTATGTGGTGCAATGGGACAGCTAGAGGCAATAAAGGGCGAGTTTTGCTTTAGCGCGCCTTCTATTAGGCAAAGTTTCTCCTTTGATGAAGACATGAATAATAATTAAAATAGATTTTTGGCGATGTTTTTAACATTTAAAAGAAAATAAAAGCATTTTTTCCGGGGATCGCTCCCGGTTGCTTTGTTTTTCCCGATATTTTAGTTAATTTTGCGGCTATTGGCGGCTATTGGCGGCTATTGGCGGCTATTGGCGGCTATTGGCGGCTATTGGCGGCTATTGGCGGCTATTCTCTTAAAAATATTTTCGCGAGCTATTTAATAACTTAATTGCGAAACACGAACGAGCAGAGGAAGTTTCTTATAGATCGAGTTAGGTGCAGGTTCACGCTTTAAACTATCTTTAAAGAAGGGGATTGTCGACGATTTTAGTGCAAGTCTTTCCCGAAGGATGGAAGGGTAAAACTGGATATTTTTCTTGGAAAATGAGATAATTACCCATATTTATGACAGAAGTTTAAGGCAAATGAATGAACACTCCGTTGACCTCTGAAAGCACCTATGATTCTACCAATATTAAGGTATTAAAAGGCCTGGATGCGGTCCGAAAACGCCCTGGGATGTATATCGGCGATACGGATGATGGCACTGGCTTACACCATATGGTGTTCGAGGTGGTCGATAACTCCATTGATGAGGCCTTGGCTGGGCACTGTACTGCGGTTACCGTGACGATTCATATGGACGAATCGGTGACGGTCAAAGACGATGGCCGTGGGATTCCGGTCGATATCCACGAAGAAGAAGGTCGTTCTGCCGCCGAAGTGATTATGACGATTCTACACGCAGGTGGGAAATTCGATGCCAACTCGTATAAAGTCTCGGGCGGCTTGCACGGGGTAGGGGTCTCGGTGGTCAACGCCTTATCAGAGGAATTAAATCTTCGGATCCGTCGAGATGGGAAAATTTATGAACAAGTTTATCATTTGGGTGAACCCGACGCACCCTTAGCAGAAGTCGGAGAAACCGATTCAACCGGAACCGAAATTCGTTTTAAACCGACGGACACAATTTTTAGCAACATTAAATTTAACTATGAGATTCTGGCAAAGCGCTTGAGGGAATTATCTTTCTTAAACTCCGGCGTTAAAATCCATTTAATTGATGAGCGAACCAATAAAGAAGACGTGTTTGCTTACGAAGGCGGGATCGCAGCGTTTGTTCAACATTTAAATCGCAATAAAGAAACGGTTCATCCCCAAGTGTTTTATTTTTCAACAGAACGGCAAGGGATTGTGGTCGAAGTCGCGCTGCAGTGGAATGACTCCTATCAAGAAAATATTTTTTGTTATACCAATAATATTCCACAAAGAGATGGTGGTACCCATTTGGCGGGTTTTAGAGGCGCGTTAACACGAACCTTAAACAATTATTTAGAACAAGAAGGCTATCTCAAAAAAGCAAAAGTCGAGACGACCGGTGACGATGCGCGTGAAGGTTTAACTGCGGTGTTATCGGTCAAAGTGTCCGATCCTAAGTTTTCGTCGCAAACCAAAGATAAATTGGTTTCGTCTGAAGTAAAACCTGCGGTGGAATCGGCCATGGGTGAAAAATTCCAGGAGTTTTTGCTCGAAAACCCGCCAATGGCCAAAGCGATTGCCGCAAAAATTGTGGAAGCGGCGCGGGCGCGCGAAGCGGCTCGCAAGGCCCGAGAAATGACTCGCAGAAAAGGGGCGTTGGATATCGCGGGATTACCTGGAAAATTGGCGGACTGCCAAGAAAAAGATCCGGCGTTGTCAGAATTGTATATTGTTGAGGGTGAATCTGCAGGAGGATCAGCGAAACAGGCGAGAGATCGCCGTACTCAAGCCATCTTGCCTTTGAAGGGTAAAATCTTAAATGTCGAAAAAGCACGATTCGATAAAATGCTTTCTTCGGTTGAAGTGGGAACCTTAATTACGGCTTTGGGTTGTGGTATTGGTCGAGAAGATTATGTTCCCGATAAACTGAGATACCACAGTATTATTATCATGACCGACGCTGATGTCGATGGCTCGCATATCCGCACTTTATTGTTAACCTTTTTCTATCGGCAAATGCCAGAATTGATTGAACGGGGTCACCTCTTCATTGCCCAACCCCCCTTATATCGAGTGAAAAGAGGCAAACAAATACAGTACGTGAAAGATGATAAAGATTTAAACGAATTGTTAATTCAAATTGCGCTAGAAGATGCGCAGTTATTTGTGAATCCCAAAGCGCCGCCGATCTTGGGGGCCCAATTAGAACGTTTAGCCAAACAATATTTGAGTGTCATGGATATCATTTCTCGTCTTTCCTATCGATATCCAACCGTTGCTTTAGAAGCGTTGATCTATATTCAAAAATTAACCACAGCGGAATTACAAAATTCTGCCGCGATGGAATCGTGGCTGGCAGAATTCCAGACGCAGTTAAATAAGACTGCTAAAAATGGCATGTTCTTCGAATTAGGCCTTACCGAAGACCGAGAAAGAAAAGCTTTTTTACCTAATATTAAAATGATGTCACATGGGGTTGAGAGCCATTATCGTTTCTCATTCGACTTTTTCGCAACGCAAGATTATCAGGCATTGATGTCATTAGGACTTGAGATTCGTGATTTACTCGAAATGGGCTCTTTCGTGCAAAGGGCAGAGAAGAAAGCCGTTGTGGGGAGTTTTAAAGAAGCCTTGCATTGGTTGCTGGAAGAAGCTAAAAAAGGTCAGCAAATCCAGCGCTATAAAGGCTTGGGTGAAATGAACCCAGAGCAGTTGTGGGAAACCACCATGGATCCCACTATTCGGCGCATGTTGAAAGTGACGATTGATGACGTGGTTGCCGCCGATCAAATCTTTACGACTTTGATGGGCGACAACGTTGAAAGTCGTCGCGAGTTTATCGAAACCAACGCATTATCGGTTGGAAATTTAGATATTTAAGAATTATCTATTTAAAGGGATTATCCCATTTCCTCTTTCTTTTATCTGCATCAGTCCCTTTAGGTTCCGCCGCTGCCGGAGGATGAAGTGGTGGAAAGGGCAGTCTCTTGTTTTCCACATTTTCTGCTTGTGGCTGGACAGACTTTAATAATTCTTCGAAAGAGTGATAACGGGTTCCTTTTGCTTCAATTTCTCCAGCATGATTAAATTTTGCTTTTTCAAATCCATTATCAGTGGGTCGAACCAAGGTGTGTGTGGGTATTTCACTATTTAGGGTTGTGAGAGTAAACCACCCAGGATTGGAAGTGCTGGGCCTTACAACGCAAGGGATGTCTCTATGTTGTTTTAAATGCTCGACTGCATCGTTTTGAGATTTGAGATTTGTTGGCGTCTCTAAAGCGACTTTGAAAGCATCGATATCTGATCGGCAAGAGTGTACCATTTTTTCAAAGGTGGGTTGTGTGTCAACAACCTTGACTTCTCCTGGCCCTTGCAAAATTCCTCTTTCAAACTCTTTGCCATTTGTAGTAGGACGAACTAAATAATGATTTATTTTCCCCTCGACTTGTGCTGTCAACGTATACCACCCATCAACACTGCTGCTGGGTCTTAGCACGTAAGGAACATCTTTATGTTGTTGTAAATGTTTAATTGCTTGATCTTGCGAGACGAGCCCTGCCTTTTCCGCCGTCTGTAAAGCAGTTGTAAAGGTATTTCTTGCAGCTTTTGGTGGTGGGATGGGTGTTGGTTTTTTAGCGCCTGTAGGAGCAACAGGTGCTGGTCTTGCAACTTTTGGTGGTGGTGTGGGTGCTGGTTTTTTAGCGCTTGTAGGAGCAACAGGTGCTGGTCTCTCTGCATGGCTCGCAGCAGGCCCTGTAATTTGTGCTTTACAGTGTTTCAACATTTCGCCGAAAGTTGAAAAAGTATCAGAAGTTGTAACTTCGCCTGAAGTTTGAGGAACTCCTATTTGATACTTATTCCCGGAGGGTCTTACCAAAAAATTTTGAATTCGTCCATTGTGGTTAACAGACATAGAACGCCACTGACCGGTACTAAAGTAGCTGCCGCTCTCTCTCACAACAAAATCGACATCGGCGTGTTTTTTCAAATAGGCATGGGCTTCTGCTTCAGAGTTCAGCTTTTCTTTTTTTGCCAATGCTTCACTTTGTTGAAATCTTAAGTCATCTTTTGGTGTAGACATAATCTATTCCCGATATTAAGGATTGTGTTACCCATCATTTCGGCCATTGTTGAGAAAACTTTAGCGCTTTCAAAAAAATGGCGGGTCATTTGTGTATATAACCACTTTTTCGTGATAGGTCTAAAATAGACGCTGCACGCAGATTTGTCTATCAATCGTCTGTGCTTGGCTATAAAATACTTTGTTTAATCGTGGGGTTTAAGGGATTTTGAGCTATGAAAAAATACGTCTTTTTTGATTCAACGAAGAGAGTGTTAGGGAAAGTTATATTTCTGCTTTGTGCTTTGTTTGTGTGCCAAGTGCAAGCAAGTATGGCCCCTTTTGGTTTAGAAGTCGGAAAGACCACCATGGACGATCTTAAAAAGAAAGTGACCTTTACCGAAATCGCCAAGAATCCCTATTATGGTTGGAATCATTGGGTTAAAGATCCGCAACAATTAAAAGACGTCAAAGCCGTCGAGGCGCTTTTTGTGGTGGATGAAGACGGTATTTTGCAAGCCATTGCTTTGTGGAAGGATAAGACACTGTTTGATCAAGAGCTCGGATCCTTTTCTAAAGAATACCAGGCGGTTAAAAGACAAACTCCAGCCGTGGGGGATAAATATGTAGAATTTAGAGACAGTCATTCCAATATTGTCATTTTAGAGGTGACGTATAAAATCGACAGTCAATTGTTTGAGTTACATCAAACTCCTTTGTTTCACAAAAAATATAAAGAAAAGGAAAATCAAACTAAATCGTAACTTGTCCCGAGTTTTAAATTCCTTGGTAAGGGACTCATTACTAACTTCGTCTTAATGTTGGTTCTCTGGGCTCCACGCTAGGCTTAGGCTCTGTTACATTTCCGCTTGTCACGCTAAACTGTAAAGCGAGATTATTGTCAGTTAATGTAAGGCTTCTTACCTTAAGATCTCTTAATACATCGTATAATGTCCTAAGATGTTCTGCTTGGCTTAAATCAACAGCATCTAACTTAAGTTCTTTACCAGAAGCAGAAAGAGTGACGTTGTTAACTCCAGGGACGCTGCTTGTCATAGGCAGTTGTGTCAACTTTAAGAAGGCTGCATTAACTGCGGAAGGATCATTATTGTCATCGTCATCATTATTACTGTCTTGAGACCTTAGCA
Source organism: Gammaproteobacteria bacterium (assembly GCA_013286785.1). Lineage (GTDB taxonomy): Bacteria > Pseudomonadota > Gammaproteobacteria > UBA6186 > Azoamicaceae > CADEGZ01. The sequence continues at coordinate 14,692 of JABDFC010000010.1, forward strand.
TTCTTTATCCTTTTTTCGTGTAATCGAGAGATCGTAACGAGTGGAAACTATAAAGTCAAGAGAATTAGACTTGTTGGGGTTTAATGATTAGGTTTGATGAAATAACCAAATTTTTTCCTTCTAGACAAAGAGTCATAGGGGTTATCCTAATCATCTAATGTTGCGGTTGTCGCTCGGATCCACTGTTCTGCATTGGCATTGATCTCGGTAGGGGTCTTTCCTTTAGGATCTAGGGTGGGTCCAATAACAACCTGAATGGTACCAGATTTTTTGATCCAAAAACCGCGCGGCCAAAAAACACCGGCATTGTGGGCAATCAATAACACGGGATAGCCCGTGGCTTCTGCCAATGCTGCGCCGCTGCGAGAATAACGGTGGTAACTGTTTGGTGCAACACGGGTTCCTTCCGGAAAAATAATCACCCAGCGATTCTTTTGTAATAGGGCTTTGCCTTGTTCAATTAATTCTTTAATGGAATGAAGACTGGTGCGGTTAATGGCGATGGGCTCTAACAGTGCCAATCCCCAACCAAAGAAGGGTATTTTAAGCAGTTCCTTTTTAAGGACCCAAGCTTGTTCCGGTAATAAGACTTGCATAAAAATCGTTTCCCACATCGATTGATGATTACAAAATACGATCGCGTTTTGTTTGGGAATGTTTTCCGGATTCTGTACCACAAATGTTAAATTGCAGCTAATTTTTGCCCAAAAAATAAAGAAATAAGACCAGCGTGTAATGAGATAATATCGAGCTTTAAAGGGAAGAAAAAACAAACCATTGCCAAGAATTGCAAAAAAGACCGTGGTTGGGACCAATCCCAAATAAAAAAGAATATTACGAAAAATCATGAAAGCTCGCCGTTCAGCAGCGCTTCGACAGCGAGCGCCAAGTTGCCATAAATGGGAATAGCATTGAATTCCGGCGGTAAGTTCTGTTGGGTTTTTTTTCCGTTGCCGGTCAAAACTAAGACCGGCAAACAGCCACTGGCTTTTGCGGCTTCCAAATCGCGCAGCGAATCGCCAATGGCTGGAATGGCAGTCTCTTTAAGATCAACATTAAAATGGCGTGCGATTTGATGGTACAGGCCAGGCTTGGGTTTACGGCAATCACAACCTTCCTCTGGGCCATGCGCACAAAAGAAAATCGCCTCGATTGTTCCGCCATACTGTGCACATTCGGTTTGCATTTTTTGATGAATTTTCTCTAAGGTTTCCAAACTATAAAAGCCACGAGCAACTCCTGATTGATTGGTGGCAACGGCTACGAGAAACCCAGCTTGATTTAACCGAGCGATGGCTTCTAGACTGCCAGGAATGGGATGCCATTCTTCAGGGGATTTAATATAGTGCGGAGAATCCGTATTAATCACGCCATCTCTGTCTAAGATCACGAGTTGTTTCATAATAATGAGATGTCCGCAATTTCTAAAAACAGGGATCGCAGGCGAGTTAATAATATGAGGCGATTGTGGCGAAGCTTTTCATCATCCGTCATGACCATGACTTCATTAAAAAAAACATCAATGGGTTCTTTTAGGGCAGCCAATGATTTTAAAGCCGCCGTGTAATTGCGATCTTGTAACAGCGGTTGAATTTCTTTTTCTTTTGAATTTAAAGCAAGGTTTAAATTTTTCTCGGGTGTCTCTTGCAATAACGTGCTGTCGACAGGTGCGTTTTTGGGTAGAACAATTTCCGTCTTCTCTAGAATGTTTTTAACTCGTTTATTCGCTGCTGCTAAACTTTCTGCTTCTGTTAATGCGCCAAACTGTTGTACGGCGTGGATCCTTTGGTGAAAGTCTAAAGGATTGGTGAGTGATTTTGCGTGAACGGCTTCATACACTTTTAAGGAAATATTCTGTTCAGAGTACCAGGCTTTTAAGCGATCAAAACAAAAATCCATGACTTGCTGGATAAGAAATTGCTCAGCAAAGGAGGTTTTGTAGTAGCTTTGTGTTTCCTTTAACAAATGAATCAGATCTAAATCAAGTTGTTTTTCAATGAGGATTCGGACCACACCAAACGCTTGTCGTCTTAAGGCAAAAGGATCTTTATCTCCAGTGGGGCGATGACCTTGACCAAAAAGACCCACCAACGAGTCTAGTCGATCCGCTAAAGCAAGTGCTGTGCCTTCTAAAGTATTGGGCAAGATATCGGCTGCAAAGCGTGGGTAATAGTGTTCTTCGATGGCTGTGGCAACGAGGATATTTTCGCCGTCGTGTTGGGCATAGTAACGCCCCATAATGCCTTGCAATTCTGGAAACTCGCCCACCATTTGGGTCAGCAAGTCTGATTTACATAAAATGGCAGCACGTTCTGTATCGGTTGGATTGGCCGCAACTTGTTTGGCAATGCTCGCCGATAAAGGCGCTAAACGTTCTGTCTTATCCCAGAGTGTGCCAAGGTTTTTCTGAAAACGAACTTGTTTTAACCCTTCGCGACGTTCAGCAAGGGACAGTTCTCGATCCACTCGATAGTAGAAAGCCGCGTCTGCCAGGCGCGCGTGCATGACCCATTCGTTTCCGGTGACTACTTCAGCGGGATTTTTACTTTTAATATTACTGACAATCAGAAAATGGGGCAGTAAATTTTGCTTAGTATCGACCACAGGAAAACACTTTTGATGCACTTGCATCGAGGTGATCAACACTTCTTGCGGGATCTCTAAAAAGGACTGTTCAAAGGAACCAAATAGGGTAACCGGCCACTCTACTAAGCCCGTCACTTCATCTAATAAGGCAGGATCGATGATGGGCTCACAGTGGTGTTGTTTGGCGATTTCCGCCAACCCTAAACGAATCGCGTTTTGTCGCTCCGTAAAATCAGCAATGACAAATCCGGTCAGTAAAATATGTTCATATTCTGCAGGGCTTGTTATCTCAAGCGGGGAAGGGTGTAGAAAACGATGTCCGCGGCTTAAATTGCCGCTTTTAACGCCCATAATATCGGCTTCGATGGTCTGTTGGCCAAAGACGAGGACAATCCAGTGGATTGGTCTTGCGAAAGTGTTAGGCAAATCAGACCAACGCATTCTTTTTCCGATGGGGATATTATTTAAACTTTTTTCAACAATGGCAGGGATCAATTGCTCGGTCTCAGCCCCTTTTTCGGATTGCTGATACACCAACCAAGATCCTTTATCAGTGATTTGGTAGGACAGATCTTCTAAGGGCACGCCGCAGGATTCGGCAAATCCCAGAGCGGCTTTAGTAGGTTGATTGTTTTGATCAAACGCGGCTGATTTGGTTGGACCCTTTTTGGTGATAAGCTGATCGGGTTGTGCGATCGCAAGTCCTGTGACACGGACAGCGATGCGTCTTGGCGCAATAAAACCGTGTAGCTCTTTAAAGGGAAGGCTTGCCGAATTTAGGGCTTGTGCAATTTCTGCCAGGAACCATTCCTGCCATTTTTTTAAATGCTTCGGCGGTAATTCTTCGCAGCCAATTTCGATCAGAAGATCTTGAGTGGGAATCGTAGGAAGCATACTAAAAGGCCTCTGTTTTTGATTTTAACATGGGAAATCCTAAGGCTTCTCGGCTGGCAAAATACGCTTTGGCGACGGCCATGGCTAATGTGCGAACGCGCAAGATAAATCGTTGCCGTTCCGAAACAGAAATGGCGCGCCTGGCATCCAATAGGTTAAATAGGTGTGACATTTTTAACACCATTTCATAAGCGGGCAGAGGCAGTTCGTCTGCGATCAATTGTGCGACTTCTTCTTCTAAGACGTCGAACTCTGCAAATAGATTTTTAATATTGGCTTTTTCAAAATTGTACGTCGACATCTCACGCTCATATTGACGGAAAATATCACCGTAGGTAATGGTTCCGAGCGGTCCGGTTGTCCAGACTAAATCTTGGGTATGCGCGACTTTTTGGACCACCATTGCCAGCCGTTCAATTCCATACGCAATTTCACCCATCACCGGCATGCATTCCAAACCACCGACTTGTTGAAAATAGGTAAATTGTGTCACTTCCATTCCGTTTAGCCACACTTCCCAACCGAGTCCCCAAGCCCCGAGCGTAGGAGATTCCCAATTGTCTTCTACAAAACGAATATCGTGGAGCAAAGGATCAATCCCAATGGTGCGCAAAGAGTCTAAATAGAGTTCTTGGATATTCAGGGGCGAAGGTTTTAAGACAACTTGGTATTGAAAAAAGTGTTGCCCGCGGTTGGGGTGTTCGCCATACCGGCCATCGGCAGGACGGCGGGAAGATTGGACATGTGCAGCGTTCCACGGTTCTGGTCCAACGGCCTTTAGAAACGTTTCTGGGTGAAAAGTACCAGCGCCCACTTCTAGATCATAGGGTTGAAGGATCACGCATCCTTTTTGATCCCAAAAATCTTGCAGGGTGGCAATTAATCCTTGAAAGGTCATTAAGTTATATGACATTTACTCGTTATCTCTATAAAAGTTGAGAAATTGAAAACTTTGTGAAATTATTGAGTAGATTATCAAACCTTGAGGAAGCGGGCAATGCAGTATGGTCCAGTTATGATTGACATCGAAGGTGTGGAGCTTTCATCCGTTGAACGAGAACTCTTGCAGCATCCCCGGGTGGGCGGTGTTATTTTTTTCACGCGCAATTATCGCGGGATCGATTCGCTCAAAGCCTTGGTTGCCGATATCCGTGAAACTGCCAATAAAAAACCATTATTGCTTACCGTGGATCACGAAGGCGGGCGAGTCTGGCGTTTTACCGAGGGTTTTACGAAGCTTCCACCCGCACGACACTATGGAACCCTCTATGATCAAGACTCGTCGGCCGGAATTGCATTAGCGCGTAATGCAGGATGGATCATGGCGGCAGAATTGTTGGATTGCGGCATTGATTTCAGTATTGCTCCGGTTTTAGATTTGGGGACTGGGATCAGCGCGGTTGTTGGGGATCGCGCGTTTCATTCGGATCCTGCGATTGTTTCGATTTTAGCGCAAGCCTTTATTGAAGGCATGAATACGGTTGGCATGAGTGCCATTGGTAAACATTTTCCAGGGCATGGTGGGTGTGCGCCGGATTCGCATATTGCACAACCGGTTGATCCGCGTTCTTTGGAAACATTGTTTGCCGAAGATATAATCCCATTTAAAAATTTAAGTGCAGTGTTAGGCGGGATCATGCCAGCGCACATCGTCTATCCGGCGGTCGACACCCTTCCTGCGGGTTTTTCTAAACGTTGGTTGCAAGATATTTTAAGGAAGGAATTGCAGTTTGAGGGAGTGATCCTCAGTGATTGTCTTTCTATGAAAGGGGCGGAGATCGGAGATTTTGTCGATCGTGCAGAGATGGCTTTAGGTGCCGGTTGCGATATGGTGATCTTGTGTCAGCAAAAGCGCGATTTGGTGGAAAATGTATTAGAGAATTTAGGGCGGAATGCAACCGTAGAATCCAGCAATCGTTTGCAGAACTTAGCGGGGAAATTTTACAATCAAACACGGGTGGCACAGGCGAAACCGGTATTAAGTGCTCTTTAGGTGTTGAGGCAGCGAAGCCATTAAGGTTATTTTTTAATCTTTAATTTTAGATAGATACTCAACAAGACTTCCAATGTCAGTATATGGCATATTTCCGTCATAGGGATCTGCTGACTCAATCAGTTTTTTTGAATTGGCTAGAGCTATCGACAGATGACTTCGAGTCTGTTCAAAACATCCTCTATTTCCTTTTTCATAATTTGGCATATGTTCTTTTAATTGGCGTAAAGCATCTTTGTGAGATAATGATCCGTGAACTAATTTAAAATGTAGCAGGAACCAAAGCTCAAAACTTGGAATCGATACGATCGATCGAAATTGTACTTTCTCACCTTCATCGTTTATTAATGTTTTGTTGAGTTTTTTTGCTAATTCTAATGCTTGATGATATGATGCGTGATTATCCCTGTCGAATAACGCATATACTCTTTCGAAGGCTCTTTTTTTGCGGCTCCCCATTTAGAAATAAATCCCGTGCAAACTCTACTACTTGTTTAGGGGACGTTCCTGTCTGACTTGGTAATATACGATAAATTGCGGTTGGTATCCTATAATACTACATTATTTCACTAAAATAGTTAGGCTCTGTTTTGCTCCCCTCACTTACTATTAGAATTCGCTCAAATTGTTGAGTAATGGCTTCTTTTCGTTCAAGGTGTCTTTTCTGTCTATTTCTTGGATGATTGTCGCGACCCATTAAGACTCCTAATGCATGTCGCCTAGAATAGGGATCGCACCATAACGGCCAGCTAGGTACCCAGATTCTAAGTTTTCTCCTTTTCGAGGGCTAAAATCTGTTAGTGGTCTTAGAATAGTGCTTTGATCGCGGGTTTTTTCAATAAACAAAACTTGGTCGCGACGGAAAATGTCGGCATCTAGGAAGGAAGTATTATGGGTGGTAAAAATTAATTGAGCACCATTTACATTTATTTTTGGATCATGAAACATGCTAATAAGATGTATCACCAGCAATGGATGTAAGCTGGTCTCAAGTTCATCGATAATGAGTATTTGACCATTTCTTAGAATAGTGAGGATTAACCCAGATAAAGAAAATAACCGTTGGGTTCCACCCGATTCATCTTGTAAATCGAAAGTTGCTTTCCCAGACTCAGATTTATGATGGAATTGCGGCCATAAAACATCCAATTCTTCGCTGTGTATATTAGAAATGTTGGCGTTAAATTGAATTAACTTCCTATGCTGTTTACGTGGAACTAAAGTTATATGTGTAATGCTTATATCAGACGATATTAGAAATTTTTCCATATCCTCTTTGTATTCATTGTTTTGCAGCATATTAATCGAAAAGTCTAATGGTATTGCTCCGGGGGAAAAACAAGCAAGTTTATTCACAATCCAATCAAAAACAGGCAACAATTGCTCACTATTTAAATGAACAGCGGTTGACAGAAATAATGAGTTTTGCCGAGTTGACTCTTGCCAAATTTTGCGGTTTCCAGACAATTTGGCACTGAACTCATATTCTTCACTTTTTGTTTTATTGTTGTAGATGCGTTTAAACCATTGTTGGGGTTTCGCGGTTTTATAAACCAATAACCATTCCTCGAGTATTCTTTCGGCTGTGAGCCTAAAACCATATTGATAGCGAATTCCTTTGTTAAAAAAGGTAATCTCAAATTCTGACGGTTTTGTACTGGTTGAATTGTCTAAAAGAAATGGCTGTACATTCAGTAATTGGCCTGGTTGCACTATGGTGGCGGACTCAAAAACGAAGCTCTTTAAGAAGCTAATAGCTTTAAGCAAATTAGATTTTCCGGCGCCGTTAAGCCCATAGATTGCTGTACTTCTCAGGAGGGTAGGTATACTCGTATTGCCAGTTTGTGCTAAATGAGAGTCAGCATAAGTCTTGTCTTTAGTGGGAACCAGACTTAGGACTTGTTCATCTCTGATTGAGCGATAGTTGCTAACCCTAAACTCAATTAACATACATAATCTCCACTTATTATTTTAATTTTTGCACATTATATTCAAAAAATCAAATAATTTTTATAACATACCCCATTATTTTTATATAGTCTTTGAGGTGTAATTGCACATATTTAAAATGCTAACTTATTTCTGAGCATTGTGAATTTAGGTGTAAACTCAATATAAAAATGTAAGATACTTCCTAAAAAAGGAAGTACGCTACAGTTTTAATATTTTTAAGTAACCAACTTTAAAGCTTATGTTAGGACGATTCACATGCTGAAAACAACAGAACTGTTCCAAAAAAAAGGTTTTGATAGCCGAGTGTTCACGGATCGGGAGGTTGACTATCTGTTTGATGGTACGCCTGCCAAAAGATATGGTTTAATCAACAAGGCAATTAAAAAGGGAGAACTGATTCAACTGCGCAGGGGCGTTTATATCCTCGCCCCGAAATATCGCTCCGTCAAACTTGGAAAATTTTTTATCGCTTGTAGCATGGTACATGGTAGTTATGTATCCCTTGAAAGTGCGTTATCATTTCATAACTGGATCCCTGAACGCGTCGAAACAACCTCTTGTGTTATTGGAAAAAATAGATCACAGATTATTGATACTCCACTGGGAGAATTCAAATATATCAAGATTCCGATCAATGAATATGAATATTTCAATGGAGTTTCTCGAAATGAGTCTAATGGAAAGCCTTTTTTTATTGCTAGCCCATTAAGAGCATTAGGGGATTATGTATATGAAAAGAAAATTCAATGGAACAGTATCGATTTTCTTCTGGATGGTTTACGCATGGAAGAAGAAAATCTTCAATTATTAACCATGGATGATTTTGTTCAAGTGCTCCAGGTATATCGCTCAAAACGAGTACTATTCTTTTTGCGGCAATTAAAGTTGTACTTGGAAAAATAATGGCTATAAATACCATTAATGAAAGGCTCAACATGCTTACAGGATCGCTTCCGCATTTGCCTTTTGAATAAACTGCTAAGCTATAAATAGGACTGCTGCGGAGTAAGTCAATGGAAAGTTTGCCATGTAACATATCTCAGTATTTGTTAAATCGTTTGAACGACTTAGGCTCTAAGCATTTATTTGGGGTCTGTGGCGATGTGGTGTTGGGTTTTATGGAGCAGGTAACCAAAGGACCGGTTAAACAGATTAATTGCTGTAATGAATTAAATGCGGGGTATGCTGCAGATGGTTATGCCCGCTTGCATGGATTAGGCACCGTTGTCACAACTTTTACCGTTGGCCCTTTAAGTGCCATTAATGCGATTGCGGGATCTTTTGCAGAGCATGTTCCGGTGGTTATGATTGCTGGGGCTCCGGAACGTCACCATGCTTTAGCTTCAAGAATGCTACACCATACTTTGGGGAAGAAATATGGTGTAGCGCGAGAAATGTTTCGCGATATCACGGTTGCTTGTGAGTATTTGGAAGATCCTGCAAAGATTCCCCAACAGATTGACAGCGCTTTGGCTAAATGCTTATTTTATAAAAAGCCCATCTATTTAGAATTGCCGGCCGATTTGGTTGTCCATCCTTGTTCTCCACCTGGAAAATTCCAGTTTTTAGAAAAAACCAGTGATTTGGGAACACTCTTAGAAGCACAGCAGGAAGTTTGTTCTGCTTTGCAGGCTGCAAAACAGCCGATTATTTTGTTGGGCTGGGAAGTGATCCGTCATGGGTTACAAGAAAAAGTGAGAACATTCATCGAAAAGACTGGGTATCCATTTTGTGTTTTCCCGACTGCAAAAACCGCATTATCTGAAGATCATCCACAGTTTTTAGGAGTCTATCAAGGGGGCTGGAGCCGAGAAGCAGTCAGAAAGGGGGTAGAAGACGCAGATTGTGTCTTAATGCTGGGAGGCTTCTTAATTGATTCTGATACAGGTGGATTTACTGCAAAGCTCGATAAAAACAAATTAATCATGGCAAACTTTCAAAATACAATGGTCAAACACCATGATTATCAAGAGGTTTATTTATCTGAGTTGTTGGATAAGTTGATTGAAAAGAACGTAGATAAAAAAGAGTTGCCCAGTTTTATTCCAGCTGTTAAGGCATTAGAGGAAACTCACGATTATACCCCAGAAGCGAATGCCAAATTAACCATCAAACGCTTTTTTAAGCGAATTGCATCGTTTTTACAACCAGATGATATTGTGGTTGCCGATGTGGGAGAGTCACTCTATAGCACTACCCCCATGTTGTTGCCAAATGGAGTTACTTTTGTTTCGCAAGCCTTTTATAATTCGATTGGCTTTAGTGTGGGGGCTGCATTGGGGGCGAGTACTTTTCAAAAACGCAGAACGCTTTTATTTGTCGGAGATGGATCATTCCAAATTGGTGCGCAAGAAATTTCTACGATGATCAATTACAAGTGTCGAACAATTGTGTTTGTCATCAATAATGATGGTTATGGAATAGAGCGCGCCATTTATGATGGCCCTTATAATGACTTATCTGCATGGCGCTATCATTTACTGCCCCAGGCTTTGGGTGGAGACCCTGGATTGTTAGTGCAGACCGAAGGTGAATTAGAAGAAGCACTGTATATCGCAGAAAAATCGAAGACTTTAACGTTTATTGAGATTCGAGTAGACAAGTTTGATTTTGGGGATATTTTGCGTAAGGCGGGTGCTGCAATGGCGGAAAGCAGTAAAAACAGTTATGAACCTCGAGCGACGTAGAATTAAGAGAAATATTCGTGTTAAATCTTAATATCCAGTGGATTTATATTGGGGCCGATTACCCAGTAAAATTAGCATTTGGCGTGTCTTAAAAAACGAGAAAATTCCCTGTTGTTGACTTGCGGCATCAACAGGGAATAATTGCTCGTTTTGTAATGATTAGAGTTGTTCTACTGTCACGCTGGATTTGACGTCTTTAACGCCTTTCACAGATTTTGCCAACTCTTCAGCATTTTTGGCTTGGGTTGCACTGTTTGCTTTACCCGTTAAATAGACCACACCATCTTTAGTTTCGACATGAATTTGAGTGACATTGACAGATTTGTCCCCAAACAATTTTTCTCTCACGTAAACACCTTTTACTTTCGCTGTGATCAACGAATCGGCTAAAGGTTGGTTACTGGACTCTATGGTCAGTTTAGAAGTATCGACATCGATGACGCCGGGTGTTGAGCTGGCCAGTTCAACGGCAGTAGTGGCTTCACTGTCGGTTTTAACTATGCCTTGTAATGTAACAATACCATTATTGGTTTCCACTTTAATGTCGAGTCCAGAAACCATTTTGTCTGCTAATAGCTTGGACTTTACTTTTGCGGTGATAACAGAGTCGTCGATGGTATTACCTGCTGTAGAGCTGGCAAAAGTGACCAAGCTGCTAAAAGCCAACAAAAGGGTTGTTATAAAAACATTGATTTTATTTACTTTCATAGGATGTTCTCCTTTGTTGAATTGAGATAGACCAACAGATTAACACAAAATAACTGTTTTTTCTAGAAAAACTTAACTTACATGAAAGAACGTTTTCAAGTCTTTTGAGGACTTAAGGTTATTTGCGCTGAGCTTGATATCATTATAAATAATGATTCTCATGCCCAGCACAAATAGGTAGATGAATGATAAACTTATCTGGATCGAATGGATTCTTCTTCGATCGTCATTTCATCCACAATTTTGCCGCCTTTCTTGAGACATTCTTCATTAGAGTCAGCGGAAATTTTCTGACCCTTGCGGTTCACACACTTTATTTTTTCATACACGTGCTGTTTTTCAATGGAGGTTTTGCCATCTGTGCCGGTATATTTTTGTACCGATTCACTTTCGGCCCAATTTTTACCGCTTTTGCTAACATCGTAGGTGGTTACTCTTTCCCGTTCAACACATCCTGTTCCTAAGCATACCACCGCTGCACTCAATAAAATCAATATCGCTTGACCAATGTTATGTTTTTTCATAGGGTTTCTCCTTAATAACAATCATATTTAATTAGTATACCTTCTACTACCATCCTCTATTTTGTACAGGTTTGTCAACTTGGGTAGCAGAAAACCATCCAGGAAAACATTAAAAATACCTGATCATGATTCATGATTGGCAAAATTTTTTTCCAGAGGCATTGTTTTGATGAGACCTACGAGGAGAAAGAGTCATAGTAGCAAATTAGAATATCAGCACTCTTATTTCAATAACTTAATTTTGTTAGTATCGCCAGTAATTTGGGATTAAAAGAACGATTAGTGTGAAGAGTTCTAATCGGCCTGCGAGCATCGCAACACTGATAATAATCTTAACGGGATCAGTAAAGGATTGAAAATTATCTGCCGCCATGCCCATGCGCAGCCCCGTATTGGAAATGCTGGCGGCAACCGACGAGAAAGCAGAGATGGGATCAAGTCCAAACCCTAACAGCAAAAGGAAGAGAAAAATAAAAGTCACCACAAAAAGACAGAAAAATCCTAAAATGGCTTCTAGCGTGCGATCCTGTAGCCGACTGTAACCTAACTTGATGACATAGTGGCCATTCGGATGGATCAATCGTTTAATTTCTCGCGAGCCTTGTTTTTTTAAGATCAAGAAACGAATGATTTTAATGCCGCCGCTGGTAGAACCTGCGCAGCCGCCGATTATCCCTAGAAATAATAACAAGAACGGAATAAAGGTTGGCCAATAGCTATAAAGTCCCGCAGTAAATCCGGTGGTGGACAAAAAGCTTGTGACGTGAAAGATACTTTCAGTAACCCGTGTGTTACTGTGCGAGAATTCATGATAGTAGAACAAGGTGAAGCTAATTAAGAGCAACATACTAAACCAAATGGTGAGAAAGGTTTTGACTTCAGGATCTTGCCAATAATGGCGTAAACTTCGGCGACGAATGGCAGAAAAGTGTAAAGAAAAGTTAATGGCGCCGATTAACATAAAGACAGTACCCACCCCTTCTAAGATTGGGCTTTGAAAGTAGCCAAAATTTTCATCGTGTGTTCCAAACCCCCCCGTGGAGATGGTGCCGAAACTGTAACCAATGGCATCAAAAGGCGTCATGCCTGCGCCCCAATAACACAGTGCACACAGTATGACTAAACCCACATAGATAAACCACAGTGTTTTAGCCGTTTGGGTGATTCTGGGAGTTAATTTGTCTTCTTTAAAGGGGCTGGCGATTTCGGCTCGGAACAGCTGCATTCCCCCAACACCTAAGATAGGCAAAATCGCGATGGTTAAGACGATGATCCCACCGCCCCCAATGAATTGGAGTTGTTGGCGATAATACAAGACCGATTTTGGTATCGTGTCCAATTGGGTGAGAATGGTCGAACCCGTGGTTGTAAGCCCAGAAATGGTTTCAAAGAGTGCATCCACGTAAGAGATATCGAGGGGACTGGCAAGGATAAAGGGAAGTGCCCCGGTCAATGAGGCTGCTAACCATAAAAGCGCTACGATTAAAAAGGCTTCTCTTGCTTGCATTTCACGAGGATACTTTCTAAAAGGATACCAAAGCAGAATGCCCAATACCAAGGTAATTAAAGCCGATAATAAAAAAGGTGAAATCATCATTTCTTGGTACCACAATGCTACAACGATAGGGGGCAGCATGGTGGCACTAAAAGGCATGAGTAACAGGCCGAGAATTCGAGAAGCATTCTTCATATAGCTGATATTCATAAAACCAAGCCCTAGACGAAAATAGAAGATCCTTCTTGAAAAAGTCGTTCCACTTGACGAATTTTCCGTTTATCGAGTAACAAAACAATGACTTTATCTTTTGCTTCGATGACTGGATTATGATGTCCCATTAAAACTCGATTGCCTCTGACAATCGCAATAATCGTTGCTTCACTTGGTAATGCGATTTCTTTCAGATGGCGACCAATGGTTTTAGAAGAGCTTTTTATTCCGTCGACCATCATTTCGATGGCTTCTGCGGTTCCACGACGCAACGAGTGTACATTGATAATATCTCCGCGTCGAACATGCGTTAACAGGCTGCCAATCGTCACTTGTTGTGGCGAAATCGTAATATCAATATCGCCGCCTTCCACCAAATCGAGGTAAGAAGGGCGGCTGATAAGAGCCATGACTTTATTCGCCCCCAGACGTTTGGCTAATAAGGCAGACATAATATTGGTTTCGTCTTGACTGGTGACCGCACAGAAAACATCGGTATTTTCCACATTTTCACTTTGTAATAATTCTTTTTCTGAAGCGTCGCCTTGCAAAACGACGCTACTGCTTAAATGTGTGGCTAAAGCTTCAACTCGTGCGGGATTGCGTTCGATGATTTTGACTTGAAACTCTTTTTCGAGCGAGGTCGCCAATCGAGTACCAATGTTTCCGCCGCCCGCAATGAAAATGCGTTGGTTGGGTGGTGTGACAGGTATAAACATACTCATTACTTGATGAATATTTTGGCGTTCTGCTAAAAAAAATACTTCGTCATTGGGTTCGATAATGGTATTACTGGAGGGGATGATCGGGACCCCTTGGCGGAAAATGGCAGCTATTTCTGCATCATTGTTGGCGAGATAAGTGGGTAATGTTTTTACCGCACGGCCAACCAAGGGCCCGCCGCCTTCTTTAGCTTTTATCGCAACCAATTGCAGCTTGTGATCTGAAAAATCTAAGACTTGTAGAGCATCCGGATATTCAATCAGACGGCGGATATAGTCGGTAATCACTTGTTCTGGACTGATCAAAACATCGATGGGGAATGCGGAAGCACCAAAGAGCTCTTCATGAGCCAAATAAGGGAGTGAACGGATCCGGGCTATTTTAGTTGGAATTTGGAACAGGGTAGATGCTACTTGGCAAGCAACCAAATTCATTTCATCGTTAGAAGTCACGGCGATGAGCATATCGGCGTCTTCTGCGCCGCCTCGTTTTAAAGTAGTGGGATAAGCCCCGTTTCCGGTGATGGTGAGAATGTCCATGCGCTCTTGTAAAGCACGTAAACGCTCCCCATTGATATCAATAATGGTGATGTCGTTATGCTCAGTGGCAAGGTGCTCAGCAAGAGCCGTACCAACCTGACCTGCACCAAGGATAATTATCTTCATTTATCAATAGTAAACGCTATCGAAGGGAGTTTGTCTAGAAAATTTGATTAGGAGGGGAGAATATCTACTCCGTAACATTGTACCATCTGGAGTAATTTTTTTTCTTCTAAATTAAGTTGTTCTTGCAACAAGGTAATTTTGTCGAGATATTCATCCACCAGCTTTTGTTGTTTTTGTAAGCCTAAAGCCGTATACCTTTCTATCAGGTCATTGACTGTTGTTTTGTAACTCATCATTTCAACCTTGCTCATAGGGGTTCACATCAAAATAAACTTAGAAAAATAGCTAAAAACAGAACTTCAACAAACACTCATTAAATTCTATCGGAAAAAAAAACGGGTCACTACCTATACAATAAAGGTACTTTATATAATTTATAAAACAAACTACTTGAAAAAATATTTTATTTCACAGAAGATCTCACCAGTTACGACGTCACTTAGGCCTGTCGGGAATATCTTGTTAAGGCCACCGATGAGTGGGGTTTACAAGGAGCAAAGCGATGCAACAAATGACTGCTTTAGATAAAATGTATATTGTACTCTGTGCATTTTTTTCTGTCTTAATTGTTATTTGTAACTTAACGTATCAGAAATTTGTTTATTTGCCGATTTTGCCTTTTCATACCTTTGAGCTCTCCGTTGGCGCCATCTTATACCCGTTAATGTTTATGTTAACGGATCTGATAGCCGAATTTTACGATAAAAAAAGAGCTAATTTTTGCGTCAGGCTGGCGATTGCAATGAATATTGTCGCAGCCTTGATCGTAACGGGAATGGACACGTTACAAGCAACTCCATGGTCTAAAATTGACAACACGCTGTTTCATCAAGTCTTTGGCTTGTATGGGTTGGGATTTATCGCCATCATCGTGGCTTGTTATACCGCACAGATCATCGATATCGCTTTATACTTATGGATTAAAAAATTAACCAAAGACAAATGGTTGTGGCTTAGAAACAATGGCAGTACCGCAATCTCTTTATTTGTCGATACCTTTACGGCCATTAGCTTTCTAACGCTGCTCGGTATATTTCCAAAAGAACACTTCTGGCTTATTATTCTGAACAGCTATTCGTATAAGTTGTTTGCCACAGTCTGTAATACACCCGTGTTTTATTTGTTGGTAGGTATGATCAAAAGATTCATTGTTCCAAAGAAAGTGCTGTTAGCAGAGCCGCTGTTAAATACGGCCTAGAGACTCTAAAATTTCCGCTTTATCAAACAGCTCATTTTTATTGTGGCAGTTCAATTTGTTTTTGATATTTTCTATGTAGCTTGTTACCGTGGTGACCGCTAGACTTAAGTCCCCAGAAACTTTTTTGATGCTGTGAGTGTCAAGATAGGCTCGAAGACAATTGGTCTCTTGGGGAGATAAGTAAACCCGGGTTAAAAAATCTTGATCGGCATCATTGGCTAAGAATCCGGTATCTCTTAACAATCGGATTTTATGTTCATTTTCGACTTGCTCGTTAAATACCAGGCCCTTTTGACTATTAAAGAGTTCTCCTTTCATTGTGGCAAAATCCATTTTATTTTCTTGTAATTCCCGAGTCATTAGCATAATTTTCTTATGCAAATTTCGAATCATTTTTTTGATGATCTGAGATCCATTAATCAATTTGTTAATGATCTGATAATTGCTTTTGGTTGTGCCAAAATCAAACCCAAAGTAACCGCCGGCAGCAGTTTTTTCGATGTATGCAAAACTATGGCACCAATCGAACTTAATGACTGCATCATAAAGGAGGGTATCTTTGAATTCCTGATCTTCACTGGCGTTATCGAAAGAAAAACCGTTGTGGATATTATTGGGGTGGACCATGAGAGGATCTAATAGGTAATAGTGTTCTTCCAGAAATCTTTCTACCCAGGGATAGTTGTTACAAATACAAAACATTTGGCCGCGCTTATCAATATTGACATAAATGACTTGGGTGACGCCCAAATATCTTGCAATTGGCTTGCAGAGTTCAGTCAATTTTTTATGGTATAATTTAGTTCCCAGGAAGAATTCATCTGTTAGCATAATTTTTCCTATTTTGTTTTAGCTTCCTAATGCTTATGCCTGGTTGTTTATGGAGTTCGTTTCTATACTTTTCTGTCATCGCATTAATAAAATATTTTATGATTGGCATATTGTTGAGTAATTTATTCATAAAAACAAAGCGGTTATTTTTGGTGAAAAATCGGAAACAATAATGTTCTGATTTGGTTCTTTTTTCAATGGTCACAAATTCTTCTACGTGGAACATCTTATACAAATCGCGTAAAAAACCATTTTTATCAAAAGTGTCACAGTCGGTTCCCAGGGTGACTTTCCAGGGAGGTTGATCCGACGGCGGTTTAACAGTGAGATTTGGATCATCCAAATAATATTTTTTGTCCCAATAATGCCCTAAGACAGATTGATCGGTAACTAACATATTTAATGAGTTACGCTCAAGATTCATTATCCAGAGTAAATTACAATTTAACATTTTTAAAATGAGTGTACATAATTGGCGGTGGGTATGGTCTTGGATCAGGAAATCATTGGTATTCATTCTCTATCCATTTTAACCCTCCTATTTTTATCAGAATAATAAGCTATTATTTACAGAATTCTGCGTATAAATACAATCATTTTTTAAAATAAAGTCGCCATAAATAGATAAACAGATATTTTAATAAAACGTTAATATTCCCACACATTAACGTTCAAATAATTGAAATTTAATTTTATTTCTGAGGCCTTAGAGACTCTAACAAGTTATATAACAGTCTAATGAGTTTCTTGTTGAAAGGCAACGCTTTTTTCCTTTCATTTGGCGTAATACAAATAACCTATCATGAAAAGATATATTTCATGTGTCATTTTGTGCGCTCTTAAAGAGTCATCACGAAGATTTTCTAAGACAAGCGTAGTAAAAACCATCCAGGCTCTCTTGGCCAGGGAGAATTTGATGTCCCAGCGTTTGTGGTAACCCGATGGGGATTGAACAGGTGCTTAAAGAGGCGTCGGTTTGCTGCGTTAAGAACTTTTGAATGACTTCCGAGTTTTCGGCGGGAAAAATTGAGCAAGTGACATAGACCAATAAACCCTCTGGTTTTAACAGTGGCCAAACGGATTGTAATAATTGCAGTTGTTGTTGGGCAAGCTTAGTAATATCACTAAGTTTGCGTAAATATTTGATGTCGGGATGTCGTCTGATCACCCCAGAGGCCGAACAAGGGGTGTCTAATAAGATTCGATCATAGGCTTGGCCATCCCACCACGCAGCGGGTTCGTTAATATCTGCGGTGATCACTTTAGCACGCAGCTGTAAACGAGATAAGTTTTCGGTGATCCGTTGGGTTCGTTCTGCTTGAATGTCGACGGCGGTTACTGCCAAAGTGGGTTCCATTTCCAGCAGATGAGCGGTTTTCCCTCCAGGTGCCGCGCAAGCGTCTAAGACGCGTAAGCGGGGTGCAAGTTCTAATAAAGGTACAGCAAATTGTGCGCCGCCGTCTTGGACAGAACATAATCCAGTGGAAAATCCGGGGAGTTTCATAACATCTATTGCCGTCTTGAGCGTAATGCCGGCTGATGTTGCCAGAATAGGTTCGGCTAAGAGATCGTTTTCCATTAATTGTTGCAGATAGTCAGCGCGAGTGATCTGACTCAGGTTGACTCGGCAACTGAAGGGGGGAGCGGCATTATTGGCTTCTAAAATATCTTTCCAGTGCTGTGGCCAAGCGGTTCGGATGGATTCTATCAGCCATTTTGGGTGCGCATAGCAAGCAATTTCATTTTTCAGGACGAGAGGATCGAGCGTTTCTCTTTGGCGTTGATAAGACCGAAGGACGCCATTAATGAGTCCTGTTGCCCAGGGCTTATTGAACACTCTTGCGGCTTCTACGGTTTCAGAAATCACCGCATGGGGTGCTACGTGCATGTCAGAGAGTTGGAAAAGACCAACGGTGATCAAATACTGCAAATCACAATCTTTTTGCTTTAGAGGTTTTTTTAAGAGTTGGTGACAGAGAAACGCAAGACGCGGATACCAACGAATCACCCCATAGACCATTGCTTGTAAGAAAGCAGCATCTTGCATATTTTTGCACTTATTTTTAAAATCAGGTAAGACGTGCGTGAGTGAACGTCCTTCGGTGAGGACTGCTTGAATCACTTGAGCTGCCAGTGCGCGGGTGTTCGGTATTGGTTGCATGGAGGAATTTCCCATTATTGTTCTCAGATTAGGTTACTTGTTGGCTATTAATACATACAGGAGTCCAAGGTGCTACATCCTTTAACCGCCTCTGATTGGGCTCATAAATTTTCAGCGTCAGATCAAAAAAACGCAACCATTGCGCTGGAAAGCGGATTGATCCTTTTTTTACCACACTTGTCCTTTCAGTTCAATGACAGTGAAAAGGATTTGCTGCGGCAAGAGGTATTGAGTGGTGCCTTTAAAAACATCAGTTTTCACCCTAAAACCGGCAAAGTAAAAGGGGTGGCCGACAAACTCAATGAGTCCCGTGTTTCAGCGCTCATGAGTCGTTTTTTTCAATCCTGCAGTCGTTTAATCGATCACTTGCTGCCGCATTACCGAGGCGCTTTATTGCAGGGGCGAACGAGTTATCGGCCGGTAGAAGTGATTGGCAGAAAAACTTCTTTACTCAAAGATGATACTCGATTGCATGTTGATGCTTTTCCCGCCACCCCCAATCAAGGGAAAAGAATTTTACGGGTTTTTAGCAATGTTAATCCCAATGGGCAGAGTCGTTTCTGGCAAGTGGGCGAGCCATTCAAAACCGTCGTCACACAATTTTTACCTAAATTACGACCGCCTTTTATGGGCTATCGAGCGCTGTTGTCTTTATTGAACATCACAAAATCATATCGCAGTATTTATGATCATTATATGCTTATGCTGCACGATGAAATGAAAAAAAGTGACACTTATCAAAATTCCGTTAAAAAAACCGATATCCATTTTCCGGCAGGGGGGAGTTGGGTGGTGATGACCGATGCGGTTTCACATGCGGCATTGTCAGGGCAATTTGTATTAGAACAAACTTTTTATCTACCATTTGTCAGCATGGCGGAGCCTGAAAAATCCCCGCTGCGAATCTTGGAGAGGGCGTTAAACCAGCCGTTGGTAAATATTTAATGGCTGCTAAGGTGTTGGGGACTAAAATTTAGGAGCATGTCTTTCAACACTGCTGAACTGTGTGAGGGTAGATGTCGATCTAACGTTGGTCGCCAACGAAGCGGGAGTCACTAGAATCTTTTCTGTCCCCATTAAATTTGTTACAATCCTTTAAGTTTCACTACTCACCAAAGGACTGCCAAATGAACAAATCACATTCACTTGCTTCATTATTATTGATGCTTCTCTCCTCTCTTGTTTTTGCACAACCTAACGTTGAGACCGAATTTTTCACCCAAGCACAGGAAGAATATTTTGCGGATCATTTAGATGATTATGCGTATTTTAGTGTGCTTTATGTTGACAAAAAAACTCCAGAACAAATAAAGAGAAAACATCACCTCTCCACTGAAGAGAGTATTCAATACTTAAATAATCTGGCCAACATTGGTGTAATACAAAAACCAAGTTCAAATGATCTCTCTTTGCCCATCAGTTTTCTAGTTCAGGGTGTTTCACGCTTTAGAGATGATGGTCCACTTTCTAAGAAGGTAAGTGGTTTAATGGCAAGGCAAATTTTTGAAAAAGTAGAACAAGGTATAAAATCGAATAAACTGAAGTTTCGATCGCTTGGGCTTTGGATTACGAACAAACAACATCAGGCCTATCTCAAAGAGCTTCATGATTTAGAAAATAAATATATCGATATTTCGGTTCAAAATAAACAAAGCAATATTAAGGGTGCGCATCGAGTATTTGGCGTTATGGTGCTTATCCCTCATTGGGAACCCAGTTTATTTTATAATATCAAACAAGAAAAATAACATACGTAGATATTGGTGTCAGGCACCGCATACTTAACGGTGCCTGACACCATTGACTGTGTGGCAGTCCCTGAAAAATCCCCATTGCGAATCTTAGAGAGGGCGCTAAAGCAGCTGTTGATGGGTGTGTAGGGGTTGTTATGTCTCTTCTGCGATTCGAAATGCTCGTGCCATACGTTCTTGTTCTCTTTGCGATGTATTCAGGTGATTTGCTTCTTCCTTCCAATGTTTTACGGCCGTTACGACTTTTTGAATAATTTCATCTGCTTTTTTTGGTTTTACCCGAAAGTATTCTGCCACCTCCTTAGCCAGCGAAAGATCTTGGGAGTTATCAGTTTGAGAAATATTGAGTTTAAGCCCATCGCCATTGGCAACAGGATTCATATCAAAAGCAGGGGATAATCTCCAGCCATTTGATTGAAGAACAAAGCCATGATTTCTCAGGTGATCGTCTACATTGGACACACAAATAAAGAACACGATTCTACGCCACAATTCCTCTAAATCTTGAGTCGGCTCTGCACCTTGTCGAATGATAAATTCAGCGATCTCAAGATAGCTTACTCCCGTCAGTGCGTCATCACCGTCAGAATGTTGAAGTAGTGTCATTGTCGAAGAAAAGTGAAGACGTTCATTGGATTCCGTTCGATCAAATCGTTTGCTCAGGAATGTGTGGTGGTGACTATTAAATTTTTCTGATTTTGCTTCAGCGAGTGTAATCCCAGCGCGTTTTGCAAGCTTATAAACGACCATTTCCCACGCGCCGATATCGTTTTCATCATTGGCGCTCGGAAATTTAGCTATCCATAAGTGGTGATGCTTATCAATGACACTGGCTTTTGGGCGAGCGCCTCCTAATGATCCTCCGAGAGCAATTAGCAAACGAAAATATTTCTTTACCGCGCACAGTAACCGTGTGCAAAACGCCCATCAAAATAGGTTTCATCAAACCTACCCAGTGTGCATGAATTTCTATAGTGCGCCGTTGTATTTTACTCATTTTCTTTCTTCTTCTTTTGACGGCCAGTTTGAGATGCTCTCGCCTTGGTTGGCAAGCCTGCATCTTGAAGCTTTCGGCCTAATAAATCATCTTGAGCGATCAACTTCAAATCTTTTTCAAGGCCTAAGCATAAGAGAACATTAACATAAGAACCAAAAGTAACGCTGGGGTCACCTCGCTCTACGGCTCGCAATGTATTACGAGCAATTCCAGCGCGCTTTGCCACTAATGTCTCGGAAAACTTTCGGCGTAACCGTGCGAGATGAATATTTTCACCCATTTCTGCCAAAATACGTTGTACTGAAGGAAGCGTAATGCTTTTTGCTCTGCTCATGACCATAATGCTCAATACTTTGAACAATAAACCTATTAATGTTCATACTATTGAACATTTTAGCAGTTAATCAAATTTAATTCCACCCTTGTTACAAATCGCTCATATCTTCGCCTGGGGTATTGAGCCATTAAGGGCGCACCCAGGTATTACTGTTATAAAATACAGCAGCGTACAAGGGGTAAGGTTCAAAACGGTACTTCTCTTAGGATTCTCAAAAAACTTCAATCGTGCGATCCCTTCTCCCCAAAGTATTGGGGAGAAGGGATCGTATTGTCTGGAGTTGTGTGGGAGATTATTTTTTTGGAATTAAATCTTTATACAGGCTCTCAAATCCTTGGTATAGTTTTGGGTTATTCTCATCTTCACGAATAAATCTAATATAATATTTAAAATATTTGTAATACTTTACTAAGGAATCCCCGCAAAGTTCATCCAGATCTTTTTTTCTTAATTTATTTTTTTGGTGAAGATAGCCAATTGTTTCCAGAAAATCCAAAAAGTTTAGGACGAGCATAAACTCAATTTCCTTTTCCTTTTCTTTTGATATTTTATAAATCTGTCGACCTACTCGATCGTATAAAATTTTCTTTGGAATATAACGTTGAGACTTCGATTTTTTCAGGCTCATGTGGTGTATGATTTTTCTTGCTTTAACCATCTCTTTATTGCACCATCTTTCGTCAATTTTTAATAAATATTCGGTAGTAACTTTTTCGTTAATATGCGTAAGCTGAATATTTGCGATAAGAGCTATAATGGATGTTACGAACGTAATAAGTAGGTAATACCATATTCCGCTTTCATCATACCAGTAATCGTATAAGTCTGAAGAGGTGGTAATAAATCTTGAAAATAAAGTAAAGAATGTGATTATATCTACAATGATGATTGATACTAAAATAAAGTTGATCAGGTTATTTTTATCTCGATTAATTGTTTCTGGCCTGGTTACGCATGTCAAAATTATCGAGGTCAGGAGAACGATTGTAAATTTATAATAGTAGGGATCGCCCAAACAATTTATCAAGAAAATGGTATCAATTTCACTTGAAATGTTTGGTATGAAAATTAATGCCCCGATGATGTTAAAGATTAATAATCGTATTATAAAATGATAAAAGTTATCTTTTTTTGGCCAAAAACAATCTTTTTTAAGTGTGGTCACACTTTTTCTCCAACAAATATAATATTTCATTAAGACGTTAAAAATTTATATTAGTTCTGTCGTTCGTGCGCATTCACATAATGTAGTATTAATACGTATAAGACAATCATTCGTTTCTGTGCGAACATTAAGGGCCAAAAAGAGAGGGATAAATTCACCAAGTCCTAGCTATTGGTTTTTTAGGAGGTAGTATGTTTAACCAATATCCAAAAACACAGACACAACCAGGCGCATCATCGACCACGCAAAATGCACCGGTGAAAATTACGCGAAGAGGCGTACCCATGACTATTTCAGGGGTATTACCACCTGTTGGAACTCCTATAAATCTGGAGCTTCTTCAAAATTTAGCACGTGCAGATTGGACATTATTTGATCCTAGAATTTTAGAGGGTAAACCTTACGTTTTAGATATATTACCCAGTGCGGATACGCCCACTTGCGCTAAAACGATAAAAGCCTTCGAAAATCAATTTTCTCAAAAGGACGAAGGAGAAACGAAAGGAGAGATCCTGGTGTTTTCTGTTTCCAAAGATTTACCTCCCGCTTTAAATCGTTTTTGTACTGTCGAGGGCATAAAGCATGTTGTTCCGTTATCGGCTTATTTGCCGGAATGCGAATTCGGAACGCAATTTGGTGTCTCAATTACGGATGGTTCGCCAGAGACAAAAGCATTTAAGGGGCTTTTTGCAAGAGCAGTCATTGCTGTTAGCGCGAGTGGAAACGTCGTTTACAGTGAACTGGTGGCGGAACTTGCGAACGAACCTAATTATGAAGCTTGTGGACAGGCGCTTGTAGAAAGCATGAGGAAAAGGAAAGGTTTTAGTCTTAGTGCAGGAAATTTTACTGAGTAAATTCGAAATCTCAATGGAAATTCGTTGGTGTCAAACACCGATTATTTCTCTGGAACCCCGCTTTCGCGGGGATGACCAGATTTATGCGCTTAATTAATAAATGGTTTTATTATCTGAGCAGCATTTGTGCCATGGGCGTCTGACACCTTCCTTGATTTAACGAAACAACATCCCCACTTGGAACAGTGCACTTTTGGATTTTAAGATTTCTTGCACCGGCAACTTTTTGCCGCCAGCCAATTGGATCTCTTGCAGTTGCAGAATCCCTTGTCCGGTTGCGACATCAATCGCGTTGGGATGAAGTCGAACGATGGTTCCGGGGGTTTCAATGGTGGAAGACTCTATTGGGCTTGCAGACCAAATTCGCACGGTTTGTTGTTGCAGTGTGGTAAAACACACCGGCCAAGGATTAAAAGCGCGAATTTTTCTATCCAATATGACGGCACTTTCTTCCCAATGGATCTCTGCATCAGTTTTAGAGATCTTAGCCGCATAAGTGGTGTCATTGTCCGTTTGTTTGATGGGATTTAGTTTTTGTAGGGCAACGTTTTTCAGCGTATTGATTAATGCTTCTGCTCCCAGGTTTGACAATTTATCGTACAGAGTTTGGCTGGTATCTTTGGGATTAATGGGGCAAGTAACCATTTGTAGTGCATCACCCGTGTCTAAGCCCACATCCATTTGCATGATGGAAACCCCCGTCACGGCATCGCCTGATAAAATAGCGTGTTGAATGGGAGCCGCACCGCGCCAGCGCGGCAATAAAGAGGCGTGCACATTAATGCAGCCATATTGAGGGATCGTTAATACCTTTGGAGGTAGAATCAGCCCGTAAGCAACGACAACCATGACATCTGCTTGTAGTTTTTGCAGTGCGTCTTGTTCTGCAAGTCCTTTTAAACTGGTTGGTTGATAAACGGGAATATGGTGTTGAACGGCAAACTCTTTGATGGGGCTGGATTGCAGTGTTTGACCTCTCCCCGCAGGCCTGTCGGGTTGGGTATAAACTGCAACGACGGAATGTTCACTGTCTGTCAGTCTTTTTAGGGTTGCCAAGGCAAACAACGGTGTCCCAGCAAAAACTATTTTTAAACTCATAACGCTCTTTTTCGATATTTATCTAATTTTTTTTGCAACAGTTGTTGCTTGAGCTGCGAAAGATGATCAAAAAAAGTAATACCATTTAGGTGGTCGATTTCGTGTTGAATACAAATACCTAAAAGACCTTTGGCCGTTAATTCATGTTGTTTGCCAAATTGATCAAAATAAATAATTTCGACTTCCTTTGCTCGCTGCACCTTTGCATAGACACTGGGAAACGAAAGGCAGCCTTCTTCTTCAGTAACGGTTCCATGTTTTTGGAGAATTTCTGGATTAACCAAACAGAGTGGCTGCTTTTGGTTGTGGGAAACGTCAATGACAATGATCCGTTGGTGCACATTGACTTGAGAAGCGGCTAGGCCAACCCCATGCGCTTCATACAGTGTCTCGAACATATTGTTAACCAAGTTAACAAGCGCCGCGTCGAATGCTTTGACCGACTCTGCGACGATTTTCAATCTGGGATCGGGAAATTGGAGGATATTGAGTAATGCCATGAGTTCCTCTTAAACAGTTAATTTTCAAACTTTAACTATTATACTGCAAAATCTCACTATACTCTAATACAGGTGCAGTAGTGCTTTAAAGCCGGGGGTTCCTCTGGGTGATAAGCGAAAGGGTGGGCTAAAGGGAGTTTGAACATGGGGAAAAATAGTGCTTTTGGTGTTGCCCTATTAATTTTCAGTTGCTCGCTATTGTCAGCCGCCCCTTCCGAAACACAAGGCACGGTTAAATTGGTCCCGAAGATCCGAGAAAAATCATTAACCGCCGCAGAATTGATCCCAATTGAGTCGATCCGCTCCTATCTGCAAACCAGCTTAATTTTGGATAACCAAAATCAATTTTTTTCCGCACCTTATATTATGTCCTTAGGGGGAAACCATGTCGAAGGGGGGACGGGCATGGATGTCTATGTAAGAGGGCTGGGAAATACAGAAGAGGTGGGGCATACCATCTATAGTGAAGGAAAATCTTATACCGATCCTGTGACAGGTGAGTTGTTGGGCTTTGAAGCCTTTGCGGTGGGGACTGCAGAACTGGTTGCACTGGGGGATCCCGCACAATTTAAAGTTGGAAGCGCACTGGCTCCTATCTATGCGGGGATGAGACTGTTTCCCAGTTTTGCCACGGTATTACCTCCCAGCTATCTGTATCGACCACCCGCTCACCCAGTCGGTGAAGGGTATATTTTATCCTCCCGGGAAGGTTTAGAGCAGTTAGGTCCTCACCACGTGGTGGTCATTAGCCTGGGACAGCGAGATGGGCTAGAAGAAGGAAATTATCTGGATATCTATCAACCCGGGGATCGTGTTGTGGATACCATTGGCAAAGGTTGGCGCAAACAAATGGTCCAATTACCCGATAAGAAGGTCGGTCGCTTGATGGTCTTTCAAGTCTATGAAAAACTCAGTGTGGCGCTATTATTAGAAGCGACAGATATTATCCACTTGCTAGACAAGGTTAAAAGCCCCTAAACTGCGGGGTCGTGATCAGGTGAGATGGCCAAAGGTTCAAAATGACCCCAGCGAATGAAGAACAATTACGTTATTTATTGGCTTTACTGCGCATCCCAGGAATTGGGCCAGTTAAGTTATCTAAAATACTGTCATCGACCAATGATCTCACCACACTCTTTGACTCGACGGACCGGTACACCTTGGGTGAAGGAAAAGCAGATTGGGCGGCGGTCGACAGAGACTTACAGTGGGCGGAAAACCGAGACTGTGCGATTATTACTCAAGAAGATCTCAGATATCCCAAGTTACTGAAAGAGACTGACGGGGCGCCGCCGCTCTTATTTGTTCGGGGTAATATTCATTTATTGGCAAAACCGCAAATTGCCATGGTTGGCAGTCGAAACCCAACGCCCATGGGGCATGAAACAGCTTTCAAGTTTGCCGAACATTTTTCGCAGTTGGGGATGACCATCACGAGTGGTTTAGCCTTGGGGATTGATGGGGCTGCTCATAAAGGTGCTTTGTTGGGAAAAGGGAAAACCGTTGCGGTCATGGGGCATGGTTTAGACACGGTATACCCTGCGTCCCATCGTGACTTAGCCCATCAAATTGCTGAGGAAGGTGGCGTATTGGTTTCGGAATTTTCAGTGGGGGTGTCGGCCCACCCGAGTCATTTTCCGCGGCGTAATCGAATCATCAGCGGATTAAGCATAGGGACTTTGGTGGTCGAAGCTGCTTTGAACAGTGGATCATTAATTACGGCAAAGTTGGCGTTAGAGCAAGGGAGAGAAGTGTTTGCGGTGCCAGGATCCATTCACAGTCCTTTGGCTAAAGGGTGTCATACTTTGATTCGGCAAGGGGCTAAATTGGTGGAAACGGCAGAGGATGTGCTAGAAGAATTAGGTGCGTTGGTACAATATATGATCCCTGCCAACGAAAAACATTCTCTAAAGGGCCGTACAGTTTTGGATTTGGAACAAAGCTATGAAGATCTCTTGGTTGATGTGGGGTATGATTGTACGCCCATCGATGTTGTTGTCTCTCGCAGTGGATTGACGCCAAAGAAGGTTTCTTCCATGCTGTTAGAGTTGGAGTTGAAAGGACTGGTGGTTTCTGTCCCAGGTGGTTATGCTCGTTTATTGGGGTAATCAGGCATTGAATATTGCATAAGAGTTATTGAGTCATGGCAAAAAATCTTGTTATTGTTGAATCACCGGCTAAGGCAAAGACCTTAAAAAAATATTTGGGGAAGGATTTTGAGATCCTGGCTTCCTATGGTCATGTGCGGGATCTGGTGCCAAAAGAAGGCGCTGTGGATACCGAACACAATTTTGTCATGAAGTACCAAATCATTGAAAAAAATGCAAAGCATGTTGAAGCCATTTGTGCTCAATTAAAACAGTCTAAAGCTTTATATCTTGCAACAGATCCGGATCGGGAAGGAGAGGCCATTTCGTGGCATTTGCATGAGTTGGTTAAGGAAAAGAAAGCAATCAAAGATCAACCCGTGCACCGGGTTGTTTTTCATGAAATAACCAAATCGGCTGTACAAGCGGCGATCCAAATGCCGAGAACTTTATCATTGGATCTCGTGAATGCGCAACAAGCTCGTCGAGCACTGGATTATTTGGTTGGTTTTAATTTGTCGCCTTTGTTATGGAAAAAAATCCGGCGCGGACTGTCTGCGGGTCGGGTCCAAAGTCCGGCACTTCGGATGATTGTGGAGCGCGAAGAGGACATCGAAAAATTTAAGTCCCAAGAATATTGGACAGTCGAAGCGGATTTAAAAGTCAAAAAGCAAGAATTTTCAGCCAAATTAGTAGAATATCATGGCAAAAAGCTGGAACAATTTTCGATTAGTCAAGAAACAGAAGCAAAAGCCATTGAATTGGAATTGCAAACCATTGCGAAAGGCAAGCTGAAGGTCGAGAAAATTACCAAAACGCAAAGAAAACGTAACCCAACAGCGCCTTTTACAACGTCGACTTTACAGCAGGAAGCCTCCCGAAAACTTGGGTTTTCCACACAACGTACCATGCGTGTGGCCCAGCAATTGTATGAAGGGATTGATGTCGGCGAGGGTGCTGCGGGGTTAATTACCTATATGCGTACCGATTCGGTTCATTTGGCGAACGAAGCCGTTGCAGAGATTCGGGAATTGATTGCTGAACGGTATGGCTCAGAGGCTTTACCCAAAGAAGCCAAAGTTTACAAAACAAAATCAAAAAATGCTCAAGAAGCACACGAAGCGATTCGCCCGACGATGGTGAGACAGATCCCCGATGCTATCAAATCGGCTTTAAGTCCTGATCAATACAAACTGTATAATTTAATTTGGAAGCGTACAGTCGCGAGCCAAATGATTCATGCGACCATCGATTCGGTAGCCGTCGATTTATCTTGTGGCGCAGAGAATCGTTTTCGGGCCAACGGATCAACGATTTCTTCTCCAGGTTTTATGCAAGTTTACTTAGAGGGTGTTGATGATGCTAAAGCCCATCAGCAAGAAGAAGAAGGAGAACGAATTTTACCGGTCATGAAGGAAGGAGATTTGATTGATCTTTTAGCTATCCATGCGGATCAACATTTTACGGAACCTCCGCCGCGTTATTCTGAAGCATCATTGGTTAAAGCGTTGGAAGAGCATGGCATTGGGCGTCCTTCTACCTATGCGTCGATTATCTCGACTTTGTTGCACAGAGCCTATGTCATTTTAGAGAGTCGTCGATTTAAACCCACAGACGTTGGAAGAATCGTCAACAAATTTTTAAAGCAGTACTTTTACCAATATGTTGATTATGATTTTACGGCGAAGCTCGAAGATGAACTCGATGCGGTGTCGCGAGGGGAAAAACAATGGATTCCGCTCATGAGTGAGTTTTGGAAGCCATTCATTCAGTTGATTCATCAAACCGAAGAGACGGTAAAGCGCAGCGATGTGACCCACGAAGCATTAGAGGAAAAATGTCCTAAATGCGAAAAACCCTTGTCTATCCGTTTGGGGAAACGTGGGCGATTTATCGGGTGTACCGGGTATCCAGATTGTGATTATACGCGCAGCCTAGAAGAAGATCGGGAAAGCTCTTTACAGCCTCAAATTGTAGAAGGTCGTCGTTGTCCCAAATGTGAAGGTGAATTAGTCATCAAGCAAGGTCGTTATGGGAAATTTATTGGGTGTCACCAATATCCCAAATGCAAATATATTGAGTCTTTGGATAAACCAGAAGATACGTCGGTCACTTGTCCTGAATGCCACAAAGGAACCTTGGTAAAACGCAAATCACGGTATGGAACTTTCTTCTATTCTTGTAATCAATATCCGGATTGTAAATATGCGGTGAACAATCCTCCCCTGAGCGAAGCTTGTCCCAAATGTCATTGGCCCATTCTCACGAATAAAGTGACGAAACGCCGTGGCAGTGAAAAAGCCTGCCCGCAAAAAACGTGTGGTTATACGGAGCCCTATCCCGAGATTGGGAATACTGGGACGGAGTGACGAGGAGGAAGCATGAGTCTTCCAGAGATAGAGCACATTCGCACTTATTTATTAGGGTTGCAAGCAGATCTTTGCCAACAATTGTCTGAAGAAGATGGTCAGGGACAATTTGGTTTTGATGAGTGGGAGCGACGAGAAGGAGGTCAAGGCTATACCCACGTGATTCAGAATGGGGCAGTATTTGAGCGCGGCGCAGTTAATTTTTCCCATGTCCATGGGACCAATCTCCCGCCCGCTGCGAGTCGTGAGCATCCAGAATTAGCCGGTTGTCGCTTTCAAGCATTGGGTATTTCTGCCATTCTTCATCCCCGTAATCCTTATGTTCCAACTGCTCATGCGAATGTTCGGTTTTTTATCGCAGAAAAACCTGGCATGCAGCCAATTTGGTGGTTTGGGGGCGGGTTTGATTTAACACCCTATTATCCGTTTTCAGAGGACTGCAAACAGTGGCATGAAATGGCTGCTCGTGCGTGTTTGCCATTCGGTGAAGAAATCTATCCTCGATTTAAAGAATGGGCCGATCGCTATTTTTATTTAAAACATCGACAGGAAGCTCGGGGGATCGGCGGTCTTTTTTTTGATGATTTAAATGAATGGCCGTTTGAAACTTGTTTTGCGTTAACGCGTTCGGTCGGAGATCATTTTATCAAAGCCTATCGACCGATTGTTCATAAACGCAAAGGCTTATCTTATGGTGAGCGGGAGCGGGCGTTCCAATTGTACCGACGGGGACGCTATGTCGAGTTTAACTTGGTCTATGATCGGGGCACGTTATTTGGCTTACAATCCGAAGGGCGTATTGAATCCATTTTGGTTTCGCTTCCGCCATTGGTGAGTTGGCAATATAATTGGGAACCGGAAGTAAATAGTCAGGAAGCTAGTCTTGGTCAATTTTTACAGCCTCAAAATTGGCTGGATCCAGTCCTTGAAACACTTTAATACCGATAGGCGTATTTTATTTTTTAGAGCAATCGTCTCCTGAAATAAAGAGGTTGGCGTGCTTTTCATTTTAAAACTATACTGATAGGAATCGTGTTGTAAGATATAAGTCCTTCACTTTAAAGCGCTGCGATTTTTAGGCAGTGCAAGAAACAGCGGTGATGGGTTTGACTATGATCGTCCATGAGGAACAAGCGGTAAGGAGGGTTCTGCCATGATGAAGAAGAGATGGGTTGCTACTGCGGGTATCGTTTTGGCTACAACCACCAGTTCTGCAGTTGCGGCTGTTGGGCATGAATGGTGGTCAGGAGTCAGATCGTATGTGGGAGCAGACGCACAAGTTCGTCGCATGGATTTCAAAGGAGGTTACGGGGATAACCTATTACAACATCACTCTCCACAAGGTAATCTTTACGGGGGCTTAAAATTCACGCCAACATTGGGTGTGGAATTTGGGTATGAAGCTACGACAACCCGAACTCGCACCGCAACGCTCACAACTGGTGATATCTCGAATGGGGCAACGATATCCGAAATGATCTCCCCAGCGGTTTTTAAAAGTAAACAGAAAATCAAAGGACCCCATGTCGATTTGGTGGGCTATTATTCGTTCTATGAGGATTCACCGTTTCAATTAGTGGGTTCTATTGGTGCTGCAGTTTTAAAGGCAACTTTCGAACGAAAAACATTATCATTGCATGGAGTGCCAAGCACAATAGTCCGGAAGTTGAGTCTTCACAAAACCGTATTGCGTCTGATGGGTGGATTACAGTATGGGTTAAGCGAAAACTTAGGGGCAAGATTTTCCTTAGGTTGGGTCAATACCAGTAGAATGGTGATCTATGCGACCGACGGCATGCCTTCACCCTACACGCCGGCGGTTAAACCCAAAAACAGTTTTGTGTATGGAATAGGGATGCTCTGGACTTTTTAATTGCCGTATACCTTGGCAGAGCCCTCTATTTTACCTGTAGTTGTTTCATTTTGCGGTAGTCATCCTCAGAGCCGCCCATGCCTAATTCCCAAGCTTTGCCGTTCATTATTGTCCGCTCATCTATCTTTCTTTGGGCCGCTGCTGCTTCTTGACGTTGTTGCTCGAGTTGGTGCTGGTACGCAATAGCCCTCTCTTGTTCTTTTCTCTGTGCAGCGAGTCTTTGAGCCTCTTCGACAGCTTTCCTTTGGCGTTCTTCAGATTCTTTTTTCTGTTGTACTACTAAACCTGCTTCCTGTTGGCGTCTTAGTCGCATTGCTTCTAAGCGTTCTTGTTCTGCTTGCTGCTTCTTGTGCCTTTTAGAGGCTCCATTACCTTCTTCTGGGGACACTTTCACAGGAGAGCCCGATGGGGAAGGTAACGGAGAGCTGCCCGGTACCTCTTGTTGTACTGGAGTCGTTGGGCGTGCTTGTCGTTCGCGTTGACGTTGTTCTGCCAGTTTTAATTTTTCTTGTTCACGTTGGCGTTCTTCTTGTTCCAGCTTCCGTTGTTGTTCCAACTTTAATTTTTCTTGCTGTTCACGTTCTAATTGTTCACGCCTACGCTGCAATTCGAGTTGTTGCTGTTGTTGTTGGCGTTGCAACTCGAGTTGTTGCTCTTGTTGACGTTGTAATTCGAGCATTTCCTCTTGTTGGCGTTGCAATTCCAATTGTTGTTGTCTTTGCTGTTCTTGCAATTCTTGTTGACGTTGCAATTCCAATTGCTGCTGTCTTTGCTGTTCTTGCAATTCTTGTTGACGTTGCAATTCCAATTGTTGCTGTCTTTGCTGTTCTTGCAATTCTTGTTGACGTTGCAATTCCAATTGTTGCTGTCTTTGCTGTTCTTGCAATCTCAGTTGTTCCTGTTGATCAACTGCTGGTACTACTGCAACTCCCTGTTGCACGTGTTGTACCCGTGCTGGGCTGCTACCAAGTGGCGGTGGAGCAGTAACAGGACTGCTTTTGCTTGGCGTTACCGGAGGTGTTGCTTGACCAAAAGTCGCAGTGTAGGCTGTAGAAAGAATATTTCCCACAGAACTACCCACAACACCCAATCCAAATCCCCACCCAGAACTACTAGCAGGAGCCTGTGGTCTAGGAGGTGTGGTAGGAGTTATTGGTGTAGTGGGTACGGCTTGTACTTCTGCTGGTGCGACTCGAAAGTTCATTTCCGGAAGATGGTGTTGTAATGCAGCAAAAACCGCGTCAAGCGCGAGTTGTTTTTGTCCTGTTAACTCATCTCGATAATCTCTGAATTCCTCAGGGGTAAATTCTTGTAATGATGGAGCAATAGACTCCCAATAAGGTTTTGCGAGGGTAGCAATGACATTGGGGGCAGTCTCTAGCAGAACATTTAAAGCCTGATTTAATTTTTGTGAGGGAACCAAAAAAAACTGCATGTCGTCATATGTTGTTGCCATCGTCTTGATCTCCATGATTGTGGCCTGGCGTACTTTAGATTGTGATCTATCAAAGTGATCTCAATCTTGATTGGTCTGTAGCGCCTCTATTGACAGATGAAAACACTAACAATTACAGAACATATTGTCAAGACAACCAGTGTTTTATGTTTTCATCAGAATTTTTTATTAACGATAGCTACTAGCTAAGTTGGTGGACGCTCGGTTTTTTTGGAACGGTACTTTCTTCGGAGAATGAGTGGTAATTGTTTCATCGCTGTTGCCCTCCTTGTTGGGTGTCCCCTCAATGGTGAGAAGCGTTTTAACTGTCCTTACTACTCTTGCACTTTGCTGTTAGAAATACCTTACCAAAATCAGTTTTTTTTGTCAACTGAGATAGATGTTCAAATTGATTCAGTGTTTTTGGCGAGAAGTGATTTGGACTGAGCAAAAATTTCCAGAGTAATTTACCTTAATTTTTACTAGGTTAGTTGGA
>JABDFC010000011.1 GCA_013286785.1 Gammaproteobacteria bacterium
GGTTCTATGGTTCCGTTGAGTGCAATCACCCAAATAGAGGAAGGGGTAGGTCCGCTTTCCATCAACCATTATGGCCAGTTGCCTTCGGTGACTTTGTCGTTTAACTTGCCTCCAGGCGCTTCTTTAGGGGATATTACGCAGCAAATTGAAGCGGTTGCCCATCGTATATTACCGGCAGAGGTTTCCGGTTCATTTGCAGGTTCAGCTAAGACCTTTCAAGACTCGACGCGTACATTGCCCTTGCTTTTACTGTTCACGATTCTGGTTATTTATATGGTCTTAGCCATATTATATGAACATTTTATTCACCCAATTACGATTCTAACGGCCTTACCCTTTGCCGCATTTGGGGCATTATTAGCGCTTTTCTTGTGTGGACAGGAACTCGACATTTTTAGTTTTATTGGGATCATCATGCTGGTGGGTTTAGTTAAGAAAAATGGCATTATTTTGATTGATTTTGCATTGGAGGAAAAACGAACGCATCACCGCAGCTCAGAAGAAGCGATCTTGCTGGCTTGTAGTGTACGGTATCGTCCCATTATGATGACGACCATGGCAGCGATCTTAGCAACGCTGCCGTTGGCATTGGGGTATGGGGCTGGGAGCGAATCACGTCGCCCCATGGGGGTAGCCGTTGTGGGAGGCCTCATATTTTCTCAGCTCTTAACCCTTTTTATCACGCCGTTATTTTATTTGTTAATGGAAAAAACAACTGCTAAATTGCTAGCCTTTTGGGCGAAACATTCTCCGTTTGAATCTGAAGTCTCAAAGAATTGATGTAGCGCGAGATCCTTTAACGCAGTTAGTTGACATGATGCCTATATTTTTTCGTAAAAATCAGATTGATTTTCGTGGTTTCAATGCTTAAAATCACGACAATGAGTACCATTATCGTCGACGATCTCGTTAAGCAATTTAAAATCGCAGATCCTTTACGGGGTTCGGGGATCCGAAAATTCAAAGAGTATCTTTTTCCCACCTATCAGTCTATTTCCGCTGTGAATGGTATTTCTTTTTCAGTGCAGGCGGGAGAACGTGTTGCGTTCATTGGTCCCAATGGTGCAGGAAAATCGACAACCATTAAAATTCTAACCGGGATCATGCAGCCCACCAGCGGTCGAGTAGAAGTACTTGGAATGACCCCAGTTAAACAAAGAAAAAGACTGGCCTATCAGATTGGGGCAGTTTTTGGTCAACGCTCTCAGTTATGGTACCATTTGCCGGTTCAAGATACGCTAACCTTGTTGGCAGCCATTTATAATATTCCAACCGTAGACTATGAAAGACGTTTAAAAGAATTGACAGAAAAATTTCACGTGACGCATTTATTAACCAAACCAGTTCGGCAGTTGTCTCTGGGTGAAAGAATGAGATGTGAAATTGTGGCGAGTTTTTTGCATAAACCATCGGTGTTATTTCTGGATGAGCCGACCATTGGTTTGGATATTACCGCTAAAGCGATTATTCGTGATTTAATTCGCCAACAATCGGTACAAGAAGGTGTTACGCTGTTATTAACTTCACATGATACCGACGACATAGAAAAAGTGTGTGATCGGGTGGTGATCATTAATAGAGGTGAACTGTTATTAGATGACAGTTTGACCAATTTAAAAACCCGATATATTCGAAAAAAGGTTTTAAAAGTTGTCGCCGAAGAAGAAAATATTGTTTGGTCTGAACCAGGAATACAGGTGTTAGAGCAAACGCCGCATCATTTAACCATCGACATTGACATTACGGTGCATGCGGTCGAAAAGATAGTCACCAATTTGTTGGCTAATTATACTATTAAAGACTTGACCATTGAAGATCCTCCCTTAGAAAATATCATTCATTCTCTGTATGATTATGGCAATACTCAATCGTAAATATTGGGCAAGTATCATGATTGCCTTCCACCAACAGTTGGCTCAGCGAGGGCAGCTTGTCGGTCGAATTTTACTGTATCTCATTATTGTGTATTTATTTCACCAAGTTTTTCAGAGCGTAGGAGCGCCCATGGAACGACTGTGGTACTTGGCAGTAACAGAGTGGTTGATTTTATCGACACCGCCATTGGGTTTTCGGATCGCTCAAGACATTGATAACGGGCAAATTGTTTATTTTATGTTAAGGCCTGCCCATTATTTAAATTTGCGTTTTTTTGAATCTTGCGGGGAATTTAGTGTTCGGTTTTTCTTCTTAGGGATCTGCTGTTTAGGGCTGGGGTGGGTTTTGACCTCGACTATTCCGGGGGATATTATCTCATGGTGTCTTGGGATCTTAATCAGTATTCTCGCTGTTTGGTTAAATATCATGATCGCTATTTTGATAGGGGTGTGTGCTTTCTGGATCCGTGATATTAAAACCTTAATATTTTTAAATCTCACGGCTACCTTTTGTTTTGGGGGGTTAATCGTTCCGCTAGATTTTTATTCCCCTATCATGCGGGCGCTGTGTTTTTGTACGCCGTATCCTTGGGTTTTATGGGGGCCAGCCGAAACCATTACCCGTGGTTCTCTGAATCCAGCTTGGGCATTCTTAGGCTGGGCAGTTTGGATGGTTATTTTAACGGCAGCGATTCAATGGCTTTATCGGAAAGGGATCAACTCTTTTGTTGCCGAAGGAGGCTAGTGTGTATTATTTAAAATACTTATGGATGTCGGTCTCCACCAATGTTAGATTAGCGTCGGCATTTCGTTTTGCATTTATTTTGACAATATTGATCACCATCATAAAGCAATTTTTGTTTCTGATCTGTTGGAAGTATTTCTTTGCAAAATATAAAGTGGTTCATGGCTGGTCTTTCGATGATATGCTATTAATGTACGGTATTGTTTGTTTTTCCGTTGGGGTGATAGAAGTTTTTTTTCTGGGTTTGAAAGAGTTACCGACCCTGATCGAAAATGGGCAGCTGGATACCTATTTATTGCAACCCAAAAATGTCATTTTAAATGTGGCCTTATCGAAAGGAGACATGTCGGCATTTGGAGAAATGATAACTGGCATTATCTTAATGATTTATTCTGGATATGTGGCTAAGGCGTTTATTATGTTGATTCTCATGTTAAGCATGACATTGCTTTTTATGTTTTCCCTATTGTTATATTTAAGCTGTTTTGCTTTTTTCTTGCGTAATAGCTCGGATTTTATTCGGGAATTGAATTTAAATGCGATGATAGTGGTCTCGCAACCCAACTCTGCTTACCAAGGGGCGTTTAAGATGTTCACTTTAACGCTGATGCCGGTCGCATTTTTCAGTTTTTTTCCCATTGAATATATCAGAACAGGGTTGGTTCAATACGGGTGGCTGTCTTTATTCGGAACAGTGCTTTTTTTTGGGGTGGCTTGCTGGATGTTTCAGGTAGGGCTTTCTCGGTATGAGTCTGGCAATATTATCGCCTACAGAAATCAATAATCGATACTCCCTTTTTCTTCTATCATGACTGTTTTAAAGAGACCGTCTAAAGATAGGTTCAGTTTCATTCAGGCAACCGCTCGTTTCCTAGTATCTGGAGTTACTGCTTTTTTTCCTGTAGCAGCAGCGCTTTCCTCTTTTCCAGGCCCTTTAGGAGGGCCACCACTCGGTAAAAATGGCTTTCCACCTACAGCTGCCCGTTCAGAGCCTTTTAGATTTGGAATCTGATCAGACAAAACTTTCTTATTATCTGAGGATAATTGTGCATAAATGTTCTGTACCAGTTCAGGTTTTTCTCTATATAATGCCGAAAATATCTGAGGTCTATGGTTTAGAAAAACAATTGCTCGATTGATATTATTCGTTATACAAACCAATCTTAATCCAGCCATAGCATCTTCATCAGGAATGGGTGTCTGATAAGTCGAAAGCCTTGATAACATGAACTGCAAGGTTTCATCCAAGCACTTATTCTTATCAGCATCATTTATATTCATACAAGCAAGCAGGAATGGGGTTAGGCTAGTACCATCCACTTTTTCTAATGGATTGAAAGGGTGTTCTGTTGTGATTAAGTAAGCCAGTAATAAAGCGAAACGTTCCTGACAGGCTCGTTCTAATAAGATCTTTACATGTTGACTAAAATGAGGATCTGATTTTTTCAGAAGTATCCTAATTGTTTTGATTTTTCTTGCAATATGTAGTGGCGTTCTGCCATCGATATCCATATCATCTACCCTGGCGCCTGCATTTAATAATGCCTCTGCTATAAGAACATTTTTTTCAGACACTGCGTAGTAGTGGAGCGCTGTTTTCCCATTTGAATCTCTTGCGTGAACATCGGCATGATTTCTAATTAATTCTACTACTATATCAGCATGTCCTTCGGTAGCTGCGAAATGTAACGCTGAAGCTTGTTTTTTGTTAATCACGTGTTTAGCGTTCGCTCCTGCGGCAAGTAATTCCAATGCAGCGTCAAGAGATCCGTAACTGCTTGCAATAATTAATGCAGTATTGCCGTCATTATCCACTGCATCGACTTTTGCTCCTTTATCTAGTAATCTTTTAACCATGAGGTGATCATCTTTACCGGCTGCAATCATTAGGGGTGTGGTGCCATTGGTAGCTCTAGCATCCACGCATGCGTTAGCAGCAATTAATTCGTTGACAACAGCAATATTTTTCTTTTCAACGGCAGCGTGTAGCGCTATACAATCCTCAACATTCTTTATAGAAACATTTGCTCCATAATCAAGTAATACCTTTACTATAGATAGATTTCCAGTGGAGGCCGCATGAATTAGTGGCGTATTGCCTACGTTATCTTGTTCATTTACTGGCGCTCCGGCAGCAAGTAATGCAGACACTGTTGAGAGATGCCCCTGTAGAGATGCAACATGTAATGCTGTAACACCTTTTTTATTTTTTTTTGTGAAATCTGCCCCCTTTCTAAGTAATGCTGCTACGACATCAAGTTCCCCTTTGCTAGATGCATAAAATAATGGGGTATAGCCATTGTCATCTTCAGCGTCCACCTCTACACCTAAGTCAAGCAATTTTTTAACCACATCCAATCTACCAACCTGGCAAGCGTGATGTAAAGGTGTTGCATTCATTTTATTTCTGTCATGAATGCTAACGCCTGTCTCGATCAAAGCTTCAATCACGGAGAAAGGTTTGTTGGATAAAATGCCGATAGACAAAATATTGAGCTGGCCTTCACCTTTTCGGGTAGTCCAATCTGGATTTTTTTGCAGCAATGTTCGTATTTTCCCAGGGTCTAAACTATTATTATCTAATCCGAAGAGAAAATTTTCGAAACCTGTGTCATCGGTTGATTTGGGTTTTGAAGGAACTGCTTTAGATATTCCAGCTGCAGCGACAGGGCTCACTGTCTTTTTTTGCGCTGCTGCTTTTTCTTGGGGATCTCCTTTAGCTTTCTTCTTAGACTCTCTTGTTTTACCTGTGGTATTCGGTTTTTCTTCGGGTATATCTTTTGCCCCAGCAGCAGGAGTGTCAGTCACCGCTATCGCACCCGCTGCGCCTTGATTATACGCAATGAATCTCTGAATTTCGGCCGAGGTTCTCTTCAGACGATTCTTTAAAATATCGCTTGCTAATTCGTGATGCCCTTGTTGTAAATATTCTCTGGCACGCATCTCCCATTCTTGGTCCGAAGATTCCTCTGCTCGCACCTCAGCTCCCTTACCCATCTTCATCACCGGCGCCAGAAAATCCATTAAATGCTTTATTCGGCGTTGCTTAAAATCATCACAGAGAAAAAGAAACTGCTCAGGCCTTGTCATCCCAATAAACAGCAAACTCAACCACTCAGTAAATTCTAAATGTTTGTCAGTGATACTGTGCTCTGCTCGTTCAATTTGCCTATTGATATCAGCAAAAATCCGGGGGCCAAACGGTTTATAGAGAACAACGATTCGGAACTCTAATCCTCTGACCTGGCTCACCGGCAATACGGCAGTATGAGGGAAGCGTTCTCTGGCTTCTGCCAAATACTCATCGTACGTGACCACACAAAAATGAGCATCATTCGACAGACTTTGGATCCTAGTTAAAGCACTTTCATCCTCTAATTGAACCAGCTGCACTCCCCCGACGCGCTCTCCGGCAGAGGGAACCATAAAATCTCCTGCTGCTTTGGCGCCGGGTGCAAATAATGAACGGAGTTCATCAACCTTAGCAGCGACTGCAGCCATCTCTGCGGTACAGCGATAGACCCTTCTAAGATGATGATACTGCACCGGCCTCTCTAGCAGTACCTGCATTAAATGCATATCAGAGATTTTGCTCTCGAATACCTGTCTGTGATCAACACAATAGAGGATTTGTTGGTTGAATGCCAATCTGGCTGCAAACAGCAAACTTGCTGTGGTCTCACCCCCTGCTTCATCAAAAACGATGGTGGTGAAAAGAGGTTGAACTTCTTTATCGTCATAAAATTCCGGGACTTTCTCTGAGCGGTTCCCCAAATATTGTTCAAAATCTCTAAACAACCTCAGTAAAAGCTCTCGATCTCCTGCCTCATCTTTTGAAAATAAGGCGCCTTTATTCCCAATTTCTAGGTATTTGTCGCGAAAGCCTGCAATAATCCTAAATTCCAAATACAGTTTATCCGCTTCATTTCGCAATAATTCCATGGCTCGACGGGGTAGATTATTTCTCTGCAGCGTCTGTTCCATCCACTCGTGAAAAGCCTTTTTTCCCGCTTGTTCATCTTCACTGAATCGCAGACCTTTTTCACCCAAAACTTGGTTTAATAATTGATTATAAGTTAAAAACTCTATGGACGATCGAGGAGCGGCTGCTTCGGCCGCTGCTGCTGCCGCTGAACTGTCTTCTAAGGTCTCACGGCTTTCAAAATCACGTCTGACTTTATCGACCAAACGGCTAGAGCGAGCCACATATAAAACACGTGCGTTTTCTCTTGTTAGCACTTGCTTTAAAAGAAGAAGTGCCGCTAAAGTCTTCCCCGAACCTGCAAAGCCCTTTAGCACCAATGGCAGTTGGACCTGCTGCTGTATAACTCGACCTTGGTCTTCATCCGCAATTATCCAACGATTATCAGCATAAAATACTCCTTCAAAACTCCAGGGTTCGTTAGGATCACCCGTTGGAAGTGGGATAGAAGAGTTCTCTTCGGAATCGGACGTTTCTGCTGCTATTGCTGTTTCTAATCCTTCTGTAGCATGGGCTGTTGGTTCAGCCTGCCCGAAGAATTGCTCCCAAGCGCTTGGATTTTGAGCAACGACACTTCTGAGACGTCTAAAAAAGGCATCGTATTCGTGATTTGCTAGGACGCCTAATACACACCAGTAGGTTTTACCTTGTAGAGAACGATTGCTTAGAATGATTCGGCCCTCGTGGCTATAGCGAATGCTAAAAATGGGACCAATGGATTTCGGGAATCCGTGTAGTCTCTCCAACTTTAAACCATGAGCTGACGCGCCTCTCTCCATGAGCTTTTTTAAGGTAGTGCACACAATTTTACGATGTTCTACTTGAATATGCTTGGGTAGGGGGCACCAATGCCATTCGAAAATTCTCATCAGCTCACCTCATAGATTTGGCAAGTACCTAAATGCTTTCGAGATCCTACAGTTTTTTCAACCAAAAAGCAAGTTGGTTGGCAAGATTATCTGGGTATATACCTGCGGTTATGGTGGTTCGGTGTCAGATCCTTACAATGGACAAAAAATGTGTAGT
Organism: Gammaproteobacteria bacterium; assembly: GCA_013286785.1. Taxonomy (GTDB): domain Bacteria; phylum Pseudomonadota; class Gammaproteobacteria; order UBA6186; family Azoamicaceae; genus CADEGZ01. The sequence continues at coordinate 7,628 of JABDFC010000011.1, forward strand.
TGAAAACAAGAATTTGTTTCATTTTGAATTCATTATTCATAACGTGGGCACGCATAAAAAACGGATTATTAAAAACCTAAATTTTAGTAGAATCGTTAAAATAAAAATTAAATGGGATTGATTAATGCCATGGCACGACCGTTAAGTGTCATATGTAAGGATCCGACACCGTATTCCTACTGAACGTGGCCTTATCGAAAGGAGACATGTCGGCATTTGGTGAAATGATAACAGGCATTATCTTAATGACTTATTCTGGGTATGTAGCCAAGGCGTTTTTTATGTTAATCCTCATGTTGAGCATGACGTTGTTATTTATGTTTTCCCTATTATTATATTTAAGCTGCTTTGCTTTTTTCTTGCGTAATAGCTCGGATTTTATTCGGGAATTGAATTTAAATGCGATGATTGTGGTCTCACAACCCAACTCTGCCTACCAAGGGGCGTTTAAGATGTTCACTTTAACGCTGATGCCGGTCGCATTTTTTAGTTTTTTTTCCCATTGAATACATCAGAACAGGGTTGGTTCAATACGGGTGGTTGTCCTTATTCGGAACGGTGCTTTTTTTTGGCGCTGCTTGTTGGATGTTTCACGTAGGCCTTTCTCGGTATGAGTCTGGCAATATTATCGCCTACAGAAATCAATAATCGATGTCCTCTTTTTCTCTATCATGACTGTTTTAAAGAGACTTCTAAAGATAGGTTGAGTTCTATTTAACCAACTGCTCGTTTTCTAGTTTCTGGGCACGCTTCTTTCCGTACTACGCCGGTAGCACTCTCCTCTTTTCTCGCTCCCTCTGGACCACCACTCGGTAACAATGGTTTTCCACCTACAGCCGCGAGTTCAGCTCCTTTTAGATTTGGAACCTGATCAGACAAAACTGCTCTTTTATCTGGGGGCAATTGTGCATGAATATTCTTTACCAGTTCAGGTTTTTCTCGATATAACACCGAAAACATCTGGGGTCTATGGTTTAGAAAAACAATCGCTCGATTGATATTATTTGTTATACAAACCAATCTTAATCCAGCCATAGCATCTTCATCCTTAATGCGTATTGAGTCTGAGGATAGTTTTGTTTTTAACATAATACTCAAAATTTGATCCAAAGATTCATTCTTAGATGGTTCATTCATCTTCGTGCAAGCAAGCAGGAATGGGGTTAGGCTAGTGCCAGGTTCTTTATGTAGTGGATTTAAATCTGGGTATTTTTTCATTAAGAAGGCCAATAACTCAACGAAACTTTCCTTACAGACTCTTCCTAATAAGATTTTTAAATGCGCATTATAGTCAGAACCTGATTTTTGTAATAAGATGTTAATTGTTTCTAGTTTTTTTGCAATATGAATCGGTAATTTTCCTTCATTATCGGCTTTATTTACGCTGGCGCCCGCCTCTAATAATCTATTTAAAACAGAAATATTGTCTTCGGACTGTGTGTAGTAATAGAGTGGTGTTTTCCCTTCATTATCTCTTGCGTCAATATCTGCTCCTCTATCGATCAATGCTCTGACCACATAACCATCTCCTTGTTGCGCTGCGATATGTAATAGTGTGCAGCCAAAACTGATCCGTTCATTCACTGGAGCTCCTGCGGCAAGTAACTCTTCCACAATAGCTAAATAGTTACCAGAAACTGCACCATATAGTGCTGAGATACCTGCTTTACTTCTTATGCCGATACTTGCCCCATCTCTAAGTAATGTTTTCACAATCAGATGATGTCCCCGTAAGGATGCCTGTATTAATGCGGTATGCCCAATATTATCCACTGCATCAACGTCTGGTTTCTCTCTCAGTAACGCTTCCACAATAGGAAGATCACCATTCTCGGATGCCAGAATTAAGGGAGTACATCCATTGTTAGTTCTAGCATCCACGTTCGCCTTTTCGGCAAGTAATATGACTACAACAGAAATATGTCTTTGTTGAACTGCTGCATGCAGTGCTGTAGCACCCTTAAAACACGGCCTAGAAACACTTGCCCCTTTATCAAGCAATAACCTTACTATAGAGGCATATCCATTTACAGCTGCAAAATTTAGTGCTGTAATATTGTCATTATTTTGTTCATCTGTAACTGCTCCTGCACCGAGCAATTCTTCTACTATTTTGACATGCCCTCTTGACGTTGCAAAATGTAACACCGTATTGCCCTTTTTATTCCTTTTGGCAATATTTGCTTTCCTTCTAATTAATTCCTGTACAATAGAAAGATAACCGTCTTCAGATGCATAAAACAATGGTGTATCACCATTAACATTCTCTACCTCAATATTTGCGCCGAGGTCGAGCAATTTTGTCACCACGTCCAATTTACCGAACCGGCAGGCTACATGTAGTGGTGTTACATTTATGTCATTTGTATAGTGAATGTTAACACCTGCCTTAATTAAAGCTTCAATAACGGGAAGGGGATTCCCTGCTCTAATAGCAAAGCTCAAAAGATTACCTTGGTCTTCAGTTTTATAGAGATCTGCAGTTTGATAGACAACCCAACTCGGGTGCTTCTGTAGCAATATCCGTATTCTATTAGGATCTAAATTTCTATTATATAATCCAGCCAAAAAATCTTTAAAACTCATATCATCGCTTGGCTTTGATTTTGGATGAACTGTCTGGGATGCTCCGGCAGGTGCAGGCGCACCCTTGCTCTTCGGTGGACTCTTTTTCACTTTTTTCTTTGAATCTTCTGCTTTACCTGCTGCAGGAGATTCTTTATCGGGTGCTTGTTCTGCTCTGGCGATAGCATTACCAGCTGTCTTTACACTTGCTGCCACACTTTGATGTTGCGCTACAAATGCATCGATTGCTTCGGGGGTTCTCTTGAGACGATTTTTTAAAATATCCGTTGCTAATCCATCGAACCCTTGTTGTAAGTATTGTATGGCACGCAATTCCCATTCTGTTTCTGTAGATTCCTCTGCCTGAACTACAGCCCCTTGCGCCATTCTCATTGTAGGCCTTAGAAAATCCATTAAGTGTCTAATTCGGCGTTGGCTAAAATCATCCAGGAGGAAAAGAAACTGCTCGGGCCTGGTCATCCCAATAAACAGTAAGCTCAAATACTCAGTAAATTCTAAATGCTCGGCAGTAACGCCGTGTTCTGCTCTGTCAATTTGTTTATTGATGTCACTAAAAACCCGTGGCCCAAACGGTTTATAGAAAGCTACCATTCGGAACTCTAACCCCCTGGCGTGGTCCACCGGTAGTACAACGGTATTAGAGAAGCGCTTTGTGGCTTCCTGCAAGTATTCAGGGTACGTTAACACACAGAAATGAGCATCACGGGACAGACCTTGGACCCTAGTTAAAGCAGCTTTATCCTCTAAAGGAATTAACTCAACGCCTCCCAGGTGCTCTCCAACAGATGGAACGATAAATTCTCCTGCTGCTTTGGTATTTGGTGCAAACAATGCACGAAGCTCATGAACTTTTGCTGCGACTTCCGCCATCTCTGGGGTACAGCGATAGACTCGTCTAAGGTGATGATGGTGTACCGGCCTTCCTAATAGTACATTCATCAAATGCATATCTGAAAGCCTGTTCTCGAATACCTGTCTGGGATCAAAACAAAAGATAATATTTTGGTTGGATGCTAATCTTGCCGCTAACAGTAAGCTTGCGGTGGTCTCGCCTCCTGCTTCATCAAAAACGATGGTAGTGAAACGAGGTTGAATATTTTCCCTAAAATAAAACTCAGAGATTTTCTGTGGAAGCTCTGCCAAGTATTGTTCAAAATCTCGAAACAAAGTCAACAAAAGTGCTCGGTCTCCCGCTTCACCTCTTGAAAATAATGCGCCTTTAGTGCCAATCTCCAGGTATTTTTGGCGAAAACCCGAAATAATCCTAAATTCCAAATAAACTTTCTCTGCTTCCTGTCGCAATAATTCCACGGCGCGAGGTGATAGATGATTTCTTTGCAGTACGTGCCCTACCCAGTCTTGAAAAGCCTTTTTTCCCGCTTGTTCATCTTGGTTAAATTGGAGTTCTGCATCACCAAAAAGTTGGCTTAATAATTGAGCATAAGTTAAAAACTCTATTGACGATCGAGTAGCTTCCGTCTTGGGTGCTGCTGCAGAACCTAAATTTTCCTCTAACTGGATATCGCGTTCAAAATCACGTTTTATTTTAGCAACCAACTCCCGGGAGCGAGCAACGTATAAAAGCCTTGAACATTCATTTCTCAGGGCTTCCTGCAAAAAGCGGACTGCCGTTGAGGTCTTTCCACTCCCTGCAAAACCCTCTAGCACCAATGGGAGTTGCACTTCTTGTTGCACCACTCGACCTTGGTCTTCATCTGAAATTATAAAGTGCCCACCAAAATAAGATATTTCCTCAAAACTCCACGGTTCGTTAGCGTCACCTGTGGGGAGTGGAATAGAAGAGTCATCTTCTGAATCAGATGTTTCTGCGGCTGTGGTTGGTTCTAATCCTTTGGCTGCATGAGCTGCTGGTTTGGCTTGCTTAAAGAATTGTTCCCAAGCGGTTGGGTTATGGGCAATGAAACTTTTGAGATATCTAATAAAAGCATCATATTCGTGCTTTGCAAGAACTGCTAATACACCCCAGTAGGTTTTACCTTGTATAACACGACTGCTAATAATGATTCGGCCTTCGTCGTTATACCGAATACTAAAAATGGGGCCAATGGATTTTGGAAACCCGTGTAGTTTTTCAAAGTGTAAGCTGCGTGCTGCGGGACCTCTTTCCATAAGCTTTTCTAAGGTATCGCGCACAATTCGACGGTGTTCTGCTTTAATATGCTCGGGAAGAGGGCACCAGTTCCACTCGAAAATTCTCATTGCCTGACCTTGTAATTTTTGCTAATACCCAAAAGTTTTTCAGATTCTATAGTTTTCTGAACCGGGGGTCAAGTTGGATAGCAAAGTTAATGGTGTAATACTGCTCACATAGCGAGGACCAGACCCGAACTAGCGACAAGTTGACGAAATGCGGGTTCGGTGTCAGATCCTTACAATGGACAAAAAAGGTGTAATTGCAAACAAGAATTTGTTTCATTTTGAATTCATTATTGATAACACAGGCACGCATAAAAAACGGATTATTAAACAACCTAAATTTTAGTAGAATCGTTAAAATAAAAATCAAATGGGGTTGATTAATGCCGTGGCACGACCGTTAAGAATAGAATTTTCAGGAGCATGGTATCATGTAATGAATCGGGTTTCTGGGCGAAGCCGATTATTTAAAGATGCAATTTGTCATCAGATATTTTTAGAAGTTTTGTCTGAGTTACATCAAAAGTTTCAAGTTGAATTTCATGCTTATTGTTTAATGAGTAATCATTACCATTTACTATTAAGAACACCTCATCCAAACCTTGGAAAAGCGATGCGCCACTTTGGAGTTCAATTTACAAGAAAAATTAATCAAGCAAGTAAAAGAGATGGTCCAATATTTAGAGGTCGATATAAAGCAATACTGGTGGATGCGGATAATTATTTAATTCAGTTAAGCAGATATATTCATTTAAATCCTTGCGTGGCCAAAATAGTTAAAGATCCTAAAGATTATTCTTGGTCGAGCTATCCCGTTTTTATAAGAATATGTTGCAAACCGGAATGGTTATATTGTGATGAAACGCTGCAACGCTTTAGCTCCAGTGATCCTATTTTAGAATATAAAACCTTTGTGTTAGAAGGTTTGAATAGTAGAGAAATGTCTCTTTATGAGGATAAAGCGCGATCTTCAATCTTAGGATCAGATAGTTTTAAGGAAAAAGTTGCGCGCAGCATATCATCAACAAATGAGACTTATAATGCTACGGGTTGCCTGGAATTAAAAAAGAGATTAATGCCAACATTAAATATCATAATAGAAAGAACCGCGAATTTTTTTGTAGTTACAATTAATTCAATGGTTAAAAAGAAGAATAAGAAGAAAGATGAAATTCCAAGGAATTTTGCAATTCTTCTGGCTGCTCAGTTGTCAGGAAGAAGTCATCCAGAAATAGCTATTGAATTTGAAGGGCTTTCAGGTTCTGCAGTGTCTCAAATTTGTCGGAGATTAAAAGTAATTTTGGGAAAAGACGCTCAGCTTTTAGAAAAATATAACGAGTTAAAACAAATCTGTCATATGTAAGGATCCGACACCGTATCCCGTATCCCCGTATCCAAATCTGTCATACACCGTATACCTATACCTCAAATAGCTGTTATTTATTACAGTATCTGTAATGTACAGTTGCTTTATTTGGAGACTACTCAAGGTGAAGAAGTGGGGGGTGTTAAGCTCCCAAATATAAAGTGAAGGCCGCTCTTGCCATCTTTTTTAATAAGAAAGATCTTTTAAATACACCTATTGACGGAAAGGTCATCAATTATATATACTTCTAATACCTAGTCTTTGTACCCGAACCGGCACCGGATGGTGCACTTCTCTAGAAATCTCTAGAGTAGGGTACAAAAGACGCTCACCTTCCTATTTAAAGTCCCAGATATCCTTAATTTTACCATTTTTTTTGAGTACTTTTAACCACCGATCTCCATCGGTGCGCTTTACGCTATAACTTCTTGCGATAGCTCCGACAACCATATCCGCCAGTTGGATAAGGTTATCACTTTTTGAGTTGGTAAATTTGAATTTTTTGATTTTATAGTGACTAATAGATTGGCGCAAATAAGCCCCAAGTGCCTTTTTAAATTCTTTATCACCACTACCATCAATTTTGATGGAAGCATTTTGTAGAATATCATTATCATGCTCCATTAGAGACTTAAGAAAATAATTATAAAATGCATCAGTATTACTTCTTAATTTCGGACTATAAATATTCTGTTTGTTTACAACCAGTGCCCTTACTTCAAAATTGTGTTGGCATATGGAATCAAAGAACTTATCTTTAATTTCTGACCTGGTTTTACTGAACTTAAATTCCGGATTAATTTTTAATAATTGCCTAAGTTCCGCAATAGTTTTATTAGCTGCTTCAGCTTGTGCAAAATCATTAAAGATGACCATCCCTAATATAAAATAGGGCGTTGACCCTTTTGTTAATTTGAAACCAGGGCAACCACTTTCATCAATGAGTACTAACAAGACATCTTCCTATTTGTATCCAGCTTTTTGAAAAAGCATTTATTATCAAGGTTATAAACATAATTGTCAATGTCTAAATTTAACCCCGGATTTTAAAAACATCAAAGGACGTTTAACAGGATTAATATTAATAACGTTTTTGGTGGTAAAATTTATGGAGATCATCCTTCCTTCTAGACTTTATTATAGCGAAGTACGAGGGTTAGATTTAATATACTTTTCATATTATTCCATTGACGGAATATTCCTTGTAGGGTATATTTATACCCTGGTGAAGCTCATTTAACTGAGATATCTGAAGAGGTTACTTATGACTAAACCATTTAAAAAGTTACGTAGTAAGATGTCTCGTGATGCGCAAAAACGCTCGAAAGCAAAAACCAACTGCATGCTTCAGGAGATGTTATTGCATGAGTTGCGACAAGCTAGAGTAGTGAGTCAAGAGAAGTTGGCAAAAGAATTGCATATAAATCAATCTAGTGTATCAAAAATAGAGCATAGAACAGATATTTATCTTTCGACTTTGAGAAATTACATCGAAGCCTTGGGTGGAGAGTTGGATATTATAGCTACGTTTCCTGAAGGTCAGATTAGGATTAATCAATTTCATGATCTATAATCTCAAAGTAACATTTTTTATGAAATGAAGATTTAGGTATTTTAAAGGGAAAGAAATTTTATTTTTAAGGATACAAAAGAAAGGAAATCTTTTATGATAAAATTCTTCAAAAAATTGAAGTCAAATGTAAAAACAAGTGTTGATGTGAAAATGAAAGTTCGAAGGGCAGGTAGCTATCCCGTTTTGTTGGCATATTTTGGAATATTCGCAGCATTGTTTTTTCCGATTATTTCTTTTATTCCATTTTCTCCAATATTAAAAATTTCTACTCATTTTTTAGTTTGGGCCATGTTGATTTTTTTTATTCTTAAGTGGGAAGTTTCAAAAAAACTTATTATTGAATTTAATAATAAGTTTGTTATTGGAGAATAATTTCCAGGGTGGTGGAGTCAGGTCTATATTCCGTGTAAGTAATTTCATTTGGTCTTTTTGTGTGCTTAATGCTGACTGATCTAGTGTGAAATAGAATTACTTTGATAAATGGCCGAGAGATATTGTTTAAGCCAAATGGGTGAACTGTGATGGAGCAAAATTTCATCATAGCTTAGCCAATGGTATTCAGGGACTTCGCGGGGAGACGCTTGGATCTGCATTAAAGTTTTTTCAAGTTTACAATGGAAAATAACATCTAATACAGGCACATTGTGGGAATCTATAAAATAACTGCTGACGACAAATTGAATGGGATCGAGCAATATGAGGCCGACTTCTTCGGCCACTTCACGTTTTACGGCTTCCACTAATATATTATGACCTTCTTGTCCATCACTGCACTCTACTTTGCCCCAAGGAAAAGCAAAAAGATCTCCGGCATGGACTCCTTTTGGTCTTTTAATAATTAAAAATTTATCGTTGTGTTCGATGGCACATTCCACAATGACCAAGAAATTTCCGTTGGTATTTTGGGGATTGAGTTTTAAGCTTTGGCTCATGTCTTGGTACTCTTTTTGGCTTTGTCCCAATAGGAAAGCAGTGTTTCTAGAGGCTGTTGCTTTAAATCAGGCAGTCCATCTTGTTCGACGAGTTTGACCATTGTCTCATAACGACGTTGGAATTTTTCGATGTTGTAATGGATGACTTCATGAGGATCAAGGTGTAAAAAAATACTTAAGCTAATGGCTGCATTAATTAAATCACCGACCTCTTCTTTAAGGTGTTGCTGATCACCTGTTAACCAAGCTTCTTTTATCTCGTGACTTTCACTTCGGACTTGTTCCAACATTTGGTCAATGGTATGCCAGTAGAAACCAAATGTTTCGGCGGTTTTTTCTTGTTCAATCATGCGATTCAGCAAGTCGGTGGTCGATTTTTTTTCAATGGCCATGAGTTTAATTGCCACCTCGTTGTTGTAAGAGCTGGGCAACCTCTCCTTGATGGTTGGCGGCTGCAATTTCGAAGGCTGTGGCTTTATTTTTGTCTCGAAGCTTCGGATCGGCTCCATTACCCAGTAATAATCGAGTGATGGTAGCATTGCCATTTTGGGCAGCAAAGTGCAGGGCGGTAAAACCTTCTTGATCGGCTTGATTGACATTGATCTTCTGATCAATCAAGAGTTGTACTATTTGAGGTTGATTAAATTGGGCTGCAACCAATAAGGGAGTAATGCCGAATTTCATGACCGCGTTCTTATTGGCACCCTGGCCCAGTAAGAGTTTTGCAATACCCATTCTTCCGTATAAAGAAGCTAAATGGAGTGGGGTTGCTTGCGTTGTGATGTCCAATGCATTGGGGTTGGCACCTGCTTGAAGTAAAACGGCAACGATATTTTCTTGATTATGGATCACGGCAGTATGTAAGGGGGTCACACCTTGGCTAAAAGGTTGGTTAATGTCGACCCCAGCTTCGATCAAATTGAGAACATCACTCAGCTTTCCCTCTTTGATGGCATTTTGCATCAACATTTCGGGCGTTAGGGCTGTTTGCGTTTCAATTTCGGCAAAGCAAGATAAGCTTGCTATGACGGTGAGTAATAGTGTCACGAAACGAATTCTTAGCTGAGACATATGACTGCTCCTTACGGTAAACAAATTATTCCCAGAGTGGGTAAGGTTCTAATTGAATATCGCCTGGGAAAAAAATCTTGGCGGTGTTGGTAAAAAATTCATTGTGATCGGAAACATAGAATATTTTTTTGGAAGGTGCTTCAAGTTTAAGCAAGTTATGTAACCCCAGATGTTCTTTTAATGCGATGGCGGTCATTTCGGAAGCGTCAATGATATCGACAATTTCACGGTAGAATTTGTGGATATAGTGTTTGAGTAAGGGGTAATGGGTGCATCCTAGGATCAAAGCTTGTACATCGGCTAACCCTGGACGGGAGAGATATTCTTGAATAACGGTTTCACATATTTCGTTTTCAGCAAAGCCTTCTTCAATCAATGGGACTAACAGAGGAGTAGCCAGTGCCACAAAGTCAATATCTCGATTTAACATATCAACTCGTTTTTTATAGGTATTCGATCGAATGGTTTGTTTGGTCCCGATCAACCCGATTTTTTTGTTGGAATGGTGCTTTTCAATATAGTGCATTACGGGATCAATCACATTGATCACATGCGCTTTGTTGCCGACGTATTCTCTGACTAATTCAAAAGCGGCGGTCGAGGCCGTGTGGCAAGCGATGACAATGAACTTACAGTGGTGTTGTAGGAGCACGTCACAAATTCGAATGGAGTAGGCTTGAATGGCCGCAGTCGATTTATCACCCCAGGGAGTGTGGGCAGTATCACCAAAATAAACGATATTTTCGTTTGGCAAAAGCTCGGTAATGGTCTTTGCAACGGTTAGCCCGCCCATCCCGCTGTCAAAAATACCGATTGGATTTGTGGATTTGTGTAGCATAGACTAACAGTTTATCACATAATCGCACTGGAATTGTTCTATACTTTTCAAAGGCGAAACGAGGTTAGGGGAAGGACTGCGATGTGGTATCTGAAAACGAAATTGGGTGTCTTTTGGGTCGTTCCGCTCGTTGAGCCGAAGAATAAATATGTCTTGGGTGTTAATGATCAGGAATTGGCTTTTTATACAGATGTCGAGCAAGCGGCTAAAGATGTGCATGATCAGGCAACAGGCTACTTGAGATGGGACTGTGAGTCGGTGGTCAAAGCCCCAGAACATATTTCGGAATGGGTGGAAGGGGAGCCCCAGGACTGGCGAAAAAAATAGTTTACTAACTTTCTTCTAGGGTCGGTTGCAAGCAGGGCCGGCTTTCGGTATGATTCCCGGCAGAGACAGAGGTAATTTTAGTCGTTTTTCGGGGAATTATTATGCAAGCAGATATCCATCCAGCGTACGGTGACATTCAGGTCACTTGCAGTTGTGGTCATGTTTTTACGACAGGTTCAGCATTAGGTTCTAATCTATCGGTTGAAGTCTGTAACGAGTGCCACCCTTTTTATACGGGCAGACAAAAAATTGTAGACACTGCCGGTCGCGTTGATAAATTTGCGAAAAAATTTGGTGGGTTCAGCTTAGCCAAAAATCAGCCAGAAGATTCCAAAGAGACCAAAGAAGGGACTTAAGGCGTTGTCTTGCTGGAGCAAGATTTTAGGCCAATGTTTTTTTTGTTTTCTTCACCATAAAGGAATTCTATGAGCACAGATATAAAGCAAGCAGCCTTGGATTATCACGCTCTGCCAAAGCCTGGTAAATTAAGTATTCAAATCACCAAACCAACCGATACTCAAAAAGACCTAGCCTTGGCGTATACGCCAGGCGTTGCGGAACCGGTACGAGCGATTGCCGCTAATCCTAAGGACGCGTATCGTTACACCGCTAAAGGAAATTTAGTGGCAGTCATTACCGATGGAACCGCAATTTTAGGTTTAGGAAATTTGGGACCATTGGCCAGTAAACCGGTGATGGAAGGTAAAGCCGTTTTATTCAAACGGTTTGCAGACATTGATGTTTTCGATATTGAGGTGGCCTCCGCAAGTCCAGAAGCATTTATTGAAACCGTGGTGAATATTTCACCAACGTTTGGTGGGATTAATTTAGAAGATATTAAAGGTCCACAGTGTTTTGAAATCGAACAAGCCTTGATCGAACGTTTAAATATTCCGGTTTTCCACGATGATCAACATGGAACCGCAGTGATTGTTGCAGCGGCATTATTGAACGCGCTGGAATTACAAGATAAGACTCTGCAAAATGCCAAAATTGTTTGTTTGGGCGCGGGTGCTGCAGGAATTGCTACCATGCGTTTATTGATCTCTTTAGGAGCGCATCGAGATTCTATTACGATGGTCGATCGGCAGGGGATAATTCATGTGGGTCGAAGTGATTTAAATCCCTACAAGTTTGCTTTTGCACAAGAGACAGGGCAACGGACCTTGGCGGAAGCGGTTCGAGGAGCCGATGTTTTTATTGGAGTGTCTGGAGCCAATGCTTTAACGCCTGAAATGTTGAAGACGATGGCGCCCCGCCCGGTGGTGTTTGCGTTATCAAATCCCGAACCCGAAATTAGACCAGAATTAGCTTATCAAGTGAGGGATGATCTGGTGATGGCAACGGGTCGTTCCGACTACCCTAACCAGGTGAATAATGTTTTATGTTTTCCGTATATTTTCCGCGGGGCATTGGATATTCGTGCTCGGTGCATTAATCAGGCCATGTTGGTGGCTGCCGTACACTCGATTCGAGCTTTGGCACACCTACCAGTGCCAGAAGAGGTATTAAGCGCCTATGAGATTAGCGGAAATTGTCAATTTGGGCCAGACTATATATTACCGAAGCCGGTTGATCCGCGCTTATTAAAAACGGTTCCGGCAGCGGTCGCAAAAGCAGCCATTGATAGTGGGGTTGCTGAAAACCCGTATCCAAGTCATTACCCAGTGTAAGCCAAAAAAAGGAGGGATCCGAGATGGCACGACATAAGATAGCCTTAATTGGGGCAGGGAATATTGGCGGAACACTGGCGCACTTAGCATTGTTGAAAAACCTTGGGGATGTCGTCCTGTACGATATAGCTGAAGGGATCCCGCAAGGCAAAGCCCTCGATTTATTACAGTGTGGTCCCATTGAAGGGTTTGATGGTCATGTCAAAGGAACAAATGATTATCAGGACATTGCAGGGGCACACGTTGTTATTGTGACGGCGGGTATTCCCAGAAAACCGGGTATGAGCCGAGACGATTTGCTCGAAGTGAATGCGAAAGTCATGAAAGCAGTGGGTGATGGGATCAAAACCTATTGTCCAGAAGCCTTTGTGATTTGTGTCACGAACCCTTTAGATATAATGGTGCGGTTATTGCAAGATTTTTCTGGTGTTCCGGATCACCGCATCGTTGGAATGGCGGGGGTTTTGGATTCTGCACGATTTAGGACGTTTTTGGCCCAAGAGTTTCAAGTTTCTGTCGAGGCTGTTCAGGCATACGTTGTGGGTGGGCATGGCGACAGTATGGTGCCATTAATTGGCTTAAGTAATGTTGCTGGGGTGAGTTTAGAACAATTGGTTGCCGAAAAACGGATCAGTCGCGAACGCTTAGAAGCAATTGTCGATCGCACGCGTAAAGGCGGGGGCGAGATCATCAATTTATTAAAGACGGGTTCTGCGTTCTATGCGCCGGCCTCTTCGGCCATTGCAATGGCAGAGTCTTATTTGCTGGATAAAAAACGGTTATTACCGTGTGCTGCCAAATTAAAGCCAGGCCAATATGGGGTTAAAGAACCATTGTTTGTTGGGGTTCCCGTTAAAATTGGTCAAAAAGGGGTTGAAGAAATCGTTGAAGTCATCCTAAGTGAGAAAGAACGGGCTAATTTAGCAGTTTCAATTAACGCGGTTATTGAGCTTAATACGGCTGCGGCAAAATTGAAACTGTAAGATTCAGATTAAAAATTGTAGCTGCCAACGTCCTGTCATTTCCATGGGGATGAATCCCACGAAAGTGGGAGTCCAATCAAAAATGACTTTATTTATCCTGGATCCCCGCTTTCGCGGGGATGACGATCCTAAATCGGATGACGATTCTAAATCGGAAGATGATCCTAAGTGGGGGGAAGACCTCAATATAAGGGTCTTAGTTCCGTAATATTAAAGCCTTTTTAAGTGAATAAGTCGTGACTAAAAGTCTATATCTTTTGTAATTCCCATAATTTTTGATAAACACTCTTTCGCGTGATAAGATCTTGATGTGTTCCTTCTTCAATGATTTTCCCGTCTTCCAAAACAATGATTCTATCCATGTGTTTTAAAGTAGAAAGCCGATGAGCAATAGCCAAAACCGTAACATTAGCGTCGTCCAAAATAGCATTTAGACTGGCTTGAATGAGTTGTTCTGTTTCGGTATCTAGACTGGAAGTTGCCTCGTCTAAAACTAAAATGGGTGCATTTTTCAAAATCGCTCGGGCAATGGCAATGCGTTGTCTTTGCCCGCCGCTCAGTTTAATGCCGCGTTCTCCCACCAGCGTATGGTATTGCTCTGGTAGACTTGAGATAAAGTCGTGAATATTTGCCAAATGGGCGGCTTTTATGACTGCTTCATCGGATGCATTCATATCACCATAGCGGATATTGTCTATAATGCTGCGATGAAACAGTAGAATGTCTTGTGGAATGACCGAAATATGCTTGCGGACAGTATCCGCAGAGTATTGAGCAATATCCTGATCATCAATTAGAATTCTTCCTTGATTGATTGTAAAATATTTTAACAGCAGCGAAACTAATGTCGATTTTCCTGCGCCGGATATTCCCACCAACCCCACTTTTTCTCCAGGTTTAATGGCGAGGGAAAGATCAGTAAAAATTTGCTTACCCGTTTCGTAGGAAAAAGTCACTTGTTCGAACGCAATACTGGGGTTAATGATGTTTAGGGGTTGTTCAATGGTCGGTTCAGAGTTTTCTTGAGAAGATTTTAACAGTTCGAAGGCGCTTTTAAAGTCACCAATATTTCTCATATATTCTTGCATTTTTTGGATCATTTCCCAGAGATCCCAGCTCATTTTAATCGTGATCCCCATCACAAAAACCAAATCACCGGTGGTGGCTTGTCCTGTTTTGCGCAAATGGATCATGAAAAGAAACAAAGAGATCAACATGCTCCAGTATAAAGTGCCTGCAGCAATATTAGATAAAAAATAGAATTTATAGAGTCTTATATTAGAGGGGGTGAAATCAGTTTCAATCAGTTGGTTTAAATTTTTCAGTTCGGCTTTTCGAGTAGCAAAAGAGAACAGAGTCACGATATTGGCGATATTATCCGCAATCAAGCCGAAAATGTTATGGCGATCGTTTGCGACAATAAACGATAATTTATCCAGGGTTTTGGAAAAGTGGTACATAATGACGAAAAAACATGTCGCCCAGAGAGTAATAAAGAGACAGACTCTCACATTGACTACCGCTAATACTGCTGTCAAAATGACGCTGTTAGCTATTTTGGGGGTGAAATCATGGTGCAAGGCTGCCCAGAAATTGTCATACCCATCTAAAATACCTCTGATTTTGCTGGTAATGGTCCCAGAATGCGTATTTTGAAAAAACGGATAGGGATTGTGTTGTACGGTGTCATAGACCTTTAATAAGAGGGCTTGCCTGACATACGGCTCAGAACGCCATTCTGCAATATCGGAACCACGCCAGAGAACATCCAGCAGTACTTGAGCGCTGATAAAAAGGGCAATGGGGAAAAATAAGGCTTGATAAGTCACCTCTTCGTTGGTTGAAAACGCATCCACCACCAATTTTATGGCATAACTGTTGGCAAAGTCATAAAATGCGCCTAAAATCGGAGCCATCAGCATTACTAAGTAGTGCCATTTATAGGGCCGGATCAAATACCAAAGAAATGTGTAGATAGATCGATATTGCATAGCAGTAACCAGAGAGAAGTGATTGGCGCCATTTTAAGGTGGTTTTGAAGGAATATCAATAACGAGACCGCTAAAAAAGACTTAAAATATGTCACAAGTACTTCACCACACTGGTGGGGATCCTTCGAACTTGCCTTTGATCAAACACCCAAAGTTAAAACAACGATTCTAGATTCTCGTTAGTCTCGTTTTTAGGGGTGTCATCGGTTGAGGTTGCTGTTTGTTTTGGCAAGTTATCTTCTCTAAAGAATTCATAGATAGCATTGGTTTGATCATCGCCTGCCAGTAAACCAGTGGCAGGGTCAATTTTCATACTGACAATTCCGGGTGGGGGGGCGAGGCTGTGTTCTGGTTTGTCTTTAAGAACCGCTTCCATGAAGTACATCCACATTGGCAAAGCTGCCATGGCGCCATATTCTTTGAGTGTACGCGGCTCATCAAAGCCTACCCAAGCGGTTGCGACCACATCACGGTTGTAACCAGAATACCAAGCATCCATCCAATCATTCGTTGTCCCAGTTTTTCCAGCGAGATCTTTTCGACCCAAACTTTTGGCGCGGTGGCCAGTACCAATTCCACTTTGAATCACGTCTTTCAGCGCAGAGGTCATTAAAAAAGCCAGCTGGGGATCAATTGCTGGCGTAGCAGTAGGAGGAGGAGCTTCGTAAATTAAATGACCTTGATAATCTTTAATGGTTTTAATCAAGTTGGGTTTAATGCGATTGCCGCCGTTGGCAAACACACAATAACCGGCTGCCATTTCGAGAGGGGTGAATTCTGCAACGCCTAATGCTAGAGATAAATAGGGCGGTAGTTTTTCTGGCCTAAAGCCGAATTTCTCACTAAAATCAATGAATTTTTGAATCCCAATGGCTTGTAATAAGCGGATAATGACCATATTCTGCGATCGCATGATACTGACTCGCAATCGAGTTGGGCCATAGAATTTTTTGGTAGAATTTTCTGGCCGCCAGGTGACGCCGGTCACGGGGTCGGTATATACCACGGGGGAATCATTAATCACACTGGCCAGGGTGTATCCTTCATTTAGGGCTGCGGCGTAGACAAAGGTCTTAAAACTAGAACCTGGTTGACGCTCGGCTTGAGTGACGCGATTAAAGCTACTCTGGTTGTAGTCGAATCCCCCCACTAAGGCTAAGATTGAACCCGTATCCGGGTTTAATGCGACGAATGCGCCGCTTGCCTCAGGTATTTGCACCATTTTCCAGGTTTGGTTTTCCATTTGCTCTGCATAAATAACATCCCCGACGGTGACAATATCGGAAGGTTTTTTAGGGACAGATCCCAGTCGATAGTTCTTTAATTGCGGACGTGCCCAAGACAGACCCGCCCAGGGGATGTCGATATATTTTCCATCCTGAAGCAGTACAGAGATTTTTGTTTCTTCGACTCGCATGACAATGCCTGGTAATAAATCCCCATAACTTGGGATCTCTTTTAGCTCATTGATCCAGTTTAAAAGTTCTTCTTCGTTGGTTTTTTGTCGAGAAAGTTTGAAATGAATTTTGGCTTTACGATAGCCATGTCGTTGATCATATTCTAACAAGGCACGTTTTAAGGCCAAATTCGCAGCTAATTGCTGTTGACTATCAATGGTGGTAGTGACTTCATAGCCTAAAGTATAAATCGTGTCTCCATAACGAGAGAAAAGATCTTGTCGGACCATTTCAGCAACGTAAGGTGCTTCTACTTCAACGGAAAGACCGTGATATTTCGTTGGCAGCGGGGTATTGACGGCTGTTTCGTACTCTGCCTCTGTAATGAAGTCATAAGACAACATCCGTTCTAAGACATGTTTCCGTCGTTTAAAGGCTGCTTCAGGATCATGGAGTGGGTTAATATTGGATGGGGCTTGCGGTAAGCCTGCCAGCATGGCGATTTGATCTAACGTTAATTTGTCGACGGTGGTTCCATAATACACTTCAGCAGCTGCAGCAATCCCGTAGGCACGTTTGCCAAAATAGATTTTATTGAGATAGAGCTCTAAAATTTCGTCTTTACTGAGGTCCTTTTCGATTTTGAGGGCTAATAAAATTTCACACAGTTTTCGGGTAAATGTCTTTTTTCGGGTTAAAAAGAAATTACGGGCAACTTGCATGGTAATGGTACTGCCGCCCTGTTTGATAGAGGAATTTGTAAGTAAAATGACTGACGCTCGTATCAGACCTCGAAAATCGACCCCCGGGTGTTCATAGAATCGCCGGTCTTCGGTTGCCAGTACTGCATTGATGAGATTTTTGGGAATTTTTTGGAGACTGAGAGGCGTCCTGCGTTCTTCGCCAAATTCCCCAATTAATTTACCATCTTCGGAATAAATCCTAAGAGGAACTTGTAATTTCATGTCTTTTAACATCGAGACAGAAGGCAGGGTAGACTCTAAGTAAAGTAAACCCACAATGCCAATGACTGTCAGGATCCCAATTAGGACAAGCACGGAGCGGTAGATAATTCTGCTGAGCATCCCCATTAAGTTATCCTAATAGTTAAATTTGGTTGTTAGATACCCTGTATCATACCAAACCCAAAATGTCCTATGCCACACATGATAAATACTCGATTTTTTTCAAGGTAAGACTAGTATTAAGTTAGAGGGCTGTAAATTTTTTGGCGTTTAAAGTAAGATAACGAACTATTGGAGTCTGTCGTGTTCGATTTTTTAAAAGTCAGCTCAGCACCGCTCATGGGAATGGATATCAGTTCATCCGCAATCAAAGTAGTGGAGCTTAGCCGAACGAAAGGTAAATATGTGGTAGAAGCCTTTGGGATCGAAATGGTCGCGCCCCAAAGTATTGTTGAGCGTAATATTAAAGAAATTGATAAAGTCGCCGAGTCTATCCATCGACTCGTTAAACGCGTGAACGTGTCCAGCAAATGCGTTGCTGTTGCAGTAACAGGTTCGTCGGTATTGACACGGATTATTCAGCTCAGTCGTTCCTATGCCGAAGTGCAAGTTGCAGAGCAAATCGAAGTAGATGCCGAACGCTACTTTCCTTATCCTTTAGAACAAATGTATTATGACTTTCAAATTGTAGGACCTTTTGCAAAGAATCCTGAATTGGCAGACGTATTACTTGCCGCGGCCAGAGTCGATACCGTTGACACACGTGTTACTGCGATTGTTGAAGCTGGGCTTAAGCCGACTGTTGTCGATATTGAATCATTAGCAGTCGAACGTGCGTTTGCTTTGGTTGTGAATCACTTACCAGAAAAAGGCAAAGGGTGTAATTTTGCTTTAATTGATATAGGTGGTTCTATCACAACAGTTTATATTTTTCGTGAGCTTCATATTATATATAACAGGGAACAAGCCTTTGGTGGGAAGCACCTCACTGATGAAATTCAACGTCGCTATGGATTAACCCCAGAAGAGTCTAACATTGCACAAAAACACGGAGGGTTGCCAGAAGATTATATTACGGAAGTATTAAATCCATTTAAAGAAACAGTTGTTCAACAAATTAGCCGATCATTACAAGTATTTCTTTCTACGAGCGAAGAAACTACAATTGATTATATTGTTTTGGCTGGGGGGGTTGCCAAACTTCCCGGGTTGGATACTCTTATCCAAAGTAAACTTAAAATTAAGACTTTCCTTGCCAACCCTTTTTTAGAAGCTGATGTTTCCTCACACGTTAACAAAGGGGCCTTGTTTGATGAGGCGCCAGGCTTGATGGTGGCTTGCGGTCTGGCTTTGAGGAATTTTGATAATGACAAAAATTAATCTATTACCTTGGCGAGAAGATTTAAGGAAAAGACTTAATCAAGTATTTTTAGTGGTTTTGGCAAAAAATATTGCGCTAACATTAGTTATTGTTATTATGATTGATCAGTTTATTAGTTATCGGATCGAAGGTGATAATGTAGATATTGCTTATATAAATAAAGAGTTACAAAGAATGACGCCGAGAGTAAACGAAATACAAGCGTTATTGAAAAAAAGAAAACTGTTGTTAGATCGAATTAATGTAATTCAATCCTTACAGGAAGACCGTTTTTCTATCGTTAGACTATTAGATTTGATTCCGAGGACATTGCCCGACGGTGTGTTTTTAACCGAGTTCTCCAGAAAGATGGAGGATGCAAACAATCCTGACGCTGGCAAAAATAAAATGGCTAAGGCACCACCTGCAGCTGCCAATCGAAAAGGAGCTGTCAAGGAAACTGCTGTCGAGGTGAAACGGATTAGGTATTTTGTTAACATCCAGGGGGTTTCGTTAAGCAACACTAACATTGCTGTTTTTTTGCAGAATTTAGAAAAAATTCGTTGGCTTTCAGATGTTAAATTGACCGAGGTTTCTATCAATAAATCTGGAATAGGTCTCGCCTTTAAAATTGAATTTTATCAGAACTTAAATGTTAAGGAGTAAGTATTGGAATTTTTAGGGGTAAAACTTGAGGAACTTCAAATTGACAATGTTGGCAGTTGGCCAGAATTGCCTAAAAGAGCCATTCTGACCATTGCTTGTATTATAACTTTCATGTTGGGATATGCTTTTGATTTAAGCGGAAAAATTCAAATGTTAGATTCATCTACGCGGCGCGTGGTTACCTTAAGTGCACTTTATATTGATACCAATCGGCAGGTGTTAAATTTAGAGTCATATCGTGATGAAGTTGATCAAGTAGAGCATAAGTTCGATGCATTGACAACACTGTTGCCCGATCACAGTGATTCCGCGGGGCTCTTAGAAGATATTTCGCAAGTGGCAACGAGCTGCGGGGTACAATTTGTTGCAATTAAACCAGGGGCGGTTATCAATCAAGGGTTCTATCAAGAAAGCGCAACACAGTTTAGTTTGGCTGGAAATTATAGTGGCTTTGGGGAATTTGTGTCTAGTATATCCACGATGCCAAGACTGGTAACACTTCATGATTTTGTCATTAGGAGTGTTAAAAATGATCAGTTAGTCATGGATGTTTTAGCTAATACCTATTGGTCGACACCAGAGGCTCATCACAAATGATCCTACTAAAGGTTAGAAATATACTTATTCTTTTGCTAATACCAATTTTGTCTGGGTGCTCTCAGAGTCCAGACAAAGGAGTGGTTGAATTCGTCAAAGAAACGAAAAAACAGAAGTCAGGTTATGTGGAAAATATTCCGGATTATCCCTCACCCATAGTTATAAAATATTCAGCGGAAGAAGAGCGGGATCCTTTTGACCCAAATTCTACCCTGAGAGCAGCATCAGCAGATACTTATAAGCATCAACATGAGGGGCCGGATTTGAGTCGTCCACGCGAAGAACTGGAAGAGTTTACCTTGTCTTCATTAAAAATGGTTGGGACTTTAGAAAGGGAAGGTATATTTTATGCATTAATACAAGATCCGTCAAATATAGTCCACCTTGCGGGGATCGGGAATTATATTGGTGAAAATTCTGGGCAAATTGAAAAGATTAATGATACTGAAATTGATGTCAAAGAATGGCTACCCGATGGTAAAGGAGGATGGCGAAGTCATGAAACTTCTCTGCCTTTTTTACATGAAGATAGTAAAAGCGGTAATGTTGAAAACGGTAATAACAATAATAATAAGACTAAGGATAATAGCGTCATTGGAGTGACTAGAGATATCGTAAAGAGTCAAGGAAGGGGTAGACCATGAGAAGCAAAATAAAAGTGCACAATAGAGTGTGGTTAAATTTTAGACTATTGACTCTCTTGGCTTATCTTCTGTTCAATCAGACGGCATTTGCAGCAGAAGTAATTAAGTTGAACAATTTGACGATACAATCAGATGCACAAAACAAAGTGCAAATACTACTGGAATTTACTGGTCCAGCAGTGACACCCAAGAGTTTTTCTGTTGAAGTTCCTCCAACAATTGTATTTGATTTTCCAAACGTTCAAAATCAATTCTCCCAGGATATTTCCAAGCAGATATTGCCAGGAGGCTTAATTAAAAATATCAATATTGCTGAAGGTGACAGTAAAACTCGTCTTTCCATTGATGTTCAGCATTTGGATACATTTAATACGGAAGTCAGTGGAAATGTGTTGAAAGTAACTTTCGATGACAGTGTTGCAGAATCAGGCAATGTTTTGCCAGCTATTACTTCAGGGAAAAATTATCAAGTTAAATCTTTTGATTTTCGTCGAGGAGAACAAGGAGAGGGACAATTGATTATTGATTTGTCTTCCTCCAAAATTTCTGTCGATATGAAAGAGGACGGTGGCTTGCTGACAGTCTTCTTTTTGGGTGCCACGGCTCCAGAAAGTTTGACCAAACAATTCGATGTAACTGATTTTGGAACACCAGTTCAAACCGTTACCATCTCTAACAAGGGGAACACTGTAAATATGGCGGTTAATGCAACCGGGGAGTACGATAAGATTGCTTATCAAATGGATAATCAGTTTATTTTAGATGTTAGAGCCGTTTCAGCGGAAGATCAGACTGGATTAAATGGGGAGCAGAAATATGTGGGTGAAAAAATATCTTTGAATTTTCAAGATATCTCGATTCGGGCAGTTTTGCAAATTATCGCAGATTTTTCAGGATTTAATATCATTACAGACGATACAGTGAAGGGTAGTATTACGCTTAGGTTGCAAAATATCCCCTGGGATCAAGCGCTGGACATTATTTTAAGAAGCAAAGGATTATCAAAAAGACAGCAGGGAAATGTTTTAATCGTTGGTCCTGCAGAGCAGATCGCTGCCAGGGAAAAAGTGGAGTTAGAAGGACAAAGACAAGCCGAAGATTTAGGTCCTGTGAAATCAGAGCTCTTTCAAATTAATTACGCCGATGCAACGACACTTTCAACTTTAATTAAAGATAAATCCTCTTCATTGCTAACTTCCAGAGGAGCTATTACGGTCGATAAAAGAACCAATACCTTGTTAATTCAAGATGTTGCCAATCGTTTAAATGATATTCGGGAGTTATTGAAAAAGTTAGATATCCCGGTTAGGCAAGTAGAAATTTCGACTCAAATAATAACAGCGGATAATACCTTGGAAAAAGCGTTGGGGGTACGCTTGGGGGGAGGTGCCAATGCGGGTATTGGGCATCGTCGGTTGGGGGTTGGCAGTAGCATTGAAAGAGGCCGAGCGATCAGTGATTATACTGATGGAAGTGGGAAAAGTGTGGTTCCGCCTTCTAATATTACGACTACAGGGGGTACTGCCCCGAACTCAAATATTACGCAACAGGCTTATACCACGGCTGCTACTGCTCCTACCGTGAATAATACCGAAGGCTTGTTCAGTGATTTAGGCGTTACGGGCGCTGGGACAGCTTTTGGCGCGGCAGGATATACCGCTGGAAAAGTTGGCTTTGCTTTGGCAAAATTACCCAATGGGACGCTGTTAGATTTAGAACTGGATGCACTCCAGTATGAATCAAAGAGCAAAACCATTGCGAAGCCTAAAGTCATAACCCAAGACCAAAACAAAGCGACAGTGGAAAAGGGGATCGATGTTCCCTATTTAGAGTCGACTTCAAGTGGGGCGGCGAGTGTGGCTTTTAAATCTGCCTCATTGAAACTAGAAGTCACTCCGCATATTACTCCCGATGATAAAATCAATTTGGATCTCAATATTTCCAATGATAGTGTTGGGACTTCATCTGGCACAGCAGGGCCCCAAATTAATACCAATCACGTGCAAACCAAAGTATTGGTTGATAATGGAGAAACAGTCGTTTTAGGCGGTGTGTTATCTATCATAGACAATAAGAGTATTGTTAAGGTGCCATTCTTTGGTGATCTGCCGATTATTGGAGGATTATTTCGCAATCGATATTTTAAGTATGAACCGACAGAGTTAATTGTCTTCATTACCCCAAGAATTGTCAATCCGATTGTGACGAACCAATGAGTTTCGGGTAAAAATTTTATAGACTTACTTTGACTGCCTTGGTTATAATGGTCGCTATGACAAAAGAACCTCGTTTGATTCGAGCATTACTACGCCAGCCGGTGGATCAAACCCCGGTTTGGATCATGCGTCAAGCAGGACGTTATTTGCCAGAGTATCGTGCAGTTCGGCAGCAAGCCAAGACTTTTTTAACTTTGTGTAAAACCCCGGAACTCGCTTGTCAGGTCACCTTGCAGCCCTTGGAACGATTTACTTTAGATGCGGCCATTATTTTTTCCGATATATTAACGATTCCGGATGCTTTTCAGTTAGGGTTGCATTTTATCGAAAATGAAGGCCCTTGTTTTGATCATCCTGTCACAACCGAAGCAGATATCCTTCAATTACCGACGATCGATCCTGAAATTGAGTTGAGATATGTCATGGATGCCATCCGGTTGGTCAAACATGAATTAGATTCCAGAGTTCCCTTGATAGGTTTTGCCGGAAGCCCTTGGACAATTGCTACTTACATGGTAGAGGGAAAGAGTTCAAAAAATTTTAATCAAATTAAAAAAATGTTATATGCAACGCCGCAGGCATTGCATAAACTTTTATTACATTTAAGTAATACGATTGCTGGTTATCTTGCAGCTCAGGTAAAAGCTGGGGCGGATGTTGTCATGATATTCGATACTTGGGGAGGATTATTGTCTTGCCCGGATTATGTGGAATTCTCTTTGAACTACATGGAGAAGATCATAAAAGATATGCAGGCATTATTGCCTGGGAAAAAAGTACCGGTCATTTTATTTACTAAAAATAGTGGGCAATATCTTGCTGATATGGCGAATTCGTCTTGTGATGCCATTGGTTTAGATTGGACGATTTCTTTAAGAAAAGCACGTGAATTGGTGGGACATCAAGTTGCGTTACAAGGAAATCTTGATCCCGCGGTTTTATATGGAACTTCCGCTACAATTCACGACAGAGTTGCAGCACTGCTGGAAGACTATGGTACGGGGCCAGGCCACGTCTTTAATTTGGGACATGGCATCTATCCAGATATCGATCCCGAACAAGTCTCCGCCATGCTGGAAGCCGTACAATCCATGAGTAGGAAATATCATCGATCGGAGAAGAAGTATGACGAATCGTAGAGTGGTTTTCCCCGGAACCTTCGATCCCATTACAAATGGTCATCGAGATCTGGTGGAACGGACGGCAAAAATGTTTGAGTTTGTTGTCGTTGCCGTTGCAGAAAATAAAAGAAAATCCCCCTTTTTTTCGTTGGATGAACGAGTGGAAATGGCGCAAAAGGTGTTGGCGCATTTGGGTAATGTGGAAGTTTTGGGGTTTAGTAACCTGTTAATGGACTTTGTTCGGGAAAAAAAAACACACGCTATTGTTCGAGGTCTTAGAGTCGTTTCTGATTTTGAATATGAGTTTCAACTGGCTAATATGAATCGGCATTTAGATGCTTCCATTGAGACCATTTTTTTAACTCCCTCTGAGAAATATTCTTATATTTCATCCAGTTTGGTGCGCGAAGTCGCGGCGTTAAATGGAAATGTTTCGAGTTTTGTGCCCGATGTTGTGGCAGATGCTTTAAAAAACCGATTAATGAAAAGAGTAGATGTCTAATGGCCTTAATGATAACGGCAGAATGTATTAATTGTGATGTTTGTGAACCGGCTTGCCCAAACCAAGCAATATCACTGGGAACAGAGCATTATGTGATTGATCCTAACCTTTGTACGGAATGTGTGGGGCATTTTGATGAGCCGCAATGCCGATTAGTTTGTCCAGTCGATTGTATTCCACATGATCCTGCGCATTCCGAAACTCGGGAAGAATTGCAGCTTAAGTCTCAGCATTTGACGAATCAATAGTCGTTCCACTGCCCAGTACACTGAGTACCGTCCTATTGGCTTTTTCGATAGCTCGGTTGATTTTTTCTTGAGCGGCTCTTCTGGCATCTCGTTCAATATCTATTTGATTTTCCGCTTTTTGTCTTAAGCGTCTTTCATTTTCTAACATTAATTCTAAATCTTTTGAGCGGGCATGTGATTGGTTGAGTTTTTCTTCTACTTGAGACTTTTCTTGGATAAGATGTTGTGTTTCATTTTCTAAAACGCCGACTTTATACTCGGACAGTTGTTTTGCTTCTGTTGCTGCTTGTTTTGAACTTTCCAGGCTGTGAAGTTTTTCCACTAATTCTTCTATTGATTTTTTCATTATTTTCTCTGATTCCATTGCTCGCGCATGAGAATTTCTTACCTTATCCTCTACTTCGGCCTTTTCTTGTGCCAGGAATTTCTTTTCTTTTTCTAAGATGGAAACTTTGGATTCGGCGGCTTGTTTTGCTTCTGTTTCGGCTTGTTTTGAGTTTTCAAGATTATGAACTTTATGCATAAATTCTTTGACTTGATCTTCCAAAGATTTTTTCAGAACCTTCTCGGATTCTATCATAATCTCTAGCTTATGAACATTTTCTAAAGCTCGTATCAAATTTTCTTCAACTTTAGATTTTTCAATCTCAGTATCGCCAACTTTTTTCGTTAGTTCAACCAGTGTGTTTTCGATTAGTTTTCGCTTGGATTCCTCATCTCTAAAGAAAGAATCCGTGTATTTTTGTTCTAACACTTTTCTTAAATTTCTTTCGTTCAGAACGATGGTTTCCATTCTTTTAACTGTATCGAGCGAGAACGCAATTTGGTTCGAGAAAGTATCGCGCTCATGTTCTGCAATGATTTTTTGGTTCTCGAGCTGGTTTATCTGGTTAGTTAGGGTATCAATTTTTCTTTTGAGAAGCGTTTCTTGTTCCTGCGCTGTTTTGTTGATTGTCTCATATTTGTTTTTGTAATCATTTTTTGCTGCTTCCGCTTTCTCTGCAGTGTCTAGATGTTTTTGGATCCAAATTTGTGCTGTATTCTTAGATTTTTCATGAAAATGAGCTTGTTCTTGTGCTATCTTAATGCTGGCCTCTGCTCTTGTTTCAATGTCTTTAATTTTTTGATCAATCTGTGCATAAGCTTGTTTAATTTGTTCATTCGCATTCTCTTGAGATAATCTTATTTTTTCATCGGCCAGAAGACGAGCATGACTGATTTTTTCTTCGGCTTGTAGGTAGGCTTGTCTGATTTTTTCATTCGCAGTGTAATCGGTTGTTCTGACGTTTTCTTCAGCTTTCTGTTCCGTCTCTTTTGCTTTCATGCGGAATTCAATGATTTTCTTTTCGGTTTCCAGCTGAAGATTGTTTTCAAAATCCGTGGTTTTCTGCAAGATTGTTTTTATCTTTTCTTCTGCCTCGAGCTTTGCCTGCTCTAAATCTTTTATTTCTCTGAGAGATTGTTGCATTTGTTCTTCTAATTGTTTTTTCGTTTTTTCACCTTCAAGTCTTAATCGTCTTTCAGCCACGAGTTGCTGTTCAACTTTATGAACTTGTTCAGCTGAGATTCTTGCTTGTTGGATAGCAAACAATGCTTTGTTTTCAGCCGATTTTCTTGCTTCCTCTTCTTTTTTTCTTAAAAGGTAAATTTGTTTTGCGTATTCTAACGCTTTTTCAATCTTTAAATCTTGTGCTTGGAGGAGGATTTCTTGTTCTTTATTTTTTAGCTCATCCAGTCGTGGTATTTGTTGTTCATTTGCTGTGGGATAAAAGACATTTTGAGGAGATAAAAACCCCCCAATTGTCATTTTATGTTTTATGTTTGTGTAGGAACTGGTTTCAGAGCGTGTTGGACTATTCTCGGAGAGCATTTGTTGTAATTCAAGGCTATCGATTTCAAAATTGTTGTAGTCTGCTGCCGAGATTTCAGTGGGTAATTCGGTTGATTCGTTTTCTGTACTTGCTAGTGAATCGGGATTCCACGGACGATGAATTCTTTTTTTAAATAATAATTTGTTTTTTGCCGAATCCAAAGAATCCATTCGTGGCATGCGTGTACTCCAGAACCAGTTTTAAAGTAGGCCTAAGTTAGAGTGTAGAATGGACTCCGTGTAATATCAAATTTGACCTATATTCTCTGGTTATCTTGGGTGATACTTTTGGTAACGGGAACGTTTGACGATCCAGCCAATGAGGAAGAATACAAGGGATAAGCAATAGGGAAATACGTATTGGATAGTCATTCGATTAAAGCGGCTGGGAGTAAAGGTTAAGTCAATCAATGTATTAGGGGCATAGGCTAATAAAATATCCGCTTCATTCAGCCAATGAAAAAGGTTGTGGGTTAAGCCTAAATTTCCATAATTATTCAGACCAGCATTACTTAAAAAGTGGGTATTCCCCATGACCAGGATCCTTTGTTGATCTTTCGTTAAAGCCACACCGATGGTGAAAGGGCCGGTTTGTTGTTGTTCCCCCTGTGTTAAGGTCGTTTGTGCATTGGTCACTAATAAGGGTTTGGCTTTAAAACCCAATTGATGTGCTTTTTTGTATTCAATGGCTCTAGACCAAGGAAAAACTGTGAGCATACTGAGCGAATTCGTAATGGAATGCTCGGGATATTCGGTAATGAGACTGATCGCTGGATCGGGTGTTCCCATGGCAAGGGCTTTTGGGTCTTGGATGACGCCGGATTGCCATTCTATCCCCAAAGCATTAGCCAATTTTGTGTCATCCGCCGAGTAGGGGTTCGCCAGCCACAATAAGTTTTTACCTAGTTTTAGGTAATCGAGTATTTGATGTGTTTCTTGGGGGAGGAGAGGGGCTTTGAGATCAGCAATGATCAATAATTGAGTGTTATCCGGAATTACGCCGCTTTCACCCAAGTTAAGAGTGGCAACTTGGAATCCTTTGGTGTTTAATTCGTTGTATAAAAGGTTTAAATTGCGACTTTCATCTCCAGTGAGGCTTTGTTCACCATGGCCGGATAAAAAAACAACCCATTGTGCTTCGCGCTTTAGAATTTGGTACAGTAAATTGGTAAAGGCTTGTTCATTCCACTTGCTGGGATCGATGTCTGCAGCTTTTGTTTCGCCGCCATAGGTGAGTAATAAATAATCATGACCTTCCAACCCAAATCTGGCTTGTTTGCTGGGATCGGGGAGGGATTTGTGAATAGATAATTGAATGTTCTTATTTTCTTTTTGAAACAGGGCAATAATATTACTGATGTGTTCGCGATAAGTAGGATCCAGGGTAAAGAGCTCTACCTTTAATGGCTTGTTGAGGGTGGTCAATAATTGGCGGCTGGCAGAACTTAAGCTATTGCTTTTGTTAACGGTAGCGTCAAAGGTGAGAGGATGACGATATCCAACAGTGCTTAAGATGCCAACCACTAAGAGGAGTAGGATATATTTTTTCTTCATGTCCGCCTCTGAGTGCTTGGCTCTCTTTCTAACCTCAGTATACTTAAATATAGGAACAAACTGGATAATACACAATAATAAATAATATCTCGGCTATTGATAATTCCAGAAAAAAAGTTTTTGCAATGGTACAGCAAAGCTAATTCCATGATCCAGCTGCGATTTGGATCAAGGAAGTGGGGGATCCATTCTAATAAACTGAGTAAGATAAAGCTTACAAACATCATAATGGCAGCCATTAATGGTTCTTTGGCAAAGCTTGCAATAAACAACCCGAGGCTGAGAGTACTACAAAGCAATAGGATCAACCCAATCATACCACTTAAGTATTGGCCAAAATCGAGATGGTCATGCAGGGCGATGATGAGTGGCATCCAGAGGACGGGTAATAATAAAAAAATCTGTGCGGCAAGCAGCCCTAAGAATTTCCCGAAGATAATGTCTCTGACAGAAATGGCTGAAGTTAAATACAGCTGAAGCGTGTGTGCTTTTCTTTCGTGAGTAATGGCTTGAGTGGCGAATAACGGTGTCATGAAAAAAAAGAATAAAGTTGTCCAAGCAAATAATGGGTGGATAACTTTTTCAGTGATCCCAAATGAAGGATTGCTGCTCACAAAGCTTTGTTGTGTGTTTTGCAAAAATTCTGCCATTAACCAATAAAAAATAAGACCTAGAAAAAACTGGCACAAGGCTAAGAGCTTCCAGAGTTTTCCTGTTTTAAATAATTTATGCCATTCATGCTGGGCAATGGTGAGAATCATGAACACTCATCCCTTGACTGTTAAATTGTAAGATGGAATCGCAAAGAGACTCCACTTCGTATAGGTGATGGCTGGAAAAAATAATCGCAGCTTTTTTTTTATATTCCTGTAGGAACGATAGGAAAATTTCTAACTGTTGCGTATCCAATCCTTGTGTTGGTTCATCCAGGAGTAAAACCGTTGGTTGGTGGAGCAGGGCTTGCAAAATGCCAACGCGTTGTTTTTGTCCTTTTGACAAAGTTGCGACGATTTGGCGATCTTGCTGGGTTAGACTTAAGGCTTCTAAGTGATAATCAATGGTTGTTTGGATCGTTTCATTGGGAACCTGTCGGAGTTTTGCACTGTGCTCTAAATTTTCTCTGACCGTGAGCTCGGGGTACAAAGGGGGGTGATCCGGGAGAAAACCGATATAAGGCTTCGCCAATAAGGGGTGAGTGTGAATATCGATCCCATGGATCAAAACTTGGCCTTGATTGGGTTGCAAAAGACCCGCGAGCAGAGAGAGCGTTGTGGTTTTACCAGACCCATTGGTTCCAATCAGGGCCATACATTTTCCGATAGGTACGGTAAAATTCAACGGTGGAATGGCCAGGTTGTTGTGCGTATAGCTTAGGTTTTTAACCACAATAAAGTCGCAAAGCTTCATAGAAGGGAGTATAGCTGCTACGAGCGTATGTGAATGCGACGCTTGAAAATTTAATATGTTATTTATCTTACTCCCTAGTAAATCGCTTTGGAATTCCTTAAACTACGCACAAGCGGAGGTTCTTCTTATGTTTTATGGAATTTTGGATTTACCTTGGTGGGGATATATTGTTGCTACGCTGGTGCTAACGCATATTACCATTGCGGGCGTGACTATTTTTCTCCATCGGTGCCAAGCGCATAGAGCGCTCACCTTACACCCCATTATTAGTCATTTTTTTCGCTTTTGGCTTTGGTTAACCACAGGGATGGAAACAAAAGCCTGGACTGCTATCCATCGCAAACACCATGCAAAATGTGAAACAGAGGAAGATCCGCACAGTCCACAAATTTTAGGGTTGCCAAAGGTTTTGTGGGAAGGGGCAGAGTTATATCGTCGGGAAGCCAAAAACCAAGAGACCCTCAAACGATATGGAGAAGGTACGCCGGATGACTGGTTAGAACGCCACATCTATACCCCGCATTCTGCCAAAGGGATCTTATTAAACTTAATCCTCAATCTAGTGCTTTTCGGGATTCCTGGTTTAGTGATCTGGGCGATTCAAATGGCTTGGATCCCATTTTTTGCCGCAGGGATTATCAATGGTGTGGGCCACTATTGGGGTTACCGCAATTTTGAATGTTTAGATGCTGCCACAAATATTTTCCCCTGGGGTATTTTGATCGGGGGAGAAGAATTGCATAATAATCACCATACTTATCCCACTTCTGCGAAACTTTCCGTGAATTGGTGGGAGTTTGATATTGGTTGGTTTTATATCCGATCTTTGATGCTCTTAAAGCTTGCTAAAGTCAAACGAGTGGTTCCAAAGCCGATTATTGTTTCTGGCAAGAAGCAGATCGATGCCGAAGGGCTGCAGGCTTTACTCACCAATCGGATCCAAGTCATGACAGCTTATACCAAGGCAGTTGTTTTACCGTTATTGAAACAAGAGAAACAAAACGCTTTGGTAGCAGATCGTGATGTGATACGACAAGTACAACCCGCTTTGGTTCGAGCAGATTTCTTGGTGGATGAGTCGATTCGTCGTCAATTGGATCAATTCTTAGAAAGGAATGGAAATAGCGCTTTAAAAGTGGTCTACCACTTACAACAGCAGCTTAAATCTATTTGGAATAGAACGACGGCCACGCAAATAGAATTACTGGATGCCTTGCAAGATTGGTGTCATCAGGCAGAGACAAGTGGTATTCAAAAATTGCAGGATTTCGTTAATTATTTGCGAGGGTATACCATCCTTCAATCGCATTGATTGGTTTTGTTGATGTTAGAACATAACCGATGGCAATAGATGAGCCTTAGCTGCAGTTTCTTGCAAAGTTGGAAAGATTAGGAATTTTCAGTTAATTTAACTATACTTTGTAATGTCTGCTCTAAAGCCGGAAGCTAAGCCATGATTAAATCTATGTCAAAAGAACAGGGTTTCACCTTAATTGAACTCGTAATGGTGATTGTGATTATTGGGATTTTAGCTGCGGTTGCACTACCAAAATTTGCCAATTTAACAACCCAAGCTCGAAATGCAGCAAATCAAGGCGTTGCAGGTGGTATGTCTGCTGCGGTTGCCATTTCACATTCGGCTTGGATTTCTGCCGGGGCATCTGCTGCGGCTGGTGGAAGTACCATCACTCTGGAAAGCAATTCTGTTCACGTCAATAGCTTAGGGTGGCCGGATAACAGTGCGGGTGTTACCCCTGCTATCGCGGATTGTGTCGCGATTTGGAATGCTATCTTAACGAATCCACCGCAAGCAGAAACTGCTGCGGGTTCTTGCACGGCAACGAATTGCTATGTTGCAACCATTGGGACGGCTTCTAGTCAATGTCTTTATACGCTCAACGGGGAAGTAAACACCGTGACGTACGATACGGCAGCAGGTACGGTTGTCGGTTCTCCGTAATAGCCCAAATACCTCAAGCGGCAGCAACCCCTTTCGTTCTTTCGAGAATGGACATCTTGTCCTTGGCGCTTCTTACCATCCCTGGCTACGACATCCCTCAAAAACAAAGGGGATTGCCGCCTTTCAGGCTTCAGCTTTAAAAACTGCCTGGGCAGTTATTCTAATAATATAATATCTGTATTTAAAAACAGTTATTATATTATGGACAAATGTCTGCTATATTTATGACATATGTCACTTATTCGAGGAACCCTTCTCATGCCAACATCAGCGCCACGACACCCATCGCTAAGCCAGGAAAGAACTTTAGAAAAAACAGTTTCGAATGAAATTTCAAAAATCATGCATTTAAACCCTAAAGCAATCCATTCCGAAATGGATATGCTACCGCATATTCGAGCGGGTCTTTCATTCAAAAAATTAACAGACATTTGCCATGAATTAAAGCTCACTCAACAAGATCTATCTCGTTCGCTTGGCTTAAATACACGAACTCTCGCTAGACGAAAAAAAGAACAAAAATTAGATACGCAAGAAAGTGATCGACTGTACCGCCTTGTTAGCATTTACGCTTTGGCAATTGTCGTATTAGAAAATAAAGATTTTGCCTTAAACTGGTTGAGTACACCTAAAACGCTGCTTGGGGGGGAAATCCCTCTAAGCTTACTGGATACTGAAGTGGGTAGTCGAGAGGTCGAAAAATTACTGAATCGTATTGAGCATGGGATTTATTCGTGAATTTCATATCCGTATTTCGGATCATCAAGGCAAAATATGCAGCAACTGCCTATAGTGGAGAAGGATCCAGAAATAACGAAGGCAGATGGCATCATAAAGGTTATGCTGTTGTTTATGCCTCGAAGAGTTTAGCGCTTGCTGCGCTAGAAACGCTTGCTAATTTTGATGGCTTCCCACCTCATGAAATAAAGTTTTGTTCGGTTCGTGCTGATATACCGCAAGCATTCATTATGCCTTTAGAGAATATGCCTGATCATTGGTCCGTAAAACCAATCCCTTTAGCCACTCAAGATCTTGGTACTTTGTGGCTAAAAAACAAAGAGTCTGCAGCTTTACGAGTACCTTCTGTTCTGATTCATTCAGAATACAATTATCTTATTAATCCCCAGCACCCGGATTTTGATAAAATTAAAATTTATCCTGAGGAGCCATTTACATTCGATGAAAGACTGAATAAGCGTTAGTCCTTAAAGTGGTATCGTTCTTTCACGGATCTCATTACAGATTTCGCCTTGTCATTATTTTAAGCTTTATTTAGAACGACAGTCCATATACCTCAAACGGCAGCAACTCCCCTTTGTTCTTTCGGGAACGGACATCCTGTCCTTGGCGCTACTTACCGTCCCTGGTCGCGACATCCCTCAAAAACAAAAGGGGTTGCTGCTGGTTCTGCTTTAGCCTTAAAAGACTAACGGGGCAGTTATTTAGATTAAAAAACTGATTCTAAAAACAGTATACTGGCGACGAAGCAGAATAACTGCTCATTTTATTGTACTGCAGAGGTCAATAGACTATACTCCGGAAATGGCGGACATATTCGGAGTATAGTCTATAAATGATGTTTGTAAGCAGATTATTACAATTGCCCTTAAATAGAAGCTTTTTTCTGTTTGGGGCTAGAAATACCGGTAAGAGTACTTTATTAAAACATCTTTTTAGAGATAAAAATGTTTTGTGGATTGATCTGCTCGATCCGGTTCAGGAAGATAGATATGCCAGAGAACCCGTGAGTTTTAAGCAAGAGGTTATGGCGTTAGATGTCACTACAAAATACGTCATTATCGATGAAATACAGAAGTTACCCAAGCTTTTAGATATTGTGCATCAATTAATAGAAGGCACTGATAAAATTTTTATTATGACTGGTTCTAGTGCGCGTAAGTTACGCCATGGAGGTGCTAATTTATTGGCTGGTCGAGCTTTTGTATATAATTTATACCCGTTTACTGCATTAGAGATTGGTGATAGTTTTAATTTGGATGATGCATTATGTTGGGGGACATTGCCTGCGGTTGTTTATAAAATGCAAACTAAAGAAGATAAAACCAAGTTTTTGCAGGCATATGCTCAAACCTATTTAAAAGAAGAAATTTGGTTGGAACAATTTATACGTAAAATAGATCCTTTTAGAAGGTTTCTTGAAGTTTCTGCTCAATGCAATGGGAAAGTAATTAACTTTTCTAATTTGGCGAAAGATGTGGGTGTCGATGATAAAACCATAAAACAGTACTTTTCTATTTTGGAAGATACACTAATGGGTTTTTTCCTTGAACCATTTCATGCGTCATTTAGGAAAAGGTTTAAGTCCAAACCGAAATTTTATTTTTTTGACCCAGGAGTTTGTAGATCCTTAACGATGATGTTATCGGTTCCAGTTCAGAAAGGGACGAGCTATTATGGAGATGTTTTCGAGCATTTCATAATTTTAGAGTGTGTTCGATTGGCTAGTTATTATTATTCTGAATATAGATTCTCTTACTTGGGTACTAAAGATAACGTGGAAATTGATTTGGTTGTAGAAAGGCCAGGTAAAAAAATATTGTTAATAGAAATAAAAAGTTCAGATAACGTTCGTGAAGATCACTTAACAGCTTTTAGTAAAATTATCAAAGATATTAAAAATAGTGAGTCTATTTGTATTTCACAAGAAAGTCGTGCAAAAAAAATAGGTGATGTAATGGTATTGCCTTGGATGGATGCGTTACGTAAGTATTTTACAGCTTAGCTATGTGAAACCTCTGGAAGTTCAGAATTTAAGAGGTTAAAGAGGAGTTAAGTATGGTTAGAAAGATATTCTTGACTATCGCCTGTTTCTTTGTAAGTTTAGTTATAATAGTTTGTTAATGTCAAGTTTCTGGCCATAGTCTTTTTCGAAAAATGAAGTTATTGCAACTATAATAATTATTTATATAAAAGGATTTATTATGACTTCAAAGAATCTAAAATTGAAGATGCTCGTGGCTATTTAAACACGGAAAAACATTACCAGGAGACATTATTTTTTATAAAAGATGATGTCTTAATAAGAAACATCTCATATCATCAGATTTTGATAGATGTGAGTAGTGTTTTAAATTGGGTTAAATCTTGAAAGTGAAATAACTCTTCTAGTTTCTGAAGTATTGTTTCTTTGTCCAATTAGTTAATCTCCATATTATTGATATTATAAACATTCAAATTAATTTAATCTAGATTTCAAGGGAAGAATAAACACAGCGAATGGCAAGCACGTTAGAAAAAAAATCGCTAACAATAACTTTACTTGATCGCGATCGGTAAATATAATTCGATGCCTACAAAATATTCATCATGGAATTTAAGAA
>JABDFC010000012.1 GCA_013286785.1 Gammaproteobacteria bacterium
GTATATAGCCGATATCAATATCGTAAGTTATCAGAAACAAGTTGGAAGAAAGTAAGTAAGGTTCCGTTCAGTCGACGAGGTGAATCTTATTCATTGGGTTTGGTAGAGTTGGGGAAGAGTAAAAAATCTATTGAAGGAATTCTTTCTACCTATAAGCCTCGCCTATCAAAAGTGGTACATAAAAAGAATAAGTATCCAGACCATGAAAAAGCCTATTCAAAGCAATACCGTCAAGGATGGGTTATCTTTAGCACACTTAACTGGGCACCCCAAAAGATAGTGTTATTTTACGGTAAACGGATGCAAATAGAACAAAATTTTAGAGATATAAAGAATGAAATTTATGGGTTAGGATTAAGGCGAAATCGTTCAACTCAATCAGAGCGAGTAATGATGTTGTATTTTACAGGTATGATGTTGAATCTCATGTTATGGTGGATTGGCTTAATGACAGAAGTTCAAGGGAGGCATAGAGCCTATCAAGCCAATACCAGACGAGATAGGAGGATAATATCACTTGTGCATTTAGGAAGACTTGTTGTTCGCCATAATCCCCAGCAGTTAGTATGGCATGAATTCATAAAGCTAAAGAAGAGGTTGGGGGAAATCTATACTCATTTAGTTGAGATAGGAATAATGGAAGCCCTTTGTATTAAAGTGGAGCCACGCATCGGCTTGTACCTTAGGGTGAGAAACAAGGAACAACAATGTGTTGGATATCGGTGAGAATGCGGGGATCACTCAGCGCGAAAGCGGGGATCCAGAGAGAATTCTCTAAGCCTTATTTTTTTTGAATGGATCCCCGCTTTCGCGGGGATGACGAAATTCTCCGCACGTTATGAGTTTATCTCTAGAATCAGTCGTTATTTTCATGGAAATGATTCCCACGAAAGTGGGGAATCCAATCTATTGGTGTGTATACAAGGGAGCAGATTTTCAATTGGTTGGCATATAACCGTTATCTTTTAAGGGGATGTGCTTGAGGATACATTTCACAAATTGAGCGATTAGCATAGAATAACGCTTTTCTCTAAACCTCAAGGCTAGTAGAAATGCTGCAGTTTATTTATTCAACAAGAGTGTATTACGAAGATACGGACGCCATCGGAATCGTTTATCATGCTAACTACCTTAAGTTTTTCGAGCGGGCAAGGGTCGAGGGGTTTCGCGAACAAGGTTATTTACTAAAAGACTTGTTGGAACATCACAATACTCAATTTGTGGTGCATTCCCTATCCATTAAATTTTTATTACCTGCTTATTTAGATCAGTTATTATATATCGTCACAACGGTGGCAGAAGTGAATTTCGCCAGTATTCGTTATAATCAAAAGGCCTACTTAGATTCGAAAGAGGGAAGCATACTGTGCGAGGCGGACATTCGAGTGGCCTGTATTAATAGTCAACACCAAGTCCGAAGATTACCGGAATTTTTAGTTGGGGAGTTTAAAAAGTGACGACCGATCAATCTCTTATTAGCTTATTCACAAATGCTAGTTTACTGGTTCAGCTGGTGATGTTGCTGTTGTTAGCGGCATCTGTAGTGTCTTGGACTTTAATTTTTCAACGCTGGCAGCTCTTTGGCGTTGCACGACGCAATGTCAGTGAATTTGAAAATACTTTTTGGTCTGGGATTGAATTAAACAAGTTGTATCATCAATTTGCAGAGCAGAAAGGGGAAATTGGCGGCTCGGGGGAAATTTTTTTAGCGGGCTTTAAGGAATTTGTGCGCTTGCGAAAACAATCTGCGCAACCGGCTGCTGTGATGGAAGGAACACAACGAACGATGCGTTTGGCTTTGGCAAGAGAAGTGGAACGATTAGAAACCCATTTACCTTTTTTGGCAACGGTTGGATCGGTGAGTCCCTATATCGGTTTGTTTGGAACCGTGTGGGGGATTATGAATTCATTCAGAGCATTGGGTGCTGTGCAACAAGCAACACTCTCGATGGTTGCCCCCGGAATTTCGGAAGCTTTAGTTGCAACGGCAATGGGATTATTTGCTGCCATTCCGGCCGTTGTTGCTTATAATCGGTATAGTAACAGTCTTCAGGGTTTAACGAATCGCTATGAAGCTTTCTTTGAAGAATTTACCAGTATTTTACATCGGCAAGCGTATGCACAGCCTCAGTCGGCTGCAAGTGCAAATTATCGTCACTCTCAGGATGATTCTCATGAATAAGCGGTATGCCAAACGAAAATTAGTTTCCGACATCAACATTGTTCCGTATGTGGATGTTATGTTGGTGTTGTTGGTTATTTTTATGGTTACAGCACCTTTGTTAACACAGGGTGTTCAGATCGATTTACCGGTTGCGAAAGCCGAAGTCATGCCGCAAGACGAAAAGCCGCCATTAGTGGTATCTGTCGATGGTCAGGGAAATCTATATTTGGATCAAGCAAAAGATCCGATTGATCCCACCACATTAACCGTGAAAATCCAAGCGGCTCTGCAACGGGATCCCAAGCGAGCTGTTTTGGTGCGAGGGGATAAGAGTGTTGATTATGGTAAGGTCATGGGAGCGATGGTCTTGTTGAAGAACGCCGGAGTGGCCAAAGTAGGATTGATGACAGAGCATTACGAAAATTAGGGTTTTTTGTGAAAGAATTATTGATGCAGTATAACAAATATTTTTACGCTTCTTTAGGGCTGCACGGCTTGTTAATCATTTTACTGGTGTTTAGTTTAGATCCTTCGGTGGATGCTACTCGTGGTAGTCGCCAACTGGTTGCAAACCCGGATATTGTCCAAGCGGTTGTCGTCGATGAGCAAAGAGTTGCGGAAGAGGTCAATCGCTTAGAGGCCGAGGAAAAACAGCAAAAAAAAGAAGTTGAAGAAAAACAAAAACAACTGGCAAAGAAATTAGAGCAAGTTAAATTGGAAAGAGAGCAAGAACAAACCAAGTTGGAACAACTCAAACGAGACATGGCTAAGGCCAAGCAGGAAGAACAAAATCGGCTGTCGGAGATCAAGCTAGAAAAGGAAAAAGAAAAAAAACAACTGGATAATCTCAAAGCCGAAAAGGAAAAAGAAAAGAAAAAACTGGTTGCCTTGGATGACGAACGACAGGTAGAGCAAGACAGAGTAAAAGCATTAAAGAGCGAACGTGAAAAAGAAGAAAAAAAACACAGTGATGCAAAACAACAATTAGAAGAAAAACGTAAAGCAGACGAGGCAAAACGTTTGGCGGGGATTAAAGCCACCAAAGATGCAGAAAGAGCGGCAGCTGCCAAACATGAAAAGGTAGTGAGTGAAGCACAGAGAATTGCTAGCTTATGGGGGCAGGAAGTTAAAAGAAACAAACGGGTCATAGAAACGCTGCCTGCAGATTTAAAATGTGTTCTTTTAATTACGGTACTTCCCGATAGAAGTATTCAAGTCAAGGTGGAAAAAAGCAGCGGCAATGCTATTTATGATGATGCGATGGTCAAGGCTGCTTATAAAACTCAACCCTTTCCATTACTGGAAGATTCTGCGGTAAAACAAGAATTGAAACAATTTCCTATTGGATTTGTTAATAATGAAGAAGGTGTAAGATAATGAATATTAAACTAGCGTTAAGCGTTATTTTCCTTTGGAACATGGTCTCTCAGGTTCATGCGGGAATATATGTCGAAATTTCTGGGGGGCAATCCTCTGGTTTACCCATTGCGATTGTTCCTTTTAACGTGGAAGGGGCAGATAAAAGTGAGTTGGAAGATATCTCGCAAGTGGTCAGAAATGATTTAGACAACAGCGGTCAATTTAAAGCAACGCCGATTCATGACATCAGACAGTTTCCTCATAAAATCCATCAAGTAGACTTTCCTTACTGGCAAAGTTTGGGGGTAGAAGACGTCGTGATTGGGCATATTCAAAAAGTGAGTGGTTCACGTTATAGCGTTCACTTTGAATTACTGGATGTCATTCGGCAAAAAACCGGCAATATGGGTTCAGCTCCCTTGTTGGCCATGCAATTTGATAATATTGAGCCAAAGCAATTTCGAGCTTTGGCGCATCATATCAGTGATTTAATTTTTGAAAAGCTTATTGGGATCAAAGGAATTTTTTCTACCCGGATTGCGTATATCTCGGTCTTACCCGGTACCAAGGGAGATATCAATACTTTAGAGGTCGCTGATTCCGATGGCTTCAATCCGAAACCTTTGTATCGTTCGACTTTTCCGTTGATGTCGCCATCTTGGTCACCGGATGGTCGGCAAATTGCTTTTGTCTCTTTTGATAAAGATCGCGCGAGTATTAACATTGTCGATGTGATTACAGGTAAAGTTCAGAAAGTGACACAATTTCCGGGTCTGAATCAAGCACCTGCGTGGTCACCCGATAATCGAACCTTGGCAGTTGTGTTGTCAAAAGATGGGAGCCCTAAAATATATTTGGTTGACTTAGTAGAGAAAAAGCTGAACCGTTTAACCGATGGAAGCAGTATTGACACAGAACCTTACTTTACGCCGGATGGTAATGCAGTGGTGTTTACCTCTAATCGAGGTGGGAAACCGCAAATCTACAAGGTCGCTTTAGCAACCAAAAAGGTTGAGCGCTTAACCTTTACGGGAGACTATAATGCGAAGCCGTCGGTGACACCCGATGGGAAACGTTTGGTCATGTTGCACCGGGGAGATGACGGGTTATTTAGTATTGCGGTGCAGTCGTTGAAGACTGGGGAACTGAAACTATTAACGCGCTCTAGTTTAAGTGATTCTCCCAGCCTGGCTGCCAATGGTATGATGGTCCTGTTTGGATTAGAAGAAGGTGATAAGGAAGTCCTGGGAGCCGTTTCGTTAGACGGCCGGGTTAAAATTCGGTTACCGGCACGGGAAGGCAATGTGAAGGATCCGGCGTGGTCTCCATTTGCTTTATCGAAATCTTAGTGTTTAATGTTAAAAGTGTTTAGAAAGGAGAGGGTGATGGTTAAGATATTGAAAGCAGCGTTGTTCGTCGCATTATCGGTTGGATTAGTTGCTTGTTCAACTAAGAAAAACGGGGGGATGGGATCGGATAATTATGGAGTGGGTGATAGTGTGCAGTTTTATGGCACTAACCTTTCTCCGCAGCAAGAAAAGGATCTGTTAGCGAAAAGAACTTACCATTTTGGCTACGACAGCTTTGATGTGAACGATGAAGACACTCTTTCAATTTATGCACACGCCAAGCGTTTGCTAAATTCTCCTCGATCGAAAGTTCGTGTAGAAGGTCACACCGATGAAAGAGGAAGCCGTGAATATAACGTCGCATTAGGCGAACGCAGAGCACAGGCAGTGGCCAATGTTTTAATGTTAAAGGGCGTACCTCAAGAGCAGATCAGTATTGTGAGCTATGGTCGGGAAAAACCCGCGGTTCATGGGCATGATGAATCTGCTTGGAGTCAAAATCGTCGAGCAGTTATTGTGTATGAGGTAGAATAAACGATGCGATTACTGGGTTGGATCATCGGCGGGATGTGTGTTTATGGTTTTCCGACCTTAGTCGGCGCTTATGCTACCGTTGAGTCTCGCACAGGAGATCCCGTTGTCCGATCGTCAGTGGTTGCTAATACCACTGATGATCGAGCAGCGTTTCTAACCTTAAAACAAATCGATGCTTTAAAACAAGAAATCAGTGAGCTTAGAGGTCTGGTTGAAACACAAGAGCATGAAATACAACAGCTGAAAAAAAGCCAGCAAGATTTTTACTTAGATTTGGACAAACGTTTAACGGAATCGCAGCCCAGCTCCCCTCGTTCTAAAGAAAAAAGAAAGGTAGAGGTACGGGCGACGCCGCCTATCAGCGAAGAAGCGCCTGTTAAAACCTCGAGCGTTTCTGAGGCCGTGACCGTTCCGTCGTCACTCGAAGGGGTTGAACCCGTAAAAGTGATTGAACCAACCCCTCCGTTATCTGCTGCGGCCACTACAGAGAAAGAATGCTTTGACGCAGCTTATCAGTTTGTGCGGAGTAAGCGTTATGGCGAAGCCATCACCGGATTTGAAGACTATGTTACTCGTTTTCCCGACGGTGAGCATGCCGCCAATGCGCATTACTGGTTGGGTGAAATCTTCACCAATCAATGGGAGGCAGAAAAAAAGATAAGTTTTCTAGATAAAGCGGTACAAGAGTTTTTACATGTCACAACTCGATTTCCCAATCACCAGAAAGTGGCGGATGCATTGCTAAAATTGGGGATGATAGAAGTAGAAAAACAAAATTTTGTGGCTGCGCGGGAATACTTTATCGAAACCCGGGAACGTTTTCCCACATCAACGGCTGCTCGAATGGCCGATGCTCGTTTACAAAAATTGCACTGAGTGGATAAAAAAAGGATCTGATAGGTCCAAATTCAGACTTGGCTCCTGATACAAGGAAACCCCATGGAAGATTTTTTATTATATGATCAGGAATTAACCGACGAAGAACGAATGATTCGTGACAGTGTTCGTCGCTTTGTGGAGTCAGAAGTTAACCCTCTCATGCCAGATGCTTATGAAGAAGCAAAATTTCCGAGATCTCTTATTCCAAAGCTGGCTCAATTGGGTTTATTGGGACTCAATTTACCAACCGAATACGGGGGAGCGGCTGCAAGTCCTGTGGCCTACGGGTTGGTATGTCAAGAATTAGAACGCGGAGATAGTAGCTTACGCAGCTTTGTTTCGGTGCAAAATTCGTTGTGCCTGTACCCGATTTATCGATTTGGGAGTGAGATCCAAAAGCGCAAATATTTGCCGAAAATGATCACAGGAGAGCTGATTGCTTGTTTTGGTCTCACGGAGCCTGACGCAGGTTCAGATCCTAATAGCATGAAAACAACGGCTAAAGAAGTCGAGGGTGGTTGGATATTGAATGGATCTAAGATGTGGATCACCAATGCGACGATCGCCGATCTTGCCATTGTTTGGGCAAAAACCGTGGCTGGCATTCGGGGATTTATTGTTGAAAAAGATTTTCAGGGGTTTCAACGGCAGGAAATCAAAAAGAAAATGTCGTTGCGAGCCTCTAATACCGGAGAGTTAATCTTTAGTAATTGCTTTGTTCCCGAAGAAAATCTTTTGCCCCTTTCAAATGTTGGTCTTCAGGCACCGTTAAAGTGTTTAACAGAAGCGCGTTATGGGATAGCCTGGGGAGCCATGGGTGCTGCAATGGCGTGTTATGATACTGCATTACAGTATTGTCAGGAACGTAAGCAATTTAATCGTCCTTTGGCTTCCTTTCAATTGGTTCAGAAAGATCTGGTGACAATGTTTTTAGAAATTCAAAAGGCACAGTCATTGAATATTCGAATTGGCCAATTAAAAGCCAAAGATCTTGCTTCTTTTTCCATGATTTCGTTAGCCAAATTAAACGCTTGTCGAGAAGCCTTAGCCATTGCACGGATGGCTCGGAATTTATTAGGGGCAAATGGGATCAGTTTGGAGTATTCTGTTATTCGACATATGGAAAATCTAGAATCGGTCTTTACTTATGAAGGGACTGATAATATTCATCATTTGATTGTCGGGAAGCATATTACAGGGTTTGATGCATTTTCGAATTAAAAATCTATAACATTATTCATGATTTAATATGGCACTTATTTATTTAGAAAACGTTTCTCTCTCTTTTGGTGAAGTTCCACTATTAGACAAAGTGAATTTTCAAATTGAACCTAGGGAAAGAATTTTTCTCATCGGGCGTAATGGTGTTGGTAAATCTTGTTTATTAAAAGTCATATTGGATCAATTACCCATTGATGATGGGAGAATTCACCGAGAACCTGGATTAAAAATTGCGGAATTATCCCAAGACTTACCAGACTCACCTGAGATGACCGTTTATGAATTTGTTGCAGAGGGTCTTAAAGAAGTTGGTCTATTGCTGAAGAAATATCATCGTTTAACGCAAAAGCCTGGTGAAATGGCTGAAAAAAATTGGTTAATAGAATTGGAAGAAACTCAAAAACAATTAGAGGCTAAAGAGGGTTGGCATTTCATTCAAACAATAGAATCTATTTTGACTCGTCTTGAACTTCCTGCTGACAGTAAAATGGGATCCTTATCAGGCGGGTGGCAGAGAAGAGTCGGTTTGGCTCGGGCTTTGGTCAATAAACCGGATCTATTGTTATTAGATGAGCCCACTAATCATTTGGATTTGGCTACAATCGAATGGTTAGAAGAGTATTTAGAACAATATTCGGGTTCTGTTTTATGTGTGACGCATGACAGAACCTTATTAAAAAAATTAAGTAAGAGAATCATCGAATTA
This sequence comes from Gammaproteobacteria bacterium, assembly GCA_013286785.1. Lineage (GTDB taxonomy): Bacteria > Pseudomonadota > Gammaproteobacteria > UBA6186 > Azoamicaceae > CADEGZ01. Next base: position 8,213 of record JABDFC010000012.1, read on the forward strand.
GATCGAGGAAGGTTAACTTCTTGGTCCAGTGGCTATGATCAATACCTGGTTGATAAAGAGCATTTTTTGGCAACCGAAATCAAACAAAATCAGTTGTTTGATAAGAAACTGGCGAAAGAAGAAACTTGGATCCGGCAGGGGATCAAAGCTCGCCGAACTCGAAATGAAGGCAGGGTTAGAGCCTTAAAGAAATTACGGCAAGAACGAGAACATCGGCTTGAATTTCAGGGGAAACCCAAATTTACAACCGGTGATACAGCGCTCTCTGGGGAGTTGGTGGTGAATGCCGAAGCCATTCATTACACAGTGAACCATCAGTGTTTGGTGAAAAATTTTACGATCAGAATTTGTCGTGGCGATAAAATTGCCTTAGTGGGTCCTAATGGGGTTGGGAAAAGTACTTTATTAAAATTATTACTGGGAGAAATCTCACCTCAAAACGGAAAAGTTGAATTAGGAACAAACTTAAGGATTAGTTATTTTGATCAACTGCGGTCTGGAATTGATCCTGAACTTTCTGCCATTGAAAATGTGGGTGGGGGAAGAGAAACCATTACGATTAACGGGAGTAATAAACATATTATCAGTTACTTGTCAGATTTTCTCTTTACGCCGGAGCGGATCAGAACGCCCGTGAAGAATCTTTCTGGGGGAGAATGTAATCGCTTGTTGTTGGCAAAGTTGTTCAGTCTCCCGAATAATTTATTAGTTTTAGATGAACCAACGAATGATCTGGATATTGAATCATTAGAACTCTTAGAGGAAATTTTGGGTGAATATAAGGGTACTCTATTGCTGGTCAGTCATGACCGAACCTTTGTGAATCAAGTGGCTACCAGCACACTGTACTTTTCGGGAGGAGGTAAAATTACTGAGTACATTGGTGGTTATGATGCTATCCCTTTTTTGCGAGTGATTAAGCAATCCGAGCCGAATCTTCAGCGAGACCGTGCCAGCACTAAAAATCCTGCAGATATTCGCTTTAATTCTAAAATGAAGAGAGAGTTAGAAGAAATTCCGGCAAAGATTGCCCACTTTGAACGGATCCAAGCGAGTTTGCAGCAAGTACTTTCAGATCCGGCGTTTTATCACGATAAAAAAGGAATGGCAGAAAAACTGAGTGAATTGAAAAGTATCGATACCACCTTAGAAGGTTTATATGAACGCTGGGAAGAATTAGAATTGATTAAGAATAATAAAGTGTAACTACTAAATAGTCACAAGGTACTTCGGAAGTATCAGTATTTTTGTAGATTGCTTCGCTATGCTCGCAATGACAATATTGATTAGTTGATTAGTTGATTAGTTGATTAGTTGATTAGTTGATTAGTTGATTAGTTGATTAGTTGATTAGTTGATTAGTTGATTAGTTGATTATTAAAAGATTTCTTTTGGTGTTTGTCATCCCCGCGAAAGCGGGGATCCAGAAAATGGCTTTAAATACGCTAGATTTTCGTTTTCATGTAAGTCATTTAGGAATACACCCAACGAGCCTCGCGGGTGCTTCTGTTCCGTCCTGTGTTTTGATCGGTAGGGTAAGGCAATAGGCACCCGTTGCGGGTAGTTTTATGGCATTGGCGATGTTTTCAACGATATATTTTCCGGCACCTAAGATCAGCTGATGGACTGGAAATCCATCGGAGGGGCGATCGGGGGAGAGTGTATCGATGGCAAGTCCCACCACATTTCTTTGTAGCAACAACTCTGCCACGGCTTTGGAAACGCTGGGGTAAAAATATTGGTTTCGGTATTCGTTGGGGGTGGTCCAAAACCGCTCCCATCCCGTGTGAAAAATCACGAGTGATCCGCTAGGGATCGGACCATATTGTGTTTCGAATGCTGTGATATCATCGATTGTGACCGAGTAGCGCGCATGTGCTTTATCCGTAACGTCGATCATCACACACGGGGCAATTAATTCATTCAGTGTTAAATCGGCAATACATTTTCCTCCCGGAATGCAATGGGCGGGAGCGTCTACATGGGTGCCAATCCCTGCATGCATTTTTATTTGTTGGACACGAAATTTAACCTCGGTGGTGGAATTTTCATAATTCAGCTTGATGTCGTGGCTGAAACCACAGCTACCATTCCAGGAAGGCGCTTCAACTGTGAGCGTGTGGGTGAGATCGACGAGTTGAAAGGGAAAACTCATGCGGTTGAAACTTTAGTTTTAGGGTTGAGCTGAAGTAAACAGTAGAGAAGCACTGAAACACACAGATAGATAAAGGCAATCATGGCAACGGGTACGATGGTTCCATTAAAAGAAAGCTCGGAGGTAATCACCAGCACAGAAGCCAGTAACTGTCGGATCATAGTCATCATGCCAGAACTTGTCCCTTTCATATCAGGGAAGATCTCCAGTGCTTTCATAGAAAAGATCCCAACGATTAACGATCCGCCCGCAGCAAAAACCGACATAGAGAGACAAATCAGGATGGCAGATGTGGGGTTGAAGAGTGCCGTGGCTGCCAAACTGGTGCCTCCAGTGATGGTGATAAGGCTTCCTAAATTTTTGGTATATTCCAAGCCTTTTTTAGCGATCAACTTTGCGCCCAATGCCGAAAAAATCACATAAGTTCCCATCGTCGTTGCTTGATAATACCCAAAAGCATCGGGGGAAATTCCGAGATGGTTAATAAAAATTAAGGAAAGGTTGCTGATATAAACAACAATGATTGTAAAAGGCAGCATGGCAATGACACATAAACTCGTGAATTTAAAACTCCGTATGAGCGTGTAATAATCATTTAGGATCGCCCGGATTTGTATGGGTTTCTGCTTGTCTTTGGGAAGAGACTCATCAATGAATAAAAAAGTACCGAGTAGAGATAACGCAACAATAATTGCGATGATCACAAAGTTTAAACGCCAATGAAAATGGTTGGTGATCCAGGCACCTAAAATGGGTGCCCCTGCCATTGCTGCGGTAATGACGCTATTTAAAATTCCAATCAGCTGGCTCGCCTTTTCCAGAGAATATTTATCGAGGAACACTGCACAGGCGACAACCATGGGAACAGAAGCCGACATCCCTTGGAGGATTCGCCAGCATATCATCGTGGTAAAATTTTCAGAAAATACGCATCCTAAACTGCTGACAAAAAATAGCAGCATTCCGGATAACAACACTTTGCGTCTACCAATTGCGTCAGAAAGAGGGCCACAGATCATACTGGCGAAGCATAAGCCGGCAAAATTAAGACTGAGGATCAACTGGATTTTATCTTCAGTCGTTGAAAAATAGGTGACCATTTCAGGAAATGCCGGTACGTACATATCTGCTTCAGCGCAGAGCGCAATGTACATCAGAGTCACGACAGAAAGGACTAATAACTCAGAAGTTCTTTGAGATAGTTTGTTAGAAAACATTGAGCAAGGATTCCCAGAGAATAAGCATAATCTAATTTACTGGTAAATAATGGATTTGGCAATTGATCCACTAAGCATATTAACTTTATTGCCTATACTGAGAAAGAATGGATGACAGGGAGCTGGGTATGAGGATGTGGTTTGACATAAAAAAGGTAGTTAATTATACAACTATTCTGGCTTGTTTCTGTCTGGTTTACGCACCTCTTGGATATTCCAAAAGCAGTGCAGACGAGAAAATTGTTTTTGAATGCCAAGATTTTGCCACCAAAATAAAAACCTGCGAGCCGTATCTCTGTGAAATGACGTTAGCGGGTGTGATGAGCACAGCCCAAATCATGGGAAAAAAAGAGAACCGCTGTGTTGTGGCAACAACCGTTGGTGTGCCGCGACAAGCCATGCATAAAAAAAAATCTTCCCATTCCATAACCAATAAGATCCCTGTAACAACTATTTGTGAATATGATAGGTTAGGGATCGAACGCCTCAGTGCCAAATTTGAGGCCATGAGACATGGGAAATACAATTTTTCGAGCAAAGACACCCATGTTGGCGAGTATAACTGCAAAACTGCTGCAGCAGGTCAGGTTTTTCCAACGCCGGTAGAATCATCCAGAAAGCAAAATCTGTCAAAAGGACAGAAGGTTGTCGCCAAGGAATCTCAGAAAAAAACTTCCCCTTAAAGTGATCCCTGCGCCTTCAATAGCACAGGGATCGCTTGTCTTTTATCGTTGTTCTTCATTCCCCAGCGGTTGGGTAGCCTGCGAAGATTTGTTACGTTCGCCCAGCATAATTGCGTAAGAAATAAATTGACCTTTGCGATAAATATCGACCGGATAGCTTTTTCCGGGCGCTAAACTTGCAACGAGTTGTAGGACAGCCCGCTCATCTTTAACGGGGGTGCTGTTGATTTTGATGATGACATCCCCTGGCAATAACCCAGCTTTTTGGGCAGGACTGCCATGCACAACTGCACGGACATAGACCCCATCGCCTTCTTTATAGTTAATGTAATCACGGGTTTCTTTGGTTAAAGCTTGGGTCATGATCCCTAAGTAACCGCGCACAATGGGCTTCCCTTCGATCAATTTGTTCATGATATCGGTGGCGATATCGATGGGAATCGCAAAACCAATGCCTTGATTACCACCCGAACGGGTATAAATCGCGGTATTGATCGCGATGAGACGACCAAAAGAATCAATTAAGGCTCCGCCTGAATTACCCGGATTAATGGCGGCATCGGTTTGAATTAAATTTTCTAAAATTCCAATTTCGGTACCGGTTCGTTCAGTGGCGCTGACAATGCCTTGAGTGACGGTTTTGTTCAAGCCAAAAGGATTTCCGATGGCCAGCACCACATCCCCCACGCGCATTTGATGGGATGAACCCATTTGGATCACGGGGATTTTGTCTAAGTTAATTTTTAAGACTGCGAGATCGGTATCTTGATCTGTCCCGATGACCTTCGCATCACTGATACGACCATCGGCTAAAGTTACGGTAACAGTATCCGCTCCTAAGACCACATGATTATTAGTTAGAATATAACCTTTGTCATTGACAATCACACCCGATCCTAAGCCCTGGAGTGTTTCTTTGGGGGGGGCATTGCCAGGCTTCCCCTTATTATCGTTATTGTTATAGTCGGGATTCTGATCGCCGAAGAAATAGCGGAATAACGGATCTTGAAGCATCGGGTTACGTGCTGCCGGTACCTCTTGAGTAGTCTGGATGCTCACCACCGCTGGAGCAGCCAGGGCGACGGCATCCGCATAAGATACTGGGGCATTTAGGCTCAAGGAGGAAATAGGGGTATCAGCCGTAGCGGCTGCTGGAGCGGCATGTGAGGATCCATAGAAGTTCAATTTACCCAGAAAAACAGGAGAGGCCAGGACAACCAGCACACCCAACAAACTAAGATGGAAAGCTTTCTTGATGCACCCAGACTTTTTCATACCCCAATCCTTCAATCAGTGATTTACTTATAATCCTATATCATAAATCACCGTTCTAGAAAGGGGGTATTAGCTTAAATTATATTTGGCGAGCAGTTTTCGGAGGGTGCCGCGGCTAAGACCCAGCCATTTGGCGGCGAGGCTTTGGTTGCCATTGGCTTGCTGCATCGTTAGCTGAAGCAGTGGGATTTCGACTTCGGCCAGGACCATTTGGTAAATATTATTGGCTGGGCTGTCGTTCAGTTCAGAAAAGTATTGTTGTAGCGCGCGTGACACTTGTTCACGCAAAAAAATTTTCGATTGCACGTCTTTGTTCCTCGGGCGTTTCCAAGCGGTTGAATTCATCCCGAAAACGGGCACTGCCGGATTGTCCTTTACTGTACCAGGAAACATGTTTGCGACCGATCATGGCCCCCATATGTTCCCCATAAAATTGATATAAATTTTCAAGATGTCCCAGTAAGATATTTTTAATTTCAGTTGGAGTGGGTTCTGGTAAATATTCACCCGTTGCAAGATAGTGAGCAATCTCTCGAAATATCCAGGGTTTTCCTTGAGCGGCTCTGCCAATCATCAATCCATCGGCTTTTGTTTTGTGTAAAACTTCTTTGGCTTTTTCGGGAGTTTCGATATCGCCGTTTGCAATCACGGGAATGCGAACAGCGGCTTTAATGGCAGCGATGGTCTCGTATTCGGCTTCTCCTTTAAAATAACAGGAACGCGTTCGACCGTGAACGGCTAAGGCTTGAATGCCGCTTTCTTCGGCAATTTTCGCGATGGTAATTCCATTTTTATGATCAGGATCCCAACCTGTCCTGATTTTGAGTGTGACTGGAATGGTCACAGCTTTAACGGTTGCGGCTAAGATTTTAGCGACCAGTAATTCATTTTTCAGCAGTGCAGATCCTGCTAATACGTTACATACTTTTTTTGCGGGGCATCCCATGTTGATGTCAATAATTTCTGCGCCTTCGTCTTCATTAAAGCGGGCGGCATCTCCCATCATTTGGGGATCAGCGCCTGCGATTTGAATCGACCGAGGCAATGTTTCGCCTTCATGGTTTGCACGGCGCAAAGTTTTAGCGCTTCCCCTTAACAATGAATTGGAAGAAACCATTTCGGAAACAGCCATGCCGGCACCCAGTTCTTTACACAGTTGGCGAAAAGGACGATCGGTCACGCCGGCCATGGGCGCGAGGACCAGATTGTTTTCTAACTTGTATTTACCTATTTGCATATACAAAGACAACATGATGGATTGAATGAATGAAATGATACCGGCTTTTTAGGGAGAAAAATACTGTAAAATGAATGCAAATTAAGGATTTAAACGACTAAAAGAAATCCTAGCCCATCCTTCCTGTATCGCGGTGTCCACCACTTTAAACCAGCGGGAATATTCTGCAAGGAGTGGTTGGATCTGAGCTTCGAGAATTCCAGAGATGACGACGATTCCTTCTTCTGTGATGCAATCAGAAAAAGTAGGGGCTAATTCGATTAATGGATTCAGGAGAATATTTGCCAAGATCACATCAACGCGTGCTGTGAGATTCAATTCATTGGGTAATAGGGGAATAATTTCTGCAGTTGAAAATCCGTTGTGTTGACTGTTCTGTTGGGTACTGATCAGTGCTTGGGGATCATAATCAATTGCATAGACAAAAGAAGCGCCGAGTTTGAGTGCGGCGATCCCTAAGATACCCGAGCCGCATCCATAGTCTATCACGCGTGCTTGGCGGGGTGGATGTTCGTCGAGCCATTCCAAACACAAACGAGTGGTTGGGTGCGTTCCTGTGCCAAACGCCAATCCCGGATCTAACAAGACATTGATGGCAGTGGGATCGGGAATTTCAGTATGACTGGGGCATACCCAGAGAGTACTGCCATATTGCATGGGTTGAAAGCGATCCATCCAAGCCTCTGTCCAGTTTTTATCTTCGAGTGGTTCTGATTTGAGCGATATATATGTTTGGCTGTCTAAAGACCGTTTAAGGAAACCTTGCACACTGTGCAAATTAACTTCTGCTGGGAATAATCCGATGACTTGTGTTTGGTGCCAAAGGGGTGTGGTATTGAGGGGTGGCTCATAGAGCGGATCGTCTTTTGCATCTTGTAAAGTGACAGCCACTGCACCCGCATCCGATAAAGATTCTGCGCATGCGGGGGCTTTATCGCTGCTTGTGGTTAAAATTAGCTGTAACCACGTCATTGCATTAGCTGGACAATTTTTGTTCTAAATAGTGAATATTGGTTCCGCCGTTATGGAAATTGGCGTCCCGGATCAAGTTTTGATGTAACGGAATATTGGTTTTAATACCTTCAATGACAATTTCATCCAATGCATTTTTCATCCGGGCGATGGCAACGTCACGCGTTTGTCCGTATACAATCAGTTTGCCGATCAGCGAGTCATAATACGGGGGGACATCATAACCATGATAAATATGAGAATCCCAGCGCACCCCGGGTCCACCCGGCGCATGCATGTGTTGAATTTTTCCGGGGCAGGGGATAAAGGATTTCGGATCTTCTGCATTAATACGGCATTCGATGGCATGCCCTTGAATTTTTACATCTTCCTGACGAATTTTAAAAGGCTCACCGGCTGCAATGCGCAGTTGTTCTTTCACAATATCAATATTGGTAATTAATTCGGTGACGGGATGTTCGACTTGGACTCGGGTATTCATTTCAATAAAATAAAATTCCCCATTTTCATATAAGAACTCGAATGTTCCAGCACCGCGGTATCCCATCTCGAGGCACGCTTTAACACAACGTTTTCCGATTTTTTTTCGTTGTTCTTCTGTGATGCCAGGTGCGGGGGCTTCTTCAATGACCTTTTGATGTCGCCTTTGCATCGAGCAATCTCGTTCGCCTAAAGAAATGGCATTTCCCTTACCATCAGAGAGAACTTGTATTTCAATGTGTCGGGGATGTTCGAGAAATTTTTCCATATAGACGGAGTCATTATTAAAAGCGGCTTTGGCTTCTGCTTTGGTTAAAGAAATTGCATTTAATAAAGCCGCTTCGCTGTGGACAACGCGCATGCCACGACCGCCACCGCCACCGGCAGCTTTAATGATGACAGGATAGCCAATTTCACGAGCCAGCCTTAAATTTTCATCTGGATTGTCTTCTAAGGCGCTGTTTGATCCTGGAACACAAGGGACATCCGCTTTTTTCATCATGCGAATAGCAGATACTTTATCACCCATTTGTCGAATATTTTCTGGCTTTGGCCCAATGAATATAAAGCCGCTTTGTTCGACACGTTCGGCGAAATCGGCGTTTTCCGATAAGAATCCGTATCCAGGGTGGATAGCCACAGAGTCCGTGATTTCTGCGGCACTGATGATGGCCGGGATATTAAGATAACTGAGATTTGAACTGGGGGGGCCAATACAGACCGATTCGTCAGCCAGTTTGACATGCATCAAATTGCTGTCTGCGGTGGAATGGACGGCCACGGTTTTAATGCCTAGTTCTCGACAAGCACGTAAAATTCTGAGGGCGATTTCCCCACGGTTTGCAATGACCACTTTATCCAACATACTTATTCGTCACCGATAATAAAGAGAGGTTGATTAAATTCAACTGGCTGACCATTTTCAACCAAAACGCGTTTAATGGTTCCGGCTTGTTCGGCTTCAATTTGATTTAACATCTTCATGGCTTCGACAATACATAAAACCGTACCTGCTTTGACCTTATCACCGACTTCTACAAAAGGTTTAGCGGTTGGGCTCGAAGCTCGGTAGAAGGTTCCCACCATGGGTGCAGAAACCATGTGTTCATTGGCTGCCAGGCGAGAGGGGTTATTCTCGGCTGTTGCGGGTGTCTGGGGATTGGATTCTACAAGGGTGGCGGGTTGTGGCGTAAATACCTGAGTATAGTTCGGAACATTGGCAACGGGCATTTGTCTGCTAATGCGGACCGATTCTTCCCCTTCCCGTATTTCAATTTCAGAAACGCCAGATTCTTCTAGCAATTCAATTAACTTTTTGACCTTGCGGATATCCATGGTATGCACTCTTCATCGATTGATCTGGATGAAGTTTGCCGTAGATCAACGCTTTTGTCTACTCGTTTTATTTATTTTGTTCAATTAAAAATTGTTGCACATGATCGATAAAATGTTGGGACTCGACTTGCCCGACCAGTCGAAGATTTTTGATTTCTTGTCCGTCTTGGTTAAAAAATAACAGGGTAGGTGGCCCCATGATTTTTAAGGCTTGTTGGAGGGATGTGTTTTCTTTAGTTGGTTTTGTGACATCCAGCCGCAGTAATGTGGTCTCTTTTAAAGTAGACAAGACAGCTTGATTGGCAAAGAGCTCTTGATCGAGCTTACGACAGGACACACACCAGTCGGCATAAACATCCAAGATAATTCGTTTATTCGATCGCTGCGCTTGTTCAATGGCTGCGGCCAGTGTTGCTTCATTGCTAACAGACGTAAAAGCAGGGAGATCATTCGAAGCATCGGTAGGAAAAGCGCGTTGAAGTATCGAATAAGATAGCAGTAAGAGTAATAGACCGGTCAGCATTTTGGTATATTTCATCCATGACCCAGATTTTGGTAAGAGATGGTTGCCAAGCGTTGTAACGGCTAGCAGGGGTAAACCCATGCCTAATGAGAGGGAAAATAAAGCCACGCCTCCTAAAAGTGCGTTACCGGTTTGTCCAATATAGGTTAATGTTCCGACCAGAGCAGGTGTGACGCAAGGGGAAGCAATTAAGGCAGAAATGGCACCCATGGACATGGCGCCCACAATGGATCCTTGTTTTTGTCTTTGTTGCAATTGGTGCAACGTATGAGTCAACGTTTGCGGGAATTGGATATGAAGAACATTGAATTGGGTTAGCGCAAAGAGCAAGAGTAAAAAACTAAAGCCGACAAGATAAATGGGTTGTTGTAAAGCCGATTGCCAGTGATTGCCCATCATGCCAGCAGTCATTCCAGCAATGGCGTAGCACAGTGCAACACTGAGTATGTAGCACAAAGCCAGCAGAGTTGCTCGACCGCTGGATAGCGGTGCTTTATCTCCGACTAAAATATTAGCCAAGATTGGGATCATTGGTAAAATACAGGGCGTGAATGCCAGCAATATGCCGAACCCAAAAAAGAGCAGCACTATTAGAGGGAAAGATCCTGTTTCTAATTGATGTGTAATGTAATCCAGTTCGGATGCGAGTGCGGGTTCAATCTTCTTTTGAGCATTAAGAGCAGAAAATGCTTCTGGCGAAAGATCACGAATGGTAGCTTGGCCTGTTGTGTTGAAGACGATTTCCTTCGCAATCGGGCTATAACAATAACTGCCTTCGGCACATCCCTGATATTCAACTCGTAAACCGATGTGTGAATGAGAACCCAATAGTGTCAGTGGAATATTGAATGTGGCTTCTTTGGCGTATGCGAAAAAATTTTCATTGAGAGCCTCGTCAAATTTAGAAAGTGCAGGCGGGAAGATGCTTTCTGGAAGCTCGACAGATTTCCCTGCTAAATTTCGGATGTGAAACTGATGGCGATACAGTAAATATCCTGGCGCAATTTTAAATTTCAACTCTATACTCTGTGAGTGCAGTAGGGAGGTTTCTAGAACAAAAGCTTGATCTGCGGTGAGAAATAGAGAATCTTCGCCCGATCCTTCCTCTGCTCTCGCAATCCCAATGCTGAACGCCAGTAAGAAACTGAGTAGGAAAGCAAATGTTAATGATGTTTTAAGACTGAATCTTTTATCCATTGTCAGGATCCCTATTGATTAAATATCCCCTGTTTTTGTTGATTCAATTTTATAGCGATTAATCCCCGCTTCTATTTCTGCCTTAGCGAGCGAGGGGCCTTCCCATCCTTCAATTTTTACCCATTTCCCGGGTTCTAGATCTTTATAATGTTTAAAAAAGTGACCAATTTGTTCCAATAAGAGTGGAAATAAGTCTTCTGGTTTATGAATGGATTGATAGAGTTTTGTTAATTTATCGGTTGGAACGGCTAATATTTTAGAATCCTTGCCGGATTCGTCGGTCATTTTCAGCATTCCAATTGGCCTCACTTGGATGATACAACCACTGAGTAAGGGAAAGGGACTGACGACTAAAACGTCAATGGGATCATTGTCTTCAGCCAAAGTTCCAGGAATATATCCGTAATCACAAGGATAACGCATGGTGGCTGTCATGAATCGGTCAACGACTAAGGCACCGGTTTGTTTATCGACTTCATACTTTACGGGTTCGCCATGAGCCGGGATTTCGATAATAACGTTACATTCGTTTGGAGCATTTTGACCAGGAGGGATTTGCTGATACATCGCCGATCGCCCTAGGTAATATGTTTGAAGATAATGGAAGTTTAGTTAAGATTCAGCAAAATCGCTGGTGCAGTACTGCACCAGCGATTGGATGTTGGAGGAAAATTACCACCAACCCCCTTCTCGATTTCCGCCTGAACCGCCACCATGACCGCCGGAACGACGTGCGCCGCCACCACCGCCGCCACCGCCGCTGCGTCCACCACGACCACCGCCGCCGCCAGTACCACCAGCTTTTTTCTCTTGGGCTACATTGACGCGAATTGAACGACCGTTCAAATCACTGCCATCTAGCGCTAAAGCCTTTTCTGCAGCTTGTTGGTTGTCGAACGTTACAAAGGCAAACCCTCGCACTCGACCGGTATCTCGGTCAACGGGGATTTTAACTTCTACGACCGTTCCGTAAACTGAAAAAGCAGCTTCAAGCTCTTCTTTAGTGGTCGAAAAAGCCAAATTGCCTACAAATAATTGATTTTGCATGTTAAGTGTCTCCTGAGACTCGTCTTTCTTTCATTGACTCCGATTCCTTTAGAAATAAGGGCCATTCAGGAAACTTATTTCGCCGGGACTTGGGATCTATGATCACACAGTGTATGACCATAGGTGGCATTATAGCCGATTTAAACAGGCATCGCACTTGTTTTTTTACCTCTGGAGACAACGGATAACTTAGTTAGATAGATTATTTTAGGGTGGAGGTTCATTTAACCGGAATAGACCTAGATCTTAGGGGCGATCCAACAACTTTAGGTGATCTTCAATTGTCTCAATCAGCAATTGCCGATCGATAATGGGCACTAATTGTGAGGGGGTTCCCAATTTCCCAGTGGGTTTTAATTGTACAACTTTATTCGAGAAAGAGATCTCGATTTCGTTGGTGCAGGCGGGGCAATAGATATGTTCGCCCGCTTGCAAATCTCGTCTGATCACAATGACAGGACCGCAGACAGGGCAGCTTTGTAAAGGGACCCCAGGCTCACTGTGGAGCGCAATGTGATCCCAATGTCCCTCTTTGCCGAGCTCAATAAATCGAGTGCCAAAGGCTTCATCGAACTGTGTTCCTAAGTTTTTTTGAATAATGTCGAGCGCTTCAGAAACTTTCATGCCCGGTCGATACGGGCGGCTGCTGGTCATGGCATCGAACGCATCGGCGATTCCGACAATACGAGCGGATAGTGGAATTCCTTCCCCTTTAAGCCCTTTGGGATAGCCTTTGCCGCTGATCATTTCGTGGTGCAGTAAGATAACGTCTTCGATGAGAGCATGCAGTGGGTGGCCAGAAACCAATCTTGCGCCGACTTCGGGATGGGTTTTAATAATGGCATATTCGTCGTCGGTTAAGCGGCCTTTTTTGTTTAAAATCTGATCGGGAATACTGATTTTGCCTAAATCGTGTAAAAAAGCACCCAAGGTGATGCGAGTCACTTGCTGCGTGGGTAATTGGAGCGCTTCCGCTAATTTTCTACTGTATTGAGAAACGCGCCATAAGTGTCCGCCAGTATAGGGATCTCTTGCTTCCACCAGCAATGACATGCGATATAAACTGCCTAATAATTCTGAGTAATATTGCGAAGCAGCGATGGATTTACTGTTTGGGTTAAACCAGCTGGCAAGTTTTTGGTACACAGTTATTCCTCGACTTTGGGTTAATGAGGCGCCGTCAATTTTGTTTCAAACCCTAGTATTTGAAAAATTCGTATTTATGAGTAGGTCAACCCTAAGTTTGAAAGTTATATTTGGATTTTAGTACAGGATTAGCTCTTTTTCTGCAGGTAGTAATTGAAGTGAGGGTATATGATAGTTAGATTGGCAATTTGGGTGTAATTTGAATTCGTCAGGGCGGTAAGTGATATTATCGTATTGTAGGCTAAAATTTGAATTTTTTTTAGTTTAAATTTAGATCATGGGGCATGATTTGATAAAATGGAATTACAATAAATTTATTGAGGGGATTCTAAATTTGATTCTTAGTAGAGCAAATCGTAATTTAGGGTCTAATATCTTTCCATAAACGGATAGGATCGAACGTTAAGATGAATGATTGGGCACAATTGATTCTTGGTATTGGGTTTGGAACGATAGTTAGCTCATTGCTAACATCATACTTTCAAAAAAAGAAGTTTTTGTTTGAAACAAAATTAATAAAATATAGTAATTTAATTCAAGCCTATCAAAATGTTGTTGCCAATCCAAATGAAATTGAGCGTCAAAATTTTGTGTCAAATCAAAAGCAAGTGGAGTTAATAGGAACAAACGAAATAATTAAATTAAGTCAAGAGTTTTATAATCGAAACGACGAAGTTAGTAATAAAGTGACTAGAGATCAATTAGTGAAAGCCATGAGGAAGGACTTGAATCGATATTGTTAATTCTGTGGGTATTTTAAGTTTTTTTATTTCTTATTTATTCGATTATTTTGATGTAATCCCTAGTGAAGAATAATTTAGCTTGAGAAGTCCACTTATACTTATTTTGTTCAATTGAATCTATTAATTTAGAAAAAATAAGTTTTTAACTGAATATGAGGTTCTAGCAATTTGAAAGCTTCTGAATTATTATCTTCATAGTGATGCTGAATTAGGCCTGATAGCATATCAGAAAACTGAACACCCTTGTCAGAAGCGCTATCACGTGGGATGGTGATCAATGCTGTATCTACTTTTTTGGTGAAAAATAATTCTGTTTGTAAATAGTCACTTAAACTATTTCCCGAAGTGATTTTTATATTTCTTGGGTCAGGATGGAACATCACCTGTTTGTATGTTGCCATTTCATCGATAAGAAGTAATTTAATAAGGTAATTATAAAGCTTGTTAGGATCTTTTCTAATATGAGACTCGACTTTGGGTTTATATGCGGTAATTGAACAATATTTCACCGAGCTATTCTTTTGTGCGAGCTGTTGAGCCATTTTTGCAAAACAATTCTTTTCTACCGGTGTCATATAAGTCCACTTTTTTTCAACTTTTGGATCCCAAGAAAACTTTTTATAAAGGTTTTGGATCAACCGTCCTGGTAAATGCCTGTCAGCCTTGGCCACACTGATAGCACTTATTGTTAAATGTCTGCTTGAACCGCCTTTTCGATAAGGAGCACCAAAGGACCATCCTAAATCACCACTTTCGTCAAGGAAAATAATTAATGCGTCAGGAGGAATAAACAATTGCAGATACACTCAAGTAATCAATAAAAAAGGCAGACCCTGAGGCCGACATTCTTACAGAACGCTTACGATACCACTTAAGGCTTCGCGGCTTGCTCAGGCTTTACCTGCCTACTTCCTAGGTTAGCAAATAGCTGTGTAGCATGCAATAGGGTAATAATGTGTATATTCGGGGGAACTGTTTTGTCTAAATCATGGAAAAAGGCACCTAAAATGATGAGGATTCTCGGAGCCAACTCAGATCCAACCTTATATTGAGGGAATGGTTTTAGTATAGGTCGTCCTTAGAGCTAGACTAATAGGCCAAACTTCCCATTTACGACACAACACAACAGTCATTGGCGTTGGAGTTATTGGGACGCAGACGGCGTGTACTACTCCGGCCTGCTTCAGGATCCCCAAATGTGGCGTAATTGATTTGGCCCCGTTGCGGTGAGCGGGAATTGTGTTGAGCACGGTGATTTTGTAGCAGCCAGGTTATTGGGTTCCCGTCACCAGCTTCTTCAGCACCACCAGTAGAGGTTTGGGAGGGTTGAGCGAGCAAGGCTTGATATTCAGCTTCTTCTAGGACAGAACCGAGATTTGCCCCTTCTTCCTGTACTAACTGTTCGCGTAATCCGCGTTGGATAATGACTTCGGGATCCCCTTGATACGCATCAATAAATTTAAAAGTATTTTTAATAACAAAGTAAAGAGATGTGCCGAGTAAAGCCGCCCAAAATATGCATCGGATAGAAGCTAAAACGAGATCTTCTGGGTCTTCCGAGTTAAAAGAGTCGATCATTTGTTTAACAAAAGTGTAAAGTAAGTTCACGGATGCCAAGTAAGTCATAAGTCCATGGGCTCTTTCCGTAAATCTTGTTTTACTCGTGAGTGCCATCAGTAAGCCTGGGATCATCGGGCTAAGTTCCCATGCCAATGTGTTTTCTATCGACTCTGGGATTGGAATGACTCGAAGATTTGTATACTGAAAAATACCCCCGTAAAATAAAAATTTGGCCGATACATCCAGAGTACCCTTCATAAATCTTAGAAAGGCACTTCTGTTAAAGTACGCCTCTTTTCTATCTGGGGGAATACACTGCCAAGTTGAATAGGCAACCATAAAAAATAGTGGTGCTGGGGCCAGTTGGCCCCAAAATAGCTTGTTGGAGACGTTGCCATTCTCTGGATATAAGGTTAAATAAATAGAAATTGCAGCATTGAGTGAAAAGGTAAAAACAATTAATCCATCGGTGCAGCCCACCCAGGATCTCACAAAGTGATTCATAGGGGCGCGTGGGTTTAAGATGGCGTGTCCACCAATGAGTGCACCAACGAGCCCCCCCCCCACTTCGACAATGATCAAATAAGGAACAGCTTTTTCGCTGGCTTCCGTATACAAAGATAAAATCAAGGCTAACATTTCGCGTATTCCCAGACCGTCATTCACGCCTTGGACAAAGGGATTTCTGAGCAAAAGAGCGGCTGTTTTTTCTGCTCCTCCGTCAAAGATTAATCTTCGAATGGAAGGGGGAAGATTATAATGTCTTACGACAGCCACTTCACTGTCTCCTACGGTATGTGAACTCCCTGCAGGTTGGCTAGGGTTATCACCCAGTCTATTGTTTCTAATGAGAGAGCTTACCTGTAAACCTAAATTCGTTAAATCTGTGGTCGTTTCGCTAATTTGACTGGCTACAGTTGAGAGTTCCGAATTTATTAATGGGTTGTGGTCTGTTGTGTCTTGAATGGAAGCATATATAAAATCACGAAAGAATGGGGGAATACTCTGCATATTGGTATAAGCAACAAGGTTTCTATAGTTAAATAATTCAAATCTTCTTCGATTAGCCACAACATTTAATGCCGATTGAATAGTATCGATTGCAACAATAACAGCTGTGTTAATGTATCTCATGGTTTCTGGATCTGTGATATAATCATCTGCTACAAATTCATCGGGATGTTGTTGAATATAAAAGGCAGCTTCCCGGGTTTTTCGGACCATAGAATTTGAAGTGTAAAAAATATTGATAACCCAGGCAAGATCGGTGCTCTTGAGTTTGTAAAAAATACCCGAAAGTTCCGCTTGGATTCTGCTTAGTAAATCACGAATCGATGTTCCGGATGCCAAAGCGGAGCGGACTAGAGTTACACCGTCAGTTTGGCAAGAAGCAACTTCTGATTTCTGATTAAAAATTCTTGTGAGCTCGAGCCTCAATAGACCAATTCGTGTGGCTTGGTTGAATAAATCTAAGAGGGCATTGATTAATACTGGATAATCATCCCCATTGAATAGGGATAATAATTGACTGACACGATTCCCGGCTGCGAAACTGGCTGTAGAAATATGGGCAAGAGCGGGGCTGATGGGTGTCACATCCTGAGTCATAAAATCCAAGTTTTGCGGGTTCGTATCTAATATTTGCGCGCCTGGAATAATGTTTCCAAGTTCGACTATCTCTACTGCTTTTGGAGATCCAATATACCGAAAGCCATTGTTTGTTGAATCAACGGTAATCTCAATGGTTGCTTGTGGAATATTGTCTCGTAAATGGGCTTTAGAAAAGTCTAGTTCGGTTAGGACTTGTAAGCGGGCAATGGGGAAAACTGTGGCGACAGGGGCAACTGGTTTTGCTTTATCGATTAAGCTTTGTTCTGGAGTAATTGTTCTGGTCCTAGGATCGACAATTGGGACTAAATCCCCTTCAATTTGGATAAAAAATGCTTTTTCAACCACATCGAATAGGGCGAAACCTAAGTTGTTAACTCTAGGATCGATAAAACGCGAGTCATTTTTTTGGGCAACAACTTCTAGAAATTGTTGGTTTTGTCGATCAAATAAAATAAAAGATAGGGTGCTAAGTCTGGGATCAAGGGAGCTTGTGGCATCAGAACCATGATCCAGGATAATTCTAGGTTGATTGCTATCATCTAGTTCATAACTTTGTCCTGTGTTAACGTCAAAGTACGTGAAAATGGAAGTTTCGAAGATCAATCTGAACTTTAAACCATCTCGGGTAAGTTTTATTGATGCGTAAGGTCCCAATAATTTTAAGTAAAAGGTGACTTCTCTTTCTAAGAATTTATAATTCTGATTCAGCATGCTCCCAGCGCAGTTTATTGGATCAAGGTTTAAATTACCCAAAGCTCTTTGGAAAGCGCGAATATGACTCTCTTCTAATTGATTGTCTTGCTGTGGGTGCTCAAACTGCATAAAAGCAGATTCTGCAGCTTTAAATTTGGATTGACTTTGTTCGCTCCAGGCATTTCTGGGATCTTGATCGAATCTGTCATCTACTTGATAGACCCTGTCTTCGTTTGCATCCCATAAGGTATTTCCATCGACAGTAATGCTATCTACTTGTCTGGTACTATATTCAATTTCCCTGCCTGCAGTTGATCCCACCATATAATTGATGGCTTTTCTCAAATCGCCTTGAGAACCCGTTGTATTGGTGATTGCTCGCGTTCCCGTAACTCTAAATTTATCTGTACCCATCATTTTGCTCCTTCACAGATAATCCTTGCGATGTTGAAAGCTCATCTTAAGGGGGTGTGGTAATTTCTTATAAAAGAAAATGGTTGAAATTAGAAGTGTTCTTAACAGTTGAACGTTACATTTTTTACTCTACTTCCTTGTAAAAACGTTATTTTATTAAAACGTCATCATAATCTTCAGCTGGGTAAAGTTCAACCCAGGTGATTTACAGTGCGATAAATTCCGCATGAATAAAGCATAATTTGCTTGGATTTGTCTTAATATTTCACAACAAATGCTTTGAAAATTATAATTTTGTTTGAAGACTAAGTACATAATTTGAAGAAAGGGGGGCACTTTGAAGAATGTACTTTGACTTTGGTGCAATGGGGGAATAGAGGGCGCTCCCTACGGGGTTCGAACCCGTGTTGCCGCCGTGAGAGGGCGATGTCCTAGGCCTCTAGACGAAGGGAGCCGGAAGGATGGTATTATAGCGGGTTGCAGAAATTTATCTAATAGGGTTATTTTTTATTGATGTTAAAGAATATTTTGCGTTGGATAGGCGCAGTTCATGGGAAAAAGCGCAAGCGTGGGCACATCGTTCCCCAGATCATTCCTCGGGCCGATCATCGAGTTTCTCGGAATAATATCAGTCGTTTTGCTGTCAAGGTTTTGTATCGGTTACGGGATGCAGGGTATGAAGCTTACTTAGTGGGTGGGGGAGTCAGAGATGTTTTGTTAGGTCTCCATCCTAAAGACTTTGATGTGGCAACCAATGCCAAGCCAGAACAAATCCAAAGATTATTCCAAAATTGTCGTTTGATTGGACGCCGGTTTCGTTTAGCTCATATTCATTTTGGCAGTCATATTGTAGAAGTCGCCACTTTTAGGGCCAAGGCGACTTCAGATAAGCATTTTACTGCGGATCGCATGCATTCAGAAGAAGGGATGATATTGCGTGACAATACTTATGGGACATTGGAAGAAGACGTCTTCCGTCGTGATTTTACCGTCAACGGTTTGTATTACAATATTGCTGATTTCAGCGTTGTTGATTATGTGGGAGGAATGCAAGATTTAAAAGACCGTTGTTTAAGAATGATTGGCAATCCCAATCAGCGGTATCGTGAAGATCCGGTTCGGATGTTACGAGTCATACGGTTTGCAGCAAAGCTCGGATTCGAGGTGGAAAAATGCACGGAAGCGCCCATTTTTGAACTGGCGCCATTGGTGAAGCAAGTCCCTTCTGCTCGCTTGCTAGACGAGTATATAAAATTGTTTCTGAGTGGATATGCCGAAAAAAGCTATGAGTTATTACGGCATTATCAGATCTTTCCGATCTTATTTCCTGCAACAGAAGAATGCTTAAAAAATGAAACGGCGAGGATAACACAAAATTTTATTCGAAGTGCGTTAATAGAAACCGACAAACGAGTTTCTGAGCAAAAGCCGGTTGTGTTGCCCTTTTTGTTGGCAGCTTTTTTGTGGTATCCCTTACAGCATCAAATGAAACAATTTATCCAAGAAGGATTACCCGAAATTGCTGCATTTCATGAGGCATGCGATGTTGTTTTACAGCGGCAACAAAGTACCGTAGCGATCTCAAGACGGTTAACACAAGCAATTCGGGAAATTTGGCTTTTACAATTTCGTTTGGCAAAAAGGATCGGAAAACGAGTGTTGCAAGTGTCTCTTCATCCACGATTTCGAGCTGCTTACGATTTTTTGCGGCTACGGGCTTTGGCAGGAGAAGAAGGCATTCCGGAATTAGCAGAGTGGTGGGATAAGTATACAGCTGCAGATGATGAAGCCAAAGCACTTATGCGAGATGGTTTAAAGAGTGAACCACGTCGATATAGGCGAAAGCGTCAGAAAAGCGTATAATCACTCGTACCACTTTAGTTTTAGGAGACGATGATGAAACCTTATATGATTATTGAAGGAAACCATTCGGCCATTGAAGCCTTCGAAAAAAAGGTCGCCGATGCGTTAGAAATGGGGTACAGTTTAGCAGGTGAATTAGTTACCCAACCCCACGCAACGGAAATTAAGTTTTATCAGCCAGTGATATTGGCAGATGATCAAGAGGACGAAGAGGAAGACGAAGATTGGGATGAAGAGGAAGAAGATGAAGACGACGAATAATACGGTTAAGATCATCTCTCTCATTGTCCACTGAATTTCTAATCAACTGGGGTAGTTGTGTACCCCCTTTTGTCGTATCTCTGGAAATGACTTTCGCAAAAGCAGGGATCTCTGCTTCAAAAGGTTATTTTATGTGATCCCCGCTTTCGCAGTGATGGCGCTCCTAATATAAGCCCCTTGATATGATAGCTTTTGTGATTTAAACATAGGGGGTGTCAAGCTCTTCGATGGTTTGTTCTAGCCAAGCTTGTTGTCTTTGCTCGTCTGTTAACCCTCGGGCTAATATTTCGGAAGCATCCTCCGTCTTTCCGGGATGTGTGTTTAAACGTTCATAGGCAACCACGGTGTCTTCTTCGTTAGATTCCAGGGCCTTTAAAATAACTTTGTCTCCCATTAAATGTGCAAATAAAATTTTACCTTGAGTAAATATTTGTTTAATGCCAGCGCTGGTTGGAGGCTCCATTCCCATTTTGTGCAGAAGATCACCACATTCTTGTATATGTCGCTGATGGTCGTCTTTAAATTCGCGTAATTTGGCACGCAATGTCGAGCTTTTAACACATTCAATGGCTTCTTGATAAGAAGCTGCAGCTGCAAAGTCGAGTTCAATTAAGTTTGCCAGTGCTTCCGAAAAATCCTTTTGAGTACCAACTAGAGTGACCATAGTAGTTTTCTCCTCTTCGTTTGGGATCATCTTAAGACGTCTTTATATAACAACCGTAACAAGAAAAATAATGAAAGTCAAACAAGAGGTTTTTTACGAAAAAATTATTGACTGAAAATCATTTATTTTCTTGTTTATTTGTACAGAAAATGTTTTTCTAAAATAGTACCTGTCCAGGCTCCTTGATTCTTAAAGAAACAAATAATTTATTTTGGTATTGTCGTCATGTTTTTTTCTAAAGTAAGATTTTTTGGATCTCTGGGCAGTTACTCAAAAAATAATGCTTGTTGATTTTAACAGGGGTTAAGTTGCATTAGTGAAATTTGTATGGTAATTTAAAAAAAGATAAAGTGAAATAGAATGTTGTTATACATAAATAATGACACATTCTTTTAAATTCGCCACTCTCAATAATTAATCAAAACATCATACTAACAAAAAATAGGAGTAAACGAATGGCATTCACTCATGGTTCAGCCTTTTCTCGCATTGATCTACTGGGTGTCACAGCAGGGTTTTTAAGTTTGGCTGCGGTGATCCCACAAATTATTAAAAGCTGGTATTCTAAATCCACGGAAGATATATCTTTATTGGCTTTAAGCATTAGTACTTGCAGCTCATGTCTGTGGTTTACCTATGGCTTAGTGCGACGGGACAAAGCGCTCATTATTTCCAATTCGGTTGGAATGATCCTGGGCTCTACTTTAATCCTAATTAAACTGTATCATGGCTAACAGTAACCATTTAGTGAGCGCGTTTCTCGCGATCCAGCCATTCTTCTTCGAGAACATCCCATCGTTTAATGACTTTTAGGTTCTCACGGTTTTTCTTGTCGAATGGAACATTCTTGGTATTCATCTGGATGATTTTTTTACGATCATTTAATACATTCAAATACATTTCTTTAAAATGATCGAGATAGGTTTTGAAATCGTGGCTTTCCATGTCATGAATAACTTCTTTAAAATCAGGATCTTCTATTTTAAGACTCAGCTCTGGAGATTTTAGGATTTCTTGAATTTTTGCGTGGGTTTTTTCAGCGATCTCTCTTCTCTCATTTTCTTTTTTGATAAGATGTAATTTTCGACTGATCAGCTTTAAATTTTCATTGAGCCCATCTTTTGTCTCAGAGCCATACATTTGATTGGCAAAAGAACTAAATTCTCGGAATTTTTTTCGGAATTCTAAAAAGTTCGTTTTCTCTAACCGCTTTATTTCTTTTTCAAATTCCATTTCATCCATGTCTAACGAGCTATCTGGTGACATACCACCTCCAATTTTTACTAACTAAGATACCTTTCTTAAAATTCTAGCTAAAATTTTTAAAAATTAAAGTAACTGAGGTAAGATAAGACAAATTTATTCACCGGCCAGAAGAAAAGGGGATGTAATGCCATCGGTTGCTTGGCAAGACCTACACAGACAACAGCAGTTATTGGTCGAGACTCGGATCTCTGATTTATTCAAACAAGACTCTGCTCGATTTAAGCAATTTTCGTTGCAATTCAATGATATATTACTAGATTTTTCTAAACAGCGCATCACCACTGCGGTTGTCGAAACACTCTGTCAATTAGCAAAAGAAGCAGAGCTGAAGGCCAGTATGACGGCCCTATTTAATGGTCAGAAAGTTAACTATTCTGAGCAGCGATCAGTCCTCCACGTTGCGCTGCGGGATCCTGGTGCCAGTCCTTTGATGGTCGACGAGCGAAATATTAAAGCGGACGTGCACAGTGCTCTAGAGCAAATCCAGGGCTTTACGGAGATTGTGCGGGCAGGGCAGCGTTTGGGAGCTACGGGCAAGACTGTCACCGATATCCTCAGTTTGGGGATAGGGGGGTCAGATTTGGGGCCTTCCATGGTGTGTGAAGCACTCCATGAATATCGGTCAACGGATCTGAATGTGCATTTTGTTGCCAATATTGATGGTAAGACCTTGGCTTCAATCTTCAAAAAATGTGATCCAGAAACGACTCTTTGTATCATTAACTCTAAGACTTTTACGACTCCTGAAACATTACAAAATGCAAAAGCAGTACGTACTTGGTTTGAGAGTGTGTTGGGTGAAAAAGGTGCCGTTCAACATTTAATCGGAGTGACTGCCAACCCGGAAGAAGCACTGAGATTTGGTATTTTAAAAGAAAATATTTTTGCTTTTTGGGATTTTGTCGGTGGTCGATATTCGGTTTGGTCTTCTGTCGGGTTACCGATTGCGTTAATGATTGGGATGGATGAATATAAGTCATTTTTATTGGGTGCGCACCAGATGGATCAACATTTTATTTCGGCACCCTTTGCAGAGAATATGCCGGTCCTATTGGGGTTGATTGGAATCTGGAATAGTAATTTTTGGCATTGTTCGACGCAGGCTATAATCCCGTATGATGACGGTTTGCGAAAATTTCCTGATTACTTACAACAATTAGAAATGGAAAGTAATGGTAAAAGAGCGGCAAAAGAAAACGGATTTGTTTCTCATACGACAGCGCCTGTTATCTGGGGAGGAGTTGGTTGTAATGGTCAGCATGCTTATATGCAACTGTTGCATCAAGGGACACAAATCATTCCAGTGGATTTTATATTAAGTGCTACTGGGCATCTTGAGTTCGACGAACATCATGAATTATTAGTGGCGAGTTGTTTGAGTCA
The DNA here is from genome assembly GCA_013286785.1 of Gammaproteobacteria bacterium. Lineage (GTDB taxonomy): Bacteria > Pseudomonadota > Gammaproteobacteria > UBA6186 > Azoamicaceae > CADEGZ01. The sequence goes on from JABDFC010000012.1 coordinate 31,938, forward strand.
AAGCAAAGCGTTAATGGAAGGGAGTAAAGAAGACTCGCTTAACCAAGATCCTTTACGAGATGCAAAGTACTGTGCGGGTGATCGTCCGAGTTGTACCATCATGTATCCTAAATTAACGCCTACTGTATTAGGATCGCTCATTGCTTTGTATGAACACAAAGTCTTTGTCCAAGGAATAGTGTGGGGTATTAATTCATTTGATCAATGGGGCGTAGAATTAGGGAAAAAAATGGTCAAAGAAATATTGCCACATTTGCAGGGCCAACCTACAGATACTCAGTTTGACAGTTCAACACAAGGGTTAATTGATTTTTTTCAAAAAAATAGAGTATGAGAGTCTTAGAACCCTAAAAACTGCGTAAATGTATCAACGTCTTCTCGGGTTGTTCGAAATTGATTGACTGGGTGATTAACATCGCAATATCCCAGTGCCATTCCGCACAGTAATGCTTTTTCTTGAGAGACATTAACAATTTTCCGGACAATATCGGGGTGTTCAGCCAAGGAAGCTTGTGGGCAAGTATCTAAGCCGAGGGTTTTTGCCGCAAGCATTACGTTTTGAATAAACATCCCCATATCTACCCAAGAGCCTTTTTCTAATTTTGCATCGATAAAAAATAATAGGCCAACCGGTGCTCCGAAGAAGAAATAGTTTCTGTACCATTGAATTTTACGCTTTTCAGTTTGATCCAAGGTAATATCAAGAGAAGAATATAAAGCCAATCCACAGGCTTTACGTCTACTCTTGTAAGGTTCTACCCACTCAGTTGGATAATAATGATAATCCGGACTCTCTGGAGTATTCGCTTCTTTGGCAGTGGTAATGGCTTTGCCAATTTGCTGGATATAGTCATGATTGACAACAATCACCGACCAAGGTTGGGTATTAACACCGGAGGGAGCAAAGCGAGCTGCTTCTAAGATGGTTGTGACATCTGTTTTTGTGACTGCTTTATCTAAAAATGCCCGAACAGAATGTCGACTCTTCATGATTTTTAGCAGGTTCATCAGAACACCAGGCAGTATTAAAATTTATTGGGCAGTTCTTTTTTCACGAATTTCATCTAGAGTTTTGCAATCGATGCACAATACGGCGGTTGGTCTTGCTTCTAAACGACGAATACCGATTTCTACACCGCAAGATTCACAATAGCCATATTCTTTGTCGTCGATTCGTTGTAAAGCTTCTTCAATTTTACGGATCAGTTTTCGTTCTCGGTCTCGGGTTCTCAATTCTAAATTAAAAGCTTCTTCTTGGGTTGCTCGGTCATTGGGATCTGCCAACACTGTAACACTGGCTTCTTTCATTTCAATGATTGTATTATCGACTTCTTTCATTAATTCTTTTTTCCATTCTTCCAGCATGGTTCGGAAGTGAGTTACCTGCTGTTCATTCATATATGACTCACCCTCTGTCAAGACATAGGGCTCAAACTTGTACGGCATCATTGTGTGATGAGGTATATGAGTTTCCGGCGGTAAATTAGACGCAGAGGCGGTTGTCTTCTTTTTTCTAGCTTTGGCAACCATTGAGACTCTCCCCACCAAGTAATTCCTTAAATGTTAATTTATAGCACAAGGGATCTTCTCATTTCAACGGTGTAGTTGCACCTTAAATTCTTTGAGGTGAAGCCGATAATTAAGAACGTAAACCAACTTTTATGGTGTGTGATGAAATTTAAAAGTTCTTTAACTGAAGCTGTGCTATTGAAAAGACATTATCGGTTTTTAGCAGAAATTGCGCTGCAAAATAAAAGAAGACGGATGATTTATTGCCCTAATTTGGGGTCATTAAAACAGTGCGATATTCTTGGAAGTCGTATTTGGTTTTCCAATCCACTGCGCTTGTCTCAAGGGTGCTTAGATATTTGGGAACTCACAGAAGTCAATGGTGGTTGGTTAGTCGCAATTAACCCTTCTGAAGCAGATACACTGGTTCGAGAAGCGGTGGAATTGGGTGTCATTCCTGAGTTGTCAGGATTTCAATATGTGCAAGCTCCGATTATTCCACGATTAGGCAATGGAATAGAATTATTGATCAAAGATAATGGTGAACAATGTTTTATTCATGTCGAACCAATTTTAAATGGTGATGACAGAAACGAAGCTTCATTTCCGACAGTCAAGGGGGAAGGAATGAATGCGTTGAATGAATTATTGGTTTTAAAAGAAAATGGTCACCGCGTGATATTGATCTATTGCATTCAACATAATGGTGTGTGTGGTTTACGGCCAGCGGATAGGGTCGATCCACATTATGGAAGATTGTTGCGAGAGGCAATTGCCAAAGGAATAGAGGTGATCGCTTATCGTGCTTTTATTACCTTAGAAGAAGCTAGATTGGGAACACGCATTCCTATTTTGTTGTCAGAAAATATTATTTCTGGTTAGTAAATCGAGCTCCGAAAAATTTTTCTTCAAACCGATTTTAAAAACACGTTCAACTGTTTCTAAGGTACTGTCCAAAATAGAATTGGTATGGGCGGTCGAAATAAATCCTACCTCAAAGGCAGAAGGGGCTAAATAAATGCCCTTTTGCAACATACCATGGAAAAATTGTTTGAATTGATCGATGTTACAATCTGCCACGTGCTCATAGCAGGTGATCGAATCGCGTTCGGTAAAATAGATCCCGAACAGACTGCCAACAGATTGGGCAAATAAGGGAATGCCATAGAGCTCACCCAATACTTTTAGTTCTTGCGTGAATTCTAAAGTTTTTTCTGCAAGTTCTTCATAAGGATTGAGTTGTTTTAAAAGTTTTAAAGTAGTCAGCCCGGCGGTTAGAGCAATGGGGTTACCAGACAATGTCCCTGCTTGATAAACTGGACCTTTAGGCGATAAAAATTCCATGATTTCTCGACGACCGCCAAAAGCCCCAACGGGTAAACCGCCACCAATAATTTTACCCAAACACGTAAGATCAGGGGTGACCTCATAGAGCGCTTGAGCGCCACCCAAACCAACTCGAAATCCTGTGATCACTTCGTCAAAAATCAGCAAGCTTTGGTAACGATCACAAATGGCTCGCAATTGACTGAGAAAAGACGGTAACGGTAGAACGCAATTCATATTGGCTGCGATGGGCTCTACGATCACGCCTGCAATTTCATGGCCAAATTCTTTAAAAATTGTTCTAACTGCTTCGATATCATTAAAAGGGGCAATTAAGGTTTGTCTCACAAATTCTTCTGGTACGCCGGGTGAATCCGGGATCCCGAATGTTAATAACCCCGAGCCGCCTTTCATTAATAGGCTGTCGGAGTGGCCGTGGTAACAGCCGTTAAATTTGAGAATTTTATTGCGCTGAGTGTACCCCCTGGCAAGACGAATGGCGCTTTGTCCGGCTTCTGTTCCCGAATTAACCATTCGGATCTGTTCAATAGAGGGCATTACTTTAGTGATAAATTCTGCCATTTCAACTTCGATTTCGGTGGGTGCTCCGAAGCCCAGTCCGCGGTGTATGGCCTCTTGGATAGCCTCTATCACAACGGGATGAGCGTGTCCCAGGATAAGGGGACCCCAGGAACCCACATAATCGATATACTGATTTCCATTGACATCGAATAGATGAGGACCGTTCCCTTTGTGAATGAATATCGGTGTTCCGCCAACGCCTTTGAAGGCTCTGACGGGCGAGTTGACCCCGCCAGGGATAACGGTTTGTGCTCTGGCAAATAAGTTGGTAGAATTAGGCATTTGTATTAGTTTACCATTCAGTGGACCTGCAGCTATCCTAAACTTTTTTGTATAAGGACACAATATCTGTGAGTTATTTAATTTTCTTAATGAGGTAGAGTCAAATGGATATTTTAAATCGAATCGATTTTCATTACTTGTTATCAGTGAGTGTTATTTTCCTGATCTTCTGTGTGTTTTACTACAATGCAATCCGCAGGCAAAACGCGGCGTTGGTAAAAGTAGATGAATCTATCAAGCGACAAGAACAGGCGAACCAACAGCTATCATTAATTGTCAATGAATTAAGACGTACCAATCGGTTGTTGGCAGAAATGACCGAAGTAGAGTCTGCTGAAGGATATTCCTCTGCCGGGGAAACGACTCAACCAGGCACCAATTCAGCCCCTTCTGACAATCAATATAAGCTTTATGTGGGTAATATTGATTATACGGCGACCGAAGCAGAATTGGGCTCGTACTTTGCGGATTTTGGCCAAGTCGAATTTGTCAATATTCCCGTTAATCGTTATACCGGTAAAACCCGAGGATTTGGTTTTGTGACCTTTGGTTCCAGAGAAGATGCAGAACGAGCGATGGCGTTGCATGGCACGGAATTTAAGGGTCGCCAAATTCAAGTCAATTTTGCTAAAGAAAGAGATAACGCATAATGAAAAAGTACATGTGTTTACTGTGCGGCTATATCTATAACGAAGCCGAAGGATGGCCCGATGAGGGGATTGCGGCGGGTACGCGTTGGGAAGATATTCCGCCGAATTGGCGTTGTCCTGACTGTGGGGCCACAAAATCCGATTTTGAAATGATAGAAGTCTAAGTCAAGGATCAGAGTTGGGATCTTAAAACGGTTTCACAACTGCTAAAATGACGATCCCGAACAATAGGAACACAGGAAATTCGTTTAGCCAACGATAATACCGGTGTGTGTGTTGGTTTGCGTTTCGTTGGAACTGACGACGTAAATGGCCGCAGTATAAATGGTATAGAATTAAAATGGCGACTAAGCCTATTTTAAGATGCAGCCAGAGCGTCGTTTTGTATAAAGCCCAGGCATAGCTGTGTAATAACCATAAACCCAGTAAAACCGTTAGGACTGCGCCTGGCGTCATAATTCCGTAATAGAGTTTACGTTCCATGATTTTAAAACGTTCTTGGCTGATCGTATCTTCGCTCATCGCGTGATAAACAAATAAACGGGGCAAATAAAAAAGAGCGCTGAACCAAGTAACCATTGCAATAAGGTGAAAGGCTTTGATCCACAGCATGGAAGGTCTACCGAATGACTAAGGTTATAAACGAATGCTTGGGATTCAGTATATCCTACCTATTTGAAACAAAACAAATTTTTATTTAGCATATTGACTTTAAGTGGAGGATCGCAAATAATAGAACTTATGAGTATGACATCGTTCTCTACATCCATACAGTTAACCGATGCTGCGGTGGCTAAGATAAAAAGCCTTATTGCTAACAGTGGCGAAACCAACTTGAACCTCCGAATTTATATTGTGGGGGGAGGGTGCTCAGGCTTTCAATATGGTTTTGCATTCGATAAAACCGTTAATCCAGATGACGTTGTCATTACAAAAGAGTCAGTAACGGTCATTGTGGATGCGCTGAGCTTGCAATACTTGCTGAATGCCGTGGTCGATTATACGGAAAGCTTAAAAGGATCTCAGTTTACAGTGCAAAATCCCAATGCAGAAACAACCTGTGGTTGCGGTTCTTCATTTTCTTTAAAAGAAGATTTATTAGAAGAATAAAAGACTTATTGATCAGTCAATCTGGGTATTACTTTTAGATTCAATTTGTGCCATGTTAATTTGATGCTCGTGTATATCTAATAGTCGAAGCATTTCTTTGGCATGCGCAATAAAATGGCGTTTATTGCCTTCTTGGATCGGATTTCGTTTAGGCAGAGCCACAGTTAAGGGATCGCGATGAATACCATCGATTCGAAATTCATAGTGTAAATGGTCCCCCGTTGCGAGCCCAGTGCGCCCCACATAACCAATTACTTGCCCTTGCTTTATTTCATGGCCCACTTTGATCCCTTTTGAAAACCGGGAAAGATGAGCATATAGCGTGGAATAACGTGAACCGTGTTGTAACTCAATGACTTTACCGTAACCCCCCCGAGTTCCTGCAAAGATGACTTTACCATCCCCCGTTGCTTGTACTGGAGTGCCGTGCGGAGCGGAGTAATCGACTCCCGTATGTCTTCGCATTTTATGTAAAAGGGGGTGATGCCGTTTTCCAAAGTGTGAGCTAATACGGGTAAAATTAACGGGTGCTCGTAAAAAGGCTTGGTGCATGCCATAACCTTCTGGTGAAAAATAGCCGGTATGGCCATTTTTATCGGTGTACCGTATGGCTCTATGTGTTGTTCCACTGTTGACGATTTCAGCGGCTAAAATATGTCCGCTTTCAATTCTTTCACCTTCTAAGCATTTTGCTTCGTATAACACCCTGAAAGTATCGTTGGGCTGTAAGTCTAGGGCAAAATCGATATTCCAGCCGAAGATTTCAACCATTTGATTTAAGACTCTGGCGTCAAGCCCGGCACGTTTGCCAGAAGAAAAAAGCGATCCCTGGATTTCCCCTTTACCGAAAGCAATTTGTTTTTCTAAAGGGGTGAGTTTGTGTTCAACTTGAAACCCTTCCTCGACTCGCGCAACTTCTATGGTATTTCCAGGGGAGAGGATCAGGGTTAATGCAGCAATTTGATTATTGCGATTCGTTCGGAGCTTTAAAATTTGACCGGGTTGCAAAGAGGCTAAACGTCTGGTGGCAGGATCCGTGGTTAAAATTTCGTGAATGTCTTGAGCAGGGATCCCCAGTCGGCCAAACACTTTGGATAAGGTGTCCCCTTCACGAACTTTAATGGTTTGCCAATGTTCTTCTTCTGGAGTATCCGTATTGGGTTGCGACTCTGGAGCGCTGCTAGCAGGATGCGTATTTGCGGCCAGATTATCGAAAGGGGAATCGCTGTTTTCATTTTGTATTAATTGAGAGCTGCCAGGAGCAGTGTCTCCATTCACAGTAGGGCTGATCGAATTTGGCATCTCTAAAGGGATACTGACAGCAGTAGAATCAGCAAATTTACCCAATGAAAGTGCCAGCATGAGGCAGATAAAAGCTGTAAAGCCTAGGCCTACATGAAGAGTGCGCCGGAGAATGGGAGAGCCCACTCGAGGTGCATTTGGTTTATAATCAAACTTCACGACTGTATTCAAATCCTTTACGCTAATAATAAGTTAGTAAACAAAAAACAAACCGTGTCCCTTCACTAAAAAGATAGTGTGTGGGTTAAAGGCAGTCAACGCTTCTTCCCTAATGCTGAGATCATAATTACCATAATGGCAAGAAAATGGAAATACTGAGTTACCTTTTGTAAGTTGGAGTAATAGTTTAATGATTGATATTGCTGAAGCTTTGGAACGGATCCGACGCGGCGCCGACGAAATTCTGGTGGAACAGGAATTAGTCGATCTCTTGAAACAAAAGAGGCCTCTTCGCATCAAGGCGGGTTTTGATCCAACAGCGCCCGATATCCATTTAGGCCACACGGTTTTACTCAATAAGCTAAAGGTGTTTCAAGATTTGGGTCACCAAGTCCTTTTTCTTATTGGGGATTTTACCGGAATGATTGGAGATCCCACGGGACGCAATGTAACTCGCAAACCTTTAACGCGCGAGGCAGTATTAGAAAATGCCAAAAGTTATCAAAAGCAAGCCTTTAAAATTTTAGATCCGGATAAAACCGAGATCCTATTTAATTCGACTTGGCTGGATCAATTAGGCAGCCGAGGGATGATCGAATTGTCGGCACAATATACGGTGGCAAGGATGCTAGAGCGGGAAGACTTTAAAACGCGTTATCGGGATGGACAGGCCATTGCGATCCATGAATTCCTCTATCCCTTAATTCAGGGGTATGATTCGGTAGCGATGAAGGCGGATATAGAATTGGGCGGTACCGATCAAAAATTTAATCTGCTAATGGGCCGAGAATTGCAAAAACAATATGGCCAAAAGCCGCAGGTCGTTATTACTTTTCCTTTATTAGAAGGGCTAGACGGTGTCCAAAAGATGTCGAAGTCTCTGGGGAATTACATTGGCATTAACGAACCTCCCCATGAGATCTTTGGAAAAATCATGTCCATTTCCGATGAATTAATGTGGCGCTATTACGATTTATTAAGTTTTAAGTCGGCAGTCGATATTGCAACGCTCAAACAATCGGTGGTGAATGGCGCAAATCCCCGGGATATTAAAGTTCTGTTGGCGGAAGAAATCACAGCGCGATTCCATGGAGAACAAGCAGCAAAAAATGCGCAGGAAGGGTTTGTTGCGCAGTTTCAGAAACATCAGAAACCAGAAAATATGCCAGAATTGTCTTTAAAGTGCGATGGATTGGAAATACCCATTGCCAATTTGTTAAAGCAAGCACAATTGGTGAGCAGTACTTCGGAAGCGATGCGGTTGATAGAACAAGGTGCAGTTCGGGTGGATGATGTGCGAATAGAAGATAAAGGGAAGTTAATCGCTGTCGATGGCCAATATCATGTCTATCAAGTGGGGAAGCGGAGTTTTGCACGCATCAAAATTCATGGATAAAAGCATGGGTTTATTTGTACTAATAGTACTTAGCTTGACTTCTTAGATAAATTGATGTTAGGTTAACATCGGTAGTGATACATAGGGAGCATAACATGCTGAGTATGTTTGGTAATTTCGTTAAACTGGGTGCTGGAAATGTTGCTGTAAGGCAAACGGCATCTCAATTAGGCCAACGTTTGGTGCATACCTCAGCAGAGAACTCAAAGCTGCATGAGAAATATCCAAATAAATTAACGGATGAGGCGTTGATTGCTTTGGAAGAAGCACGAGCGGCAACACCCTATGCGCATTCTGATAAACCCGTTTCGGGTGGTGTAAAGGTCGACGCGGCTATATTAAAGCATTATCCCAACGAACTCTCTAAAGAGACGCTTGATGAAGGTTTAAAACAAACAGCAACTATGAGAAAGAAATCTTCAGTTTATTAATTCAGATTGGTTGAGTGACGACCTCCCCCTCTCTTTCGAAACAGATTGTTGATAGAGATCTTTGAGCCTAATGACATGGCGTTAGCGCTGCACGAAGTGACAATACACTGTTTAATCGCCTTATGGGTTAAAAAGACTGTCTGGTTGACATAATTTTTTTCATACAATAGAATGCCGTTCTTTGATAATAGTGAGAGAGAAAAATCAACATGTCCGACCGGGAAAAACGAGAAAAATTAAAAGAAATATCCACTCGAACTCGTCATAATTTAATCATATCTGCTTCTGTCCCAGTGTTAACCGCCAATCAATTGGAGTTGGATTATCAGCAGTACATCCAGACTTTTAAGGATCTCAGCGAGCAGACAGAATCTGATCTCTACGAAATTAGCAATTACCTTGGTTATTTAATGGGCAGTTATTTAGGGGGCAGATACTCAAAGGAAACGACCTGTGCAGAACAAGAAAAGGAAAGAAGAGAAATCAAGGAAGAAAAACGACCAGAGCTCCTGTCAGAACAAGAAAAAAATTCTAAATTGGTTGATCTTTGCCAACAAGCCATCGCCTTTTTAAAGTCCACCAGTTACTTTAAAAGCGGCTCGTATAATCGGGAACTGGATTCATTTGTAAATGGAACTATTTATACCCTTCTTGGCAGACTGAGTTATTGTTATGCGTCATTATCTAAATTTGAAGAAGCAATGGCCACTTATAGAGAGCGAGTAAAGTTGCAGCTATCTCGAGATTTTTCTAATAGCGGTTATTATGTTGATGTTTTCCAGACAATCATTGAAAATGATGCAGAGTTTGATTCGCGTTTGCTAAGCCAAACAGAGCGCATACTCTATTCTGCTTATTTCTATGTTTTAAATGAGGGTGGATATCCGTTTCCAACGGTAGTGGAACGTTTGCAAAAATTACAGGAAGCAAGAAAGGCACTGGTTGGAGCAAGCAGAGTATTGTTAGATGAATTCAAATTGTTTGTTGAATTTATGTTAAACAATGCTAGAAAGATGCTCAATTTCGAGCTCGAAGGTGCTTTGGATAGTGATAATCCTTCTAATATGCGAGCGTCATTCGCAGCACTGATTGAGGGAATAAAACCAAAAGCTGCTGGCAGTAAAAGTGTTAGTTTTGCCGATCAGCTTGCAAATGCGGAAACCGAATTAGCATCAGGATCTCGCGTACCCGAGAACTATGATAATACTGTTACAGGCTTTGAAGAGACTCCATTGGTATTTAATGGGCTAGATGGAGTTGCCACTGCAAGCGATTCAACTGTGGCAAACAGCAATAATAATGTTTTCGACCCAAACGCCCCTATAGCCGGTAGATCAAGCAGACACATGCAGTAATAAGTTTACCATATAACATAATTCATTGGTGTGTATTTTCCCGCCCGGTACGAGAGTGTCATGCGATAGCTTGTTTGTAGGTATCCCTGAAAATCTGTTGACA
>JABDFC010000013.1:0-35970 GCA_013286785.1 Gammaproteobacteria bacterium
TTCTGGGTGAAAAAAGTGGGCTTGGTGTTGACATAGCACAAAAAGTAAGTTAACTTTGTGTCTGGAAAAAACACGATGAATTTAATAAGAGTAGTTCCGCGAGTGAGAAATAACTTGTAATGACTTATTCCACTCAATAGACGTTGTACCTGAGTGAAATGGGAGAAGATATAAATGAACTTTCAGCAGATTAAAGAAGCGCTTGGTTTTTTTGAAGATCGTTTCGAGTTGGAAGTATCGAAGGATCCTGTTTGCGTGACAGGCCGACCCTCCTTTATAGCTTTCGAAAGAGGATCATTGTTAAACTTGTTTGCGTTTAATGATAAAGCAAACCGTGTAGGCTATCGTCAAACCAAATGTGATGCAACCCGCGAACCTATTGCTGAAGAGAATATTCGCTCAATCAAGTTTTTCCAAGATATTTTTGTTATGTGTGCCTATGAATTTTTTCAATCGAATAAAAGCAACGGTTTTCAGAGCGAAGAGGCTCTTATATTAGAATTGTATACTGCAATGAACGAGCAACAAAGAGCGACAGCATTAGAAGCATTAACCTTGCTTGGAACGAATCAGGCAGCAATTTTGCTTAAAAGGGAGAAAGATAACAGGGGAACTGGTTTACTAGAATGTGAAGTTCATAAATTAGAGACCTGGGGAATTCCGGATCTGGCAATCTTAGCAGCAGTGCAAAAGCGAGAGAAAAAAGGTTCAGATCCGCATCCAACAGGTAAAGACGAAGAAGAAGAAGACGAAGAGGCAATATTTGAGCGAGTTTTACGTGAATCTGCCCTGGACCCATTGGGAAGAAGGCATCAACCAGATGACGAAGATGCTGAATTAGAGAGAGCCCTTGAATTATCTCGTCTGGAAAGCGAAGCGCGTGGATTAGGACGATGGAATTACCACCCTAATGACGATGATGATGACGACGATTACAACGGGCAGCATCGAGGAGGTCCTGCAGCCTTGCATGCAGCGGGAGTATACAGAAACGCAAATGCAGCATCTGCAAGTGCTGCCGCCGCCGCTGTGAGCCATGGGGGACCGTCGCGTTCTTATACGACGGCTAGCACTTCTAACAACAATAACAACGGAGACCAACGTGCTGCAGCTAGCAATGGCCTTTCTGTTCACGAAAAGCTTCGGATGGATGCTGCCGTATTGGCAGCTATCGCATTGCAACGTAAAAATTCAAACACGCCTAAATTTTTCGTCTATGACGATGGAAAAATACAGCTGGCGGACAGAGCACCGGAAGGCCATTATGCCGCTAATTGTCATTTCGGGACTCAATTACACGAACAGAATCAACAGATTTTCTACAAACCAGGAGGACAAGCCGCAGACGAGTTATTTGGTCATTATGGCTTTGTTCATCGATTGGTCAAACCGCTTGCCGAAGCGAGTACTAAGAGATTCGAAAATATGTTCAGAGTTTCATCGGCAAGGATCCAAGCGGGTGCTTCATGCGGCCTAGCTTCGAGTAGCGCAAGTGCGGCTGCGGCATCACCCGTGGTTGTATTTTCACCGGCAGTGCGTGGTCGTTCTGTTCAGGATAAACTGAAAGTGGATGCTCCCGTTTTGTCAGCGCTTGCCCTAGAACGCAAGAATTCTAGGACACCTAAATTTTACGTTTTTGAGAGCGGTCAAATCATTTTGACTGGTCAAAGGCCACCAAACTATTATTCAGCCATTTGTCATTTAGGGACTGAGCCACACGAGCAAAATCAAGAGATTTTTTATATGCCAGCGGGACCTCAATGTGATCCTGCAAGTCAATTATTTGGGCACCATGGTTTTGTCCATCGACTGGCCAAACCATTTCCCAATGCAGCGACAAATGAAAAATTTATGAAGCTCTACGAAACAGCAGCGGTGCCGTTACGCAGAAATTCCGTGATTGATAGACAGGAATATGCTGCTGCATTTAATTAGACAAATCGCAATGTCTTAATAACGCGGTGGGTCGGGTTTTCTACCGCGAAACTTAGCATACAAGGGCGGAAAAAACTTCGCTTTTTTTGCGATTTATTAGATGAAAAAGAGTGAGTTCAGTATTGACATAGCACCAAAAGTAAGTTACCTTTATATCTGGAAAAAACACGATGAATTTAATGAGATTGGCGACACTAATGAGAAATAACCCGTAAGAACTAATTCCACTGAATAGACGTTGTATCGGGTAAAATGGGGGAAGATAAAAATGAATTTTCATCAGATTACAGAAGCACTTGGTTTTTTTGAAGATCGTCTCTCCCGAGAAGTATCGAAAGATCCTGTTTGCGTGACAGGTCGACCGAGCTTTATAGTTTTCGAAAGAGCATCATTGTTACAAATGTTTGCTTTTAATGATAAAAGAAACCTAGTAGTGGGTCAACGTCGAGCCTTCTGTGATTTAACCCGTGAACCTATTGCTGAAGAAAATATTCGCTCAGTCAAGCTTTTCCAAGATGTGTTTGTTATTTGTGCCTATGAATTTTTTCAATCGAATAAAATCAACGTGGCACAGAAAGTAGAGGCTGATGTATTAGTATTGTATACTGCAATGACCGAGCGACAAAGAGCGTTAGCATTAGAAGCATTGACTTTTCTTGGAACAAATCAGGAAGCAATTTTGCTTCAAAGGGAGAGAGATAAGAGGGGAACTGGTTTACTAGAGGACGAAATCAAAAAATTAAAGACCTGGGGAATCCCCGATCTGGAAATCCTAGCAGCAGTGGAAAAGCGAGAGAATAAAGCTTTAGATCAGCACCCCGCAGCTTCAGCCGAAGTAGAAGTGCATCAACCAGATGACGAAGATGCTGAATTAGCAAGAGCCCTTGAATTATCTCTTCTGGCGAGCCAAGGACGACCAGATCACCATGACGACAATGATGACGACGACGACTTTATCTACCGCGGTATGCAAGAGATAGGAGCCGTTTCAGCAGCTGCACTGGCAGCTGTATCTCGTGGAGAACCGTCGCGTTCTAAAGAGAATAAAGGTTTAGATCAGCACCCCGCAGCTTCAGCCGAACCTGTAGATTCAGACGAGTTTGTAGCATATATAAGCGAAGACGAAGCGGAACACTTTCAGCAAGTTATGGCTGACCGGGAGTATTATCGTAAACAGGCTGCACTTGCATTGGCGGAGGAAAGTGAATTTATCAGGGAACGTGAAGCAGTGAAACAGCGAGAGAATAAAGGTTTAGATCAGCACCCTGCAGATTCAGACGAGCTCGTAGTTCTAAACGAAGACGAAGCGAAATTATTTCAGCAGGTTATGGATGAACGGGCTGTACGCGAACAGTATTCTCGTGAACAGGCTTCACATGCATTGGCGGTGGAACGTCAATTGGCTGTGGAACGTGAAGCAGTGAAAAAGCGAGAGCATATGGGTTTAGATCAGCCCCCTGCAGCTTCAGACGAAGAAGTAGAGAAAATATATCAGCAGTTTTTACGTGAGGTTAGCATGGACAGCTTAAGAGGAGTGCATCAACCAGATGACGAAGATGCTGAATTAGAGAGAGCCCTTGAAGTATCTCGTTTGGAGAGCCAAGGACGACCAAATCACCATAACGACGATGACTACGACGACTTTAGTCGCGGTATGCAAGAGATAGGAGCTGCTGCAGCAGTTGCACTGGCAGCTGTAAACCGTGGAGAACCGTCGCGTTCTAATACGATTACGACTACTTCTAGCAACAATAATAATAACAATGCAAACCAACTTGCTGCAGTCGGCAATGGTCTTTCTGTTCAGGAAAAACTTCGGATGGATGCTGCCGTATTGGCGGCCATCGCATTGCAACGTAAAAACTCGAATACGCCTAAGTTTTTCGTCTATGACAATGGAAAAATACAGCTGGCGGACAGAGCACCGGAAGGCTATTATGCCGCTAATTGTCATTTAGGGACTCAATTCCACGAACAGAATCAACAGATTTTCTACAAACCAGGAGGACAAGCCGCAGACGAGTTATTTGGCCGTCATGGCTTTGTCCATCGGTTGGTCAAACCGTTTGCTGAAGCGAGTACTAAGAAATTCGAAAATATGTACAGAGATTCATCGGCAAGGATCCAAGCGGGTGCTACTTACAGCCTTTCGAGTAGCGCAAATGCGGCTACGGCATCACCCGTGGTTGCATTTTCACTGGCAGTGCGTGGTCGTTCTGTTCAGGATAAACTGAAAGTGGATGCTCCCGTTTTGTCAGCGCTTGCTCTAGAACGTAAAAATTCTAAAACACCTAAATTTTACGTTTTTGAGAGCGGTCAAATCATTTTGACTGGTCAAAGGCCACCAAACTATTATTCAGTCATTTGTCATTTAGGGACTGAGCCACACGAGCAAAATCAAGAGATTTTTTATATGCCAGCGGGACCTCAACGTGATCCTGCAAGTCAATTATTTGGGCACCATGGTTTTGTCCATCGACTGGCCAAACCATTTCCCAATGCAGCGACAAATGAAAAATTCGTGAAGCTCTACGAAACAGCGGCAGTGCCGTTACGCGAAAACGCTGTGATTGATAGACAGGAATATGCTGCTTTATTCAAGTAGGCAAATCGTAATGTCTTAATAACGCGGTGGGGTCTGGTTCTCTGCCGCGAAACTTAACATACATTTGCATAAAACACAGTCATCTACTGATAGTAGGTAGAGACATTGTTCATAAAATAACGTGACGTATAACAATTGTCTACTAACCACACCAGATTGGGATTGATGAGGCGTAAAGTAATTGTTTGATCCTTCATTGTTTTATTGTTGATAAAACTAACGGTCAACATTTTTTCGTTGTTGAACAAATATTGAATTGTGATGTCTCCTTTTATGGAAAGGCTGTTTTTGTTTTTAGTGCAGTTTGGAATGAAATAATAATCGCACAGTGAACTAGAATTATAAATAGTGACTTCCTTAGGGTGAAAAACACCCCCAGGGGGAATATTTCCATTATTAATTAGAATGTAAGTAAACAGAGAAATGCAAAGAATTTGTGGAGTTATCGCTTGGTACTTTATCCCTGCTATTGTTGGGGCTCTCGAAACATCGCTAGTCTTTAGAAAATATAGAGAATATAAGAAGTAAATGTGAAAAATGAATGATATAAAATGTACAAAATAAATATAAAGCATCACTGTAAAATGAGTTGAAAGGAATGGGGGAACATTTGTTAAAATGTATAGCTTGTAATAACCGAATAGTAATAAACAAATAATGGATAAAAGAAAATTGAACATTGTCTATTCCCAACCCAATATATACGACTCGCTTAGTAGAACTGTTCTTGTTTCATTTTTTTCATTTATAAAAATTATTTTGAAGTATCCAGACTCTGTTGAGTATTGAATTGCAACATTTGGAAGATAAAAAAGGCCTCTTTCTTCTATGCAGCTTGAGAATTCCTGACATCCATTTTTTAAAATGAGTTTTTTATTTAAAAAAATCCAAGGCGTTGTAATTACATGGCAAATAGTAAGGAGAAGAGTAAACATAAGACCAAGAGACGATTGTATTAGTAATGCGAAAACCATAGTTTTTTTCAGTGGATATTTTTTTTTTAAGATAGAAAGTGGGAATATCTTGTAAAACATAATGGTGGCTAAAATAAAAGTTGCTAGAAAATTAAATAGATTTTCATTTAACACGTACATTTTTTAGATACTTTTTAGGTTAATTGCTTGAATTGTTTCTAATACCTTAGACATATCACTTCCGGTTTCGTAATGGAAAACATGCAGTCCCAATTTTTTTGCCCTAGTTATATTTATTAGCATATCGTCAACAAATAAACATTCTTCGGGTTTTAATTTTTGATCTTTTAATAAGTATAGCCAGGCTTCGTCCGATGTTTTTCGAAATCCTATTTCTTGAGAGAGAAATACCTTGTCAAATAAATCAAAAAAACTTTTATCAGGATATATTTGTTGATACAGTTCATCAATATATTCAGAATGCATATGATTGTTATCACTTAAGGCATATATTTTATAACCAGAATTTCTAAATTTTTGTAGGTTTTCTATTGCATCTAAGTGAAGAGATAGAATAACAAAATTCCAAGCCATTTTGAATTCATTTTCGGGAATTTCTTCGACTCCTAATGCATTTGAAAATCTCGAAACAAAGGTACTAGTATTAATCTTCCCTTCAGTATAGCTATAAACCAATTCACTTAATTTGTTGTTTTGGAGCATGTTTTTAGGTATGTTGACTCCAATTTTATTGAAGCCGTCCTGCCATAGATTTAAATCCACTTTGACTAAAACATTCCCTATATCAAAAATGATCGCTTTTACTATGCGTTCATTATTTATATTAAAATCACTTGAGGATTTTCTGTTGCTCACGCATTTGTTGCCAACATTAAAGTCATCTGATTGGCTATAGCTGGGTGATATCGTTAATATTATACACAAAAGTCCTACTATCTTATATTTCATCTTTATTTAACTCGTCCGTAGGTAAAAATTTCTATTAAATATTTTCATGTCGCAGCATAGTATTATTAAGCCATAGTGAATCAAAATTTAAAAGCTGTTTATATATCCTTGGGTAATAATGCTTAATCCAATGTATTAAAGAATGGTCTTTATCAATAGGTAGACGTCGAACAGGTATCTCAATACCCTGTAATTGTATATATTTTAAAACGGCATTGTTCCAATAACCACGATCACAGGCATTTAGATATACTATTGGATGATTTTTTTGAACAATCCAGAAATGATAATTCTCTTTCTGGCTACGAACACTCCCATAATTTTCAAATTCCCAGGGATTTTCTTGGACATTTAACAAAGAAATAAAAACGGATTTATCCCAAAAGCTAGCCTGTAATGCTGTGCGAAATTCAGAGAACCGGTTTTTAATTGCGATGTCTTGGTAGACAGGATGGAGCGGCTCATTAGAAAAAAAACTATCAAAAGTAAGCTCAAGGTATGAAGCTTTTTCTTTGTCCATGATTTTATAAAAATATTCTAAGGAAAATTCATCGATTGGATAATGTATTATAAAATCCTCTTGGAGATATAGCACGTACTTTGTCTTAACTTGATTTAATGCCTTTGAAATTCCTGTAGACCAACTTTCAGACTTCCCTGCTTTAATAACAGTTATTCTGGGATCAGGGTAGCTCATATCGCTGGTAATTAAAAAGATTGGAATATGGGAATTTTCCTGTCTAAGGGATGGCCAATTTTTAAAGAGAAAATAAAAAAAAGGATGCCAAAGTTCTCGATATTTATCGGAGGAAGATACCACAATCGAAAAATCTTGAAAAACAATAGATGGTTGACATTGAGCGCCGCCTATGAATAATGAGCTAAAGATGAAAATAAATAGTAGGATGGCTTTTTTAAATTCAATCATAATAGTATTATTCTGGTCAAAAAAAGTTTGAGAGAATCATAATGCAACTTCTTAACTGTAAAAATTAACACATCGAATATATATCAAGTAGCTTCGGCGGAGCAAATTGGGCTATCCGACAGCCTTTATAATTTACCATAATCTTTTTCTTGGGCAATATGTTTTGAAACTAAGAATGTTTGAGCTCAAATTTTACATTAGATCTGGTGCTCTATACAAGCTGGCTCAACATAATTACCATGAACATTTGGTCTATGCTTCCTTATAATAAAACTCTTTTTGAGATGAGCCTGGGATATTCCCTTAGTTTTACTAGCGGGATAGTTATCGAAATTAATTTTTTTCGAATTCAAAACATCAGTTATTTTTCCCCAATAAATTTCCTCATCATAACAACAAGAAGACCAATTAGGAAACAATGAAACATAATATAAATAATATTTATTGTCAGGCGTTAGCTTTATAAATATTTCCGAGACAACCAAACCAAGCTCACGAGTAATTTGTAAACACCATTTTCTAATTTGATCAGGCAAGTAAATTGGTTCAGAACCTTCGTTATAAATAGCAGTACTTAAAACTAAATCATTGATCACATGTACAAGGATAGGAATACCTTGAATATACTCTACCGCCAAGAGCGTTTCGGGGTTGATAGCTGTTGATTCAGCTAGGTTTTTAAAATTGTAGACATCATTCATTGCAATATAACGCTTATTTTTGACGAAATCTGATATTTTTTCTACATCAGTAGATGCGTAGTACTCTGGAGTGTGGAAACCTATTTCTTTTGCAATCTTAAAAATAAAGATCCACCTAAAATATGAACCATTCAAATGTTTGTGATGAATTGGGTTTATAACGTTTTCAAATTGAGAGATTCGGTAAACAAAATATGCAAACCATTCGTTCCTGGCGTAGTTTCTATCTTTCGCATCAAATTCAAAAAACAAATTCTCTTCCAAATATAACACTTCATGATAAATTCCAGTAATAGATGAAAAATCAATTCTGACATTATTTGTTTGCCAAATACAGTTGTTACTCTTGTCTTCAATGTTATCGAATACTGAAACATCATTTATTATGTCTTGGAAGCTAAGGAATACATGCTCGATCTTGTTTCTACCAAGATACTCTGAGTACTTTTTAGCAAAAGCATTGTTGCAACCAATGATAAGTATCATTTAATACTCCTTTTTGCCAAAATATTCATCAAGGCAAATGAAATCTTTTTTTCGTTCATATGCTTCTCAAAATAATGATATCCTGGGCTAGGGTTAGCTTCTAAAAAATAATAGCCGCGGGTTGTTTTTATCAGATCTATCCCGCTAAACAAAAAGTTATTTTGCTTGGTTATGTCTGCGCACTCACGACTAATAGAAGAAGGTAATTCTACTTCTTCAAATCGTGTTTTATTCTTTGAATATCTGTAATCAATCGTATCTGAAGTAATCGCCAACGAGAATACTTCCTTTCCCACAACATGAGCTCTGATATTGGTTCCACAAATATTCTTTTGAAATAGAACTGGACAAGTAACCTGTCGTAGGCTATCGACAGGATTAATCTCTTTAACGATTGACCTTTCGCTACTTGTTGATTTATATATAGTACTTTCATGAAATCCAAGGGGAATAGTATTTGCTAATATGGTGGATTTAGGTATTTTTATATTCTTCCTTTTATAAAATCTCAACTGATATGGCTTAGAAATATTGCTGCCAGTAGTGTCAGATCGGTTAACAACATTGTTAAAAGTGGTATCCAATATATAAAACAACAATCCGAGATTTGAATAGAGTTTTTTTGGGTACTTATATCGCGGATTTAAATCTCTTGCCCTATTAAATACACCAGTTATCGATGAAAAAGCAATGAATAAACCATTGTTGTAATGAATGCCATCCAGATCTAAATGATACTCAATGCCAATATTGTTTTGGTTAAGAAAAACAAATAACCGCATATTTTGAGTTAAGTATTTTTGAAAATATTTAATCGTTAAATCATCTTTGGTTCCAACTATTAATATCATATAGCACTCTCTTAACCTGTTTTAAATTTAAGAAACAACGGTAACCCCATGATTCCTTAAGATTAAAGAAATAAGGTTTAATGCATCCTCTTCTTTCCAAACATCTAAAAGTGGTTTGATAAGTTCAGCCACATCAATAGGGGACCCCGAATTTATTTTTTCTAACATGGCTGGAAATGCAGGGTGATTTCTAACGATAATTTTCTGATTTCTGACAAAAATTGCCATTATTTCTTGTGACTCTATTCTGGAATATATGTTAAAAGGACGGATGGCTTGTATTTTTTTGTCAGAAATATTTAATTCTACAGTTGTATCCATAGGAGGAGCATTATTGAAGCCAAAATTACTAAGCTTCGCCAATCTCCAATCACTTGCTGAAGATTCCACCCATTCTGAGAGTGTATTCGTTTGATAGTTTGAGATACGATGCGTTGGATAAATATGCTCCAAGTGAAAATCGTTATTGGTGGAAAAAATATCGTTCTGGAGTCTATAGGTCGTTTTATAATTGAAAACTTCATTATACATAATACGGATTGCTTCTTCCGTCAACTTTTTATTAGTAATGTCTATCAGAACTAGTGCCATACCTATGGATAATTCATCGGTATACCCAATATGATAATAACTTGCTGGCAAGTGAAATAAATCATATGGAAGAATGGTATATTTCTTAGCTTTTTCTACAATTTTATCAGGTTCAAAAAAAGAGCCTGTTGTGCCGGTTGCTTCTTTATAATCACTTTCATTCCATAAGTACATTTCCTTTTTTCCTGGGCCAATATGGAAATGAAAAATACTCTTTTCTTCCATATCTTTATGAACTCCGAAAGGAGTAAATCCATAATTGCCAATAAAGAAAGTAATAGTTGCTCCGCCTAATGGCAAACCAACTTTCTGGAAGATCGGCTCAAAAAACTGGGCGCACTTTTGAGCCACTTTGTCATTAAATTGCTCAGCTTGCCCAATTACAATACCAAACTTATGATCTTTAAAGAGCCTTTTGACCCAACTCGTTACAGTATCTTCTTTATTGATGCTGCATTTGAAAAACCCATCTTCATAGTCTGCTCTTCTCCCTTGGTCAATAAAAACCCTAACGTTCGCCGACGCCTTTTCTGTCTGTATTGAATGCAAGAAATCTAAAACGTCTGATTCGCTTAAAAAATTCTCATCAAAGAAATTATGGTAATGACAAGGCTCGAGCAAATTTCTTGTATCATCTAATAGTTTTTCACCATACTCTTGTTTGATATTCACTTCCTTCTCCTCTGTCTCAAACAAAGCCATGCCAAACAGTTTATTGGGAGAGTTAAGAGAGAGACATGTCTCTCTCTTAACAATGGGAATTACTTCCCTGTGTTTGCAAGTTGGTTGTTACCATTCAGAACATCTTTTTTAAATGGCAAATCTGTACCAACGTTTGAGTTTTGATTAATGAAAGACTCGGATGATTGGTTTTCAGCCGCGGTTGGTTGAAATAAACCTGCGCCACAATCACTCTTGTCTTCTTTTGCACATCCACCCATGATATTTCTCCTTACATTAAACTATTAAATTTTTCACACTACTACATCTTTTTTAGTGCTTAAGGATAGATTACAACACATTTCTTTCGAGATTCAAGCAATTTAAGGCAAATGCGTAGTACTACCCACACCCGACTTTTATATTGCCCTTAGCTAAAAAAAGTAGCATATTTATGATAAGTTGAAGTGAAAAATAGTCTGACTTAAGGTGAATTAAAAATGGAAAATGATTTTATTCTAATGTCAGAAATGAGAGAAATCGTGCAGTCTTCATTAATGTATGCCAAGAAGCTAGGAGCCAATCAAGCTGAAATAGGTATTAATATTGAAAAAGGTTCTTCAGTTAAGGCTTGTTTAGGAGAGACAAGAGAAATTAAGTATAAACATGAAAAAAACCTTGGGGTTGCGATTTATAAAGACCGAAAAAAGGGAACGGCTTCTACAAAAAATTTAAGTTTAAATTCCGTCAAAATGGCTATTGAAGCCGCATATAAAATTGCGGAATATACGATGGAAGATCCTTTTTCTGGGTTGGCAGATGCTCGGCACATGTCAGATCAAATTCCAGATTTAAAATTGTATAACCCAACAAAAATTACAACTGAAGAGGCAGCAGTTTTAGCCCTAAAGAGTGAAGAGGCCGCTCTTCAAATTGACTCTGTTCGCGTTCATCCACTGGGGTCTATTTTTACCCAAAGCAAGAGATTCCATGCGTACGGAAACTCGCATGGTTTTTTAGGAGAGTGTCCAAGTACACGATATTCAATATCCTGCGAAGTAGTCGTTAAATCCAACAATGCTTTGCAGAAAGGGTTAGATTTTTCGGTCGTGCGAAATTTTCAAGATTTAGATCACCCAAGTATTATAGGAAAACGGAGTGCCAAAAAAGCTATCCAAAAATTAGACCCAAGAAAGATAAAGACATGCCGCGCCCCCGTAATTTTCTCCGCTGAGATAGCAAATGGTCTCTTAGAACCTTTTGTCGCAGCAATCTCCGGCAATAATATATGGCGGGAAGCATCATTTTTAGCTGGCAAACTTGGCGAAAGAGTGTTCCCGAATTTTATACATATCGATGATGATCCGCACCTTTTGAATGGGTTAGGGAGTGCGCCTTTTGATCAAGAAGGAGTACTGACAAAAAAAAATAGTCTTGTAAAAAGCGGCATTCTACAAAATTATATTCTTGACTCCTATTCCGCTAGAAAATTAGGGATGGAAATTACTGGAAATGCAGGAGGCGTTCATAATCTTTTAGTTCAAAATACAGAAGATAATTTAGACAGTCTATTGAAGCTCATGGGCAATGGACTTTTAGTTACAGAATTATTGGGACAAAGTACAAATTTGATTACAGGGGACTATTCCCAAGGAGTTAGTGGATTTTGGATCCAAGAGGGCAGAATCTTATATCCAGTAAACGAAGTAGTCATATCTGGAAATCTAAGGGATATGTTGGCCAATATCATTGCTATTGGGCGTGATGTTAATCCTCGCAGTTATATAAGATCAGGGTCAATTTTGTTAGATGAATTTATTATTGCTGGAAGCTAAGGTTAAAAATGAATACTACTCAAAAAAAGGTACGGCAATCTCAAATAAAAGATAAATGGGCATTTTTGAGCAGTAATCTCGACTCTTATCGTTGGCATATTTTAGGGTTCTTTCTGGTTGCCATATTCTGGGCAGTTGATGTGTCGCTTAGACCCTATCTTCTTAAACTGATTTTAGACCGTGTCGCCATATCACATCCAAGCTATATTGTTTATCAATTAATGTACCCCGCACTAATATACATAGGTCTTTCTTTTTTGTTTAATCTGAATTTTCGATTTTACAGCTTGATTCGTTTTAAAATGATGCCCAACTTGAAGCAAGATATAATTAAAAAGCTTGCACAGGAGTTACTAGCAAAAAATCATTATTTTTATCAAGATAATTTTACTGGCGCCGTGTCTGCTAAAATTGAGAACATTGCAAATGGATTTTGCGAATTGATTTCATTGTTTATTGACAAGTTTATAAGTCAATTTCTGGCCGTTATATTTGCTTGTGTTACGATGTATTTTGTTCACCCATTTTTCTGTATCATTACCAGTGGTTGGATGATGCTATATCTTTTAGTATCTGTATTTTGCAGTAAACACATATATTATTTGTCTGGAAACTTGTCTGAGGCAAATAATAATTCAACAGGGAACATTGTTGATATGTTTTCCGGCATGTTAATAATTCGCCTTTTTTGCTCAAGAGACCACGAAGAGAAGAGGGTTTCCGCTCTTGGATTAAAAAGCATGGAAGCTGAAAAGAGATTGAGTTGGTTTATGTTAAAATTAAACTTATTCCAGGGGCTCTCATTTTTAATCATTCAAATATTATGCCTGACATTTTTAATGTATGGGAGAAAATATAATCATATTTCGATTGGCGATTTCGCTTTAATACTAACCATTAACCTTCAAATCATCGACTCACTTTGGAGCTTGTCTGCTGATATTTCTAGATTTTCTTCCGAGTTTGGCAAGGTATTTCAAGGTTTAAATCTTATAAGCCTTTCAGGCGATCAAAAATCGGACAAAGAAAAATCAACCCTGAGGGTTGTTCATGGTGAAATTGATTTTAGAAATATATATTTTAAACACCAAAACGCAAAATATCTTTATTCCAACCAATCAGTTAAAATCAAGGGCGGTCAAAAAGTTGGCTTGGTCGGATATTCTGGAGGAGGGAAAACAACATTTATTAACCTATTATTGCGAATTTTTCAACCTCAGTATGGACAAATACTCATTGACAATCAAGATATAGCGGGTGTAACTGAAGAATCACTATGTCAGGCAATTTCTGTTGTCCCCCAAAATCCACTACTGTTTCATCGAACGATCTATGAAAATATTACGTATGGTAATTTCGATGCCACCATGGAAGAAGTGGCGATGGCGGCTAAAAAAATTCATATTCATGACTTTATTGATTCTTTACCAGAAGGCTATTCAACAATAGTGGGAGAAGGGGGGGTTAAGCTTTCAGCAGGTCAACGGCAACGCATAGTTATCGCCAGAGCAGTTTTAAAAAACTCCCCCATCTTTTTATTAGATGAAGCAACCTCTTCTCTAGATTCTATTACTGAAAGATTAATCCAACAAAGCCTGATATCTTTGATGGAAAACAAAACTACAATTGTTATTGCTCATCGATTATCAACATTAATGAATATGGATAGAATACTGGTTATTGACCATGGGGAAATTGTTGAAGATGGTCATCATGATGAACTGTTGCAAGCCCATGGATTATATAAATCGTTATGGGATACTCAAAACGTGCGTTTAACTCCAAACGTGAAAAAAATCTATCAAAAACCGACTTTGTGTAAAGCAGAATAAATTGTAAAGAAAACGCAGTGCTGGCCGGCATTTTTATACTCCTTAAGTAGTCTCTGTCAGTAACCCCATGACTCCATTAGAAAAACGAGCATCTTTTGAACCATTTAGTACCTTGCCAACCAACTCAAATTTGTTTCGGCAGTTTAATTTTTTTCGTAAATTTTCCAAATGTCTTTCGACGGTTCTGGGAGAAATGAAGAGATCCTTTGCCGATTCCTTTGCCGTTCTTCCATTCAATAAACAATTAAACACTTCTCTTTCTCGTGTGGTGAGAAGCTCAGCTGTAATGGCATCGATGGTGTTTAAATGAACACTTAACATTGGTCGTCGTGCCGAATGTTTTCCTTCCAACTCATTTTGACCTATAAAGTGATTACTGTAATCTTGATAGGATTGATTTAACATCTCACTGTTATGCAATTTAATATCCATCTTCCTTCTCCTAGAGTCTCATGTATTACTGCTGCTCTAGAAAGGTTAATGCGAATGTATTTCGTTCTCTATACACCATAAATACCTAAATGCGCTCCTAAGGGAAAATTACTGAGCCAATTTAAGAAGGAATTAAGAAATAGGCTGGTTTAAAACCAACCTTTGACGTTACGTCTTATGGAAATCTGTCCTAGGAGGGATTCTTCATGCCAGTAAGTTAAAGAATGGAACGAATGGTCCTCTCTAGGGGGTGGTAGAACAGAGATTGAGTAAATATCACTGAGAGGTTAACATTATCCCTGTAATCTTTCTTGAAAACACTAGAATAGGAAACTATTTATTGGATGAATCTATATTTGATAAAAGTGCGCCGAGTAGAAATTCAAACTCCCAAACGAATCTTAGCCAACCTGCTCACAAAGATTTCAAAACTTCAGATCTACAAGATATATACCATTTACAATCTGACATAGTGCCAGGGACCCTATTGACGCGTAGGGAAATTGATATAGTTGCCTGTATTATTAATGGAAGATCCGCAAAAAAAATAGCCCGCTTGTTGTCAATTTCCTCCAAAACAGTCGAAACTCATATTCGCAATATAATGCTAAAGACAGATTGTAGGTCTCAAAATTTCATCATTGACCTAATAGAAAAATCTGAACACTATGGTCTTTTAAAAAGCCATTACAGAACATTAACGTCTTATGAAAATAGTGATGTTTCTAATCAAACCTTCAAGCATAATGCCGATAGTTCGAATGGCTCAATCAGTGGTGTTTTCAAACAAGATGGGTTGAAGAAATCCAGAGAAAGTAAGATATATCAGCTTATCCTTAAGACCGCTGGGAAAATATCTAAGAACAAAGTATTGATTATAGGACCCTTCATTTTTCTTTTTAGCGGTTATATTTGGTTCAATATTAAAGATATACAGCCACTAGTCATTGGAGATAAAAAAAATGAATTATCAGTAGACTCATCTGATCTGGAAGGTAAAATAGGTGATAAAAAGCTAGTGCGTTGGAACTTACCGAGACAAGATCGTATTTTTGTTGGTAGGGAAAAATTACTAGAAGAATTGAACACCTATTTACACCCAGTTGCTTTTAATGGTTCGAAGAATAAGCCTGAAAATAATGGTTTAGTCATTAGCGCTTGTGCGGGATTAGGAGGAGTTGGAAAAACTCAATTGGCATTAGAATATATTCATAACTCAATTCATCATTATACATTTCGAGCTTGGTTTCCGGCAGAAAAGAAAGATGAACTAAGCCAAATCTATTTGGAGTTTGCAAAAGAAATAGGATATGTACCAGAAAATTCATCCCGAGAATCTGTTATTACTTATGTTAAGAAATGGTTGGCTGAAAATCCTGGCTGGTTAATAGTGTACGATAACGTCAAATCCTATGATGACATTTCCGACTTTTTGCCAGATTCAGGTGGAAGTGTTTTGTTAACTACTCGGCAACGTAATTGGCCGGGGAAATTTCAAGTACTCTCCATAGATGTCATGTCCGAAGAAGAATCCATTAAGCTCTTGAAGTCGGTCATTAATCGTTCTGTTAAGAGTGATGAAAATTCGGTTATGAGAGAACTGGCCAGAAGGCTAGGATATTTACCATTGGCGTTATCTCAAGCTGGAGCATATATCCACTTTCATCAGATTTCGGTATTGGATTACTTAAATCTTTTCGAAGAACATGCGAACGAAATACTAAAAGACAATGTTGATCCAGACCCTATAAATAGTGATTCAGTAGCGATTACTTGGAACGTTAGTCTTAACGCCATTGCTAATCAAACAAGAAAATTTAAGGAGGCGATAGTATCACTGAATGTCCTAATGGTGTGTGCTTACCTGGCTCCCGATAAGATTTCCTTTGATACTTTGTTAGCATGGATTAAAAAAACATATCCAAAGCAATCAAATCCCGATTTAATTTTACATAATGTTATTGGCCAATTGTGGCAGTATTCTCTGATTCATAACGATGCGAAGGGAAATGTTGGTCTACACAGGCTAATGCAGGTTGTTTTACGTCAACAGCATAGAGCTTCGTCACAACAAAAGAATACAAATTTCTTGCCGCAAACTTTAGAATGGTACAATTCAATACTTGAATCTGTACATAATGAATTTGTTCGAGAAAGTTCAGTGTTAGAGGATGAGAATAGACAAAAATCATTGTTGCCGCATTTGCTTACATTGGTCGAAAATCATAGAAAACTATGGCCAAATGACCAATACAATACTTATTTAAGTAATATATTATCTGACATTGCTGATGTTTTTCTTTATCATATGGGGAATCCTTCAGAAGCAAAGCCTTACTATGAGCGAGCGTTAGATATTAAGGATAAGCATTATGGAAAAAATGATTTTAAATCCTCCAAAGTATTAAGTAATCTTGGTATTACTTATGGATATTTAGGAAAACCCAAAAAACAAATGGAGCTGGCAAATCAGGTTTTGAAGATTCAGGAAAAACACTATGGTGGGAATCATGTGGCGGTAGCAAAAGCTTTAACTGTTTTGGCAGATTCCTATGGAGACTTGGGAGAAGTAAAAACGCAGAAAGTACTTTTAGAGAAAGCACTAGAAATCCAAGAAAGACATTTAGGAAAAGATCACTTTGAAGTAGGAAAAACTTTAGATTGGCTTGGAGTTGCATATAATAAACTTGGCGACATGCATAAGTCAAAAGAACTTTTAGAAAGATCCTTAAGAATACAAGAAACATTTTATGGTAAAAATCATCTCGCAGTGGGAAGAGCTTTGGACAGTCTGGGCACTACTTATCACTTTTTAGGCAATATTAGAAAGGGCATGGAACTTTTGGAGTCGGCTTTAAAGATCAAACAATCTATATTTGGTGAAAAACATATATTCGTAGGGATCACCATGGCCAATCTTGCCAATGCCTATCGTGAATCCGGAGATGCACTTCAGGCTAAAGATCTTTTAGAAAAAGCTTTGGGTATTGATGAAGCCTATTTTGGAAAAAATCATGTTGAAGTTGCGATGGTCTTGACAAATTTGGGCTATGTATATAAAGATTTGGGAGAATTTTCTTTGGCAAAAGAAATACTTGTTCGTGCATTAAAGATAGATGAAGAATTTTACGGCGAAAATAGTTTAGAAATAGCCAAAACTCTCACGTATTTGGCAAGTGTCTGTCAAGACATCTCCGAGTCTGAGAGGATTTTAAAGTCATCCCCTAACCATCAAATAATAAAAGAGCAACCCGTTGAAAAGTTAGAATCTAATAAGGGGGTGAGAGTTGAGAATTCGTTTTCGTATATATTATTAGAACGTGCAATTCGAATTAAGAAACAATATTATGATGAAAATAATCCTGAATTTTCAAAAACATTAGTAGAGTTGGGAAGGCTGCACAATTATCATGGCAACTTGGAAAAAGCCGAGCAAACTCTTAAACAAGCCTATGAGTCATTAAATAAATATTATGGCGATTTACATCCCGAAACTTCTAAGGTTCTGATGAGACTTGCAAATGTCTATAAAGACAAAGGTAATTTAAATATGGCGCTGGAATTAATGAAGCGCTCATTGGCAATTCAAGAACAGTTTTATGGAAAAGAACATTTGTTTGTAGGTAGTGCGACCTTGTGTTTGGCAAAAATTTATATTGCACTTAATGAAATTGATAAAGCCCAAACTCTCATTAAAAAATCGTTAAGAATTTTCCAGGAATATAAAAATCAAGGAAGTAATGGGGCCTTGGAAGCAAATAACTTGCTACATTATTTGGATATTCATTTTAAAAATATATAGAATCCCTATTAATTACTGATAGAGGTTTATACTGTCATGAACTCGACTGTAAAAGAACCCGCTTGTTCTCAACTTTGTCATTTCGTTATGGAAAGTACCAGTTAATAGTTAGTATATAAACTATTCTAGTTTGAGTGATAGCCTTATTTGATCCAAAGGAACGAACTGAGTAGAATTATCCATAAAATGTTAGCTGTTCTGAAAGAAGAATAAAGTTTTCTATCTCAGGAACCGCGTTTTGCTTCAAAATGAACAGATTCAGGTACAATGCTTTTAAATGAAAATTATAAAATCAAGTTCAGATTCCGACAAAATGACCACGTCCCAAGAAATATACGACTTGCAAGCTGATATAATTCCAAAAAAAACTTTTACACGTAGAGAAATTGATATTATTGCTTGTTTGCTTAATGGAAGGGCAATCAAGAAAATGGCTCAACTTTTATCAATTTCGCCTAAAACAGCCGAAACGCATGTCCGTAATATATTGTTAAAGTTAGAATGTAGAACGCAAGAAGGTATTATTGATCTTGTCGAAAAATCTGACCACTACAACCTTCTAAAAACCCATTATACAAATTTACTGTCTAATGCCTCATTTGAAACTGAATTGAGGAAACTGGCGCCACTTATAAATAATCAAAATAAAATTAACATGATTATTTATGATAATGATCAAAGAAATATTAAGCCTTTCTTTTTTAAACTGTCTAACCATCTTAAAATTTTAGGAATAAACTGTTTAATAAGAAAAATGGGCACCGCGGAGGTTCTTGAACATGAGGGCGTGTTAAAAAAGGATGAATATGTTACCTATTGTATATCAAGTGCAACTATAGATATATTTCTCCAAAACTTGAATAAGATAAAGAAAATAAACACTTTTTTTCTTTTGCTTGATAATGATGCGTTGATAATATCATCCCGTGAGCTTTTGGACTATCATTGCATTGATTTTTCTAAAACAGAAAATTATTATGTCTCATTTCTTAAGCTGTTAAGAAGGCTGCCTAATTTTTTTGGTTTTGGTGAGAATATTGAGGAATTAGAGAAGAAAATCACTTTTTACACTGATACAGCGCGGAATAAAATATATCCAGGGAATATCAGTTTCGATGGGGTTCAAAATAGTCTTTCGAAAAGCATATTCAATATCAAAACAAGGAAAGTAAATAAATCGTTTTTGACCGCAAGCCTGATGATCCTTGCATCTCTTTTAATCTTCTTTTCTTTTATCCATGCCAAAACAAAAAGCCATAATCAAGAATCACAATTTTCTCAATTGGCGCGAAATGGTTTTAAGCAAATGACATCATATGTTGATACCAAAATAAATTCCGGAGATTCTCTGCAATGGAATTTGCCGCCGCAGCATCATCAGTTTGTTGGAAGGGAAAAGTTATTAGAAAAAATTCACGAAGAATTACAAATAAAATTGCCGATGCCAGAACAAAAAAATAAAACTCACAATACCGAATATCCCATAGGTGTTTTTTCAGGACTGGGGGGGGTGGGGAAGACACAACTCGCTTTACAATATTTAAACTACCCATATTCTCTAAAAGCTTGGTTTTATGCCGAGAATTTGGACCAATTAAGAAATCAATATCTTGAGTTTGCTAAATTTATAGGTTGTAAGGAAGAAAACCCTAGTTTTAAGTCTGCGCTTTCTTATATAAAGAATTGGTTATCTAATCACCCTGGATGGCTCATAGTTTTTGATAATGTGAACAGCTACGAGGAAATAATGGATTTTCTGCCCGAGGAAGGAGGAAGCATTATTTTAACGACTCGCCAACGTAATTGGCCAAACACTTTTAAAATTATTAATATCGATGTGATGACCGAAGAAGAATCTATCAAACTAATTGAGTCTGTAGCGCATATTAAATTCGAAAAGAATGAGGTTCCTGAGGTAAAAGAGCTGGTCAATATATTGGGATTCTTACCTTTGGCTATGGCTCAAGCAAGTGCATACATGCGACAGAACTCAGTATCAGTTGGAACGTACCTAGAACTTTATAAAGCTCATGAACAAGAGCTATTACTTGATCAGACATTGCCCTTAGGAACAAGAAGTCTCCCCATAGAAGTTACTTGGAAGGTTAATTTTGATGCAATCCTTAAAGAAAGTAAAACGGATAATCAACCCCCCTTAGCACTTAATATTCTTATGGCTTGTGCCTATATGAGCCCAGAAAAAATTCCACGTAATTTTTTATTAACCTGGTTCAAGGAAACTTATCCTAACTGGTCTTCGGATGAATTATTGTTTCCAAAATTAATAAGTCAATTATGGAAATATTCAATTATAAATAAAGATGATCATGGAAACATTATGATTCATCGTTTGGTACAAGCCGTTATAAGGCACCGACATAGGTTGGCTATTGATAAGGCCGATATCTATTTTAAACCGTTAACATTAGAATGGTATAATAAACTACTAAAAAGTATACATATCGAGTTTCAGAGAGAAACGAACGCATTAGAAGATGAGGCCAGAAGACGGGATTTACTGCCGCATCTAAAATCATTAGTAAAGCATTACGATGAGTTATGGCTTCATCAATCTCAGCCAACTCATGTTGGCGATGTTTTATGTGATATCGCAGACATAATGTTAAATCAGATGTATAACCCAAAGGCTGCCAAACCTTACTATGAACGGGGGTTAAACATTCAGGAACTCTATTATGGTAGTGATCACCCAGAAGTTGTACGCTCTTTAAGAAATTTAGCATCTGTTTATCGTAAATTAGGAGATTATCATAAAACAAAGCTCATATTTGAAAAGGTTTTAAGTATTCAAGAGAAAAAGTATGGGAAAAACCACCCGAATGTGGCTGCCGATATGGGAAACCTAGGGTTTGCCCAGCGATTATTTGGTAATTATCAAGTTGCCTTAAACCTGCTCGAAAGTGCTTTAAGCATACAAGAGCAACACTATGGATCTAATCATCTTGCCTTAATTCCAACACTTGGTTCATTGGCAATCGTACATTATAAAATTGGACACTATGAAAAAGCGAGGGAAATTTTGGAGAGAAGCATTAGCATATTAGAGCCTTACTATGGGAAGTACCATCCAAAAATTGCTTATTGTTTGAGAGATTTGGGATTTGTTCATGCTATGGTAGGGGATCCTAAAAAAGCAATTGATTTATTGAACCAAGCACTTTCTATCCAAGTGCAACATTGTGGGAACGATAATCCAACCACTGCATTCACGTTAAGAGATTTGGGATTTTCATATTATGTGGCAAAAGATCTAGACAATGCGCAATTAACATTAGAAAAGGCGTTATTAATACAAGAAAACAATTATGAAAAAGATCAACCTGAAATTGCATTTACTCTACAGTATCTTGGAAAAACATATTTGAGACAAGGCAATTATATAAAGGCAAAAAACGCGCTAGAAAGAGCTTTATTTATCCAAGGAAAATTTTATGGGGAGAACCATCCAGAGACTCTCTCAACTCTACAGATTCTAAAAGATATCCCTAGCTCATGAATATCGACTTTCACTTAGTTGATCCCACCTAGATTTTTCAGATCATTTCAACTAAATTGGCTTTTTTTTCAAGTCGACAAATCGTAATGTCTTAATAACGCGGTGGGGTCGGGTTCTCTGCCGCGAAACTTAGCATACATTTGCATGAAATCTTGAGAACCGCCGCGTTCTAGAATTTCGGTTAAGAACTTTTGGGCAACGGTGTTATCAAACAGTAACCCTTTTTCTTTAAATAATTCATAGGCATCTGAAGACAACGCTTCTGCCCACAAGTAACTATAATAGCCTGCAGAATATCCTCCGGCAAAGATGTGGGTAAAGCCATTTTGGAAGCGGTTGTACTCAGGAATTTCCAACAGAGCTGTTTCTGCCCGTACGCTGTCTAATACTTGTTGCACGTCTTGTGGACTTGCTATGTTTTGGTTTGCATGCAAATGAAAATCAAACAACGCAAATTCTAATTGACGAACTAAAAATAAACCACTGTTAAAATTCTTGGCTTCCTTTAACTTAGCGATCATTTCTGTGGGTAACGGGGTTTTGTTTTCCCAATGCCCTGAAATAAGCCGCAGGGCACCTTCTTCCCAGGCCCAGTTTTCCATCAATTGACTCGGCAATTCTACAGCATCCCATTCTACGCCGCTTATCCCAGCAATACTGGGGTAATCCACTTTGGTTAAAATTTGATGTAAACAATGACCAAATTCATGGAATAAAGTGACCACATCATCATGGCTTAATAAGGTTGGTTGAGGGCCTTCCGGTACCGCTTTGGTAATATTCGTAATTAAAAATGCCATAGAGTATTGCTGTTCTGCATTTCGTATTAATCTTGTCTTTGCAGTACCCACCCAGGCGCCCCCCTGCTTGTTCGGCCGGGTGTAAAAATCTGCATAAAACTTTCCGCGTAAGGCATTATTTTTATCATAGACTTCAAAGAAGCGAACATCATTATCCCATTTTTCGGCATTCTGGACCTCTTTAATAGTAATGCCATACAAATTGTGGGCAATCGAAAACAGGCCTTTCAATACCGTTTCTTCGGGAAAATAGGGGCGCAGTATTTCTTGAGAAATGGTATATTTCTGGTGTTGTAATTTTTCACTTAAATAAGGCACATCCCACACTTCTATTTTGGCTAAGTGATATTCTTTTTGGGCAAATTCTTGTAATGTGGCCAATTCCTGTTTCGCTGACTCGCGTGCGTGTGTCAATAAATTCGACAAGAACTGTGTGACATGGTGAGTATTCTTGACCATCCGATTTTCAAGTGCATATTGGCAATAATTTTCAAAGCCCAATAAATTGGCCAATTGTTTGCGAATGGTCACAATTTGGAGCAGCAATTGACTGTTATTCCATTGTGCGCCACCTGGGAAGTCTTTTGAAGCACGCGTCATATAAGCGTGGTACATTTGTTCTCGGATGCTTCGATCGTTTGCGGTGGTGAGCACCGCCACATAAGTCGGTTGATCCAGGGTTAAAATCCACCCGGTTTTGCCTTTTTCTTTGGCTTTTAAGGCACTGGCTGCTAAGACTTCTGCCGATAAGCCCTTGAGTCTTTCAGGATCGCTGACTTCCAAAAACCAACCCTTGGTGGATTGTAGAACGTTTTGTTCGAATCGGCTTTCGAGCTCGGATAATTGGGTGGATAATTTTTTAAAGAGATCTTGTTTTTCTTGGGACAATTCAATGCCCGATAACTTAAATTCTCTCAGAGGGTTTTCGATGGTTTTCTGTTGTGCGTCTGTATAGTGGGGGTATTCATCACTGGCTTGGACAGTGTTATAAGCTTGGTAAAGCGCTTTGTTTTGTCTGATTTCAGTCCCATATACCGTGATTTTGGCTAACGCTTTTTCGTAAGCTTCATAAAATTCAGGGGTATTATGAACCATGTTTAGATGATTGATGAGGTGCCAAACGTCTCCTAATTCTGCGTCCATCAGTTCCAGCGGCAACACAAAATTGTCCCAGGTATAATTTTGGGTACTTTCTAAGAGTGTTTTGATTAAGTTGCGATTTTTAGCCAGCAAATGATCAACCGCGGGTTCGACATGTTCAGCACGAATGTTGACAAAAGAAGGAAACTGATTTAAAGATAATTGGAGCAACGGGTTATTCATTTCATTGGTTCCTATTTGAGTGATTTCCTTGGTAATCTGTGCGGATTTTGCGTTTTCTGCCATCACATCGAATTGAAGAAAAAAAACGAGCAAGAACAGTAGTCGAATCAGATGAGAGGGTTTGTTCACAGAGCACCTTTTTTTGCCTTTTTTAACCTAGTAAGTATAAAGAATTTAATCTATAGAATCAAATGAAGTGGGGACCTAAACCCTTCTCCCCAATTTTTGGGGAGAAGGTGCCCGCCGTAGCTGAAGCTGTGGCGGGCGGATGAGGGGTTACCTCCTCAGCATCAAATGTTCCAGCGGGATCCGAACAATTCCTTCTTCGTCTGCCCGATACAGATTTTTTTGACTGGGCACAAAGGCATGCCCGTAGATAATTTCGAATGTCGCTGGTAAACGGTGATCCTCGGTACGATAGCGCTCGTAGGCAGCTTCTAAGGCATTTAGTAGTGGTTTGCGATTGAGCCCTCTCGGAATAGAAGTATTGACAGTATGGGATCCTGTTTGTTTGAGATCAGTTAACAGTCCTGTCAGACTGGAATAGGTGAGGGTCAATGTTTCCATATCGACGACCGGATCACTGAAATTCACTTTTAATAATAAATCCCCCAGATCATGCATATCCATAAAGGTATTGACATGTGGATTGGGATCAACCTTAGCAAAACTGTTTCGCAGTTCTTTTAAAGTGTCTGGGCCAAACGTTGAAAACAAAAATAGCCCTTCCGGTTTTAAGACTCGATAGATTTCTTCCAGTACATTTTTCGGATCAGTGAACCAATTCAACACGCAGTTGGAAAACACAAAGTCGATACTTTGACTTTTAAAAGGTAAATAGTCCCCGTCGGCTTGTATTAAGGATTGAGACGGATTGACACGAGTGGGATCCGAGTAAAGAATCATGCCTTCGGCAATATCGAGATTAATGAGATGTGCATTAGGATAGAGATCTGCTAGATCGCGCGAAAAAAAACGAGTTCCGCAGCCTAAATCGAGGATAACTGCTGGAGAAATTTTAATGAGTGCCAAACGATCGACTAATCGATGGCCAATTTCTTGTTGTAAAACAGCCTGTTGATCGTAAGTGTTGGCGGCACGACTAAAATTTTTTGCGACGACGGATTTGAATTTCATCGGATAATTATGGCATGTTAAAAACGATAGGACAATGGATTTTCCCCCATACTTGTTGCTTGTGTGGGCAATTTTCAGAGACCGATCGCGATTTATGTTCAGTGTGTTGGCACCTCTTACCGTGGATCACCGATCGCTGTTATCAATGTGGTGTACAATTAGAATCTAATAAAGTGTCCATTCGGTGTGAGTCGTGTGTCGTATCCCCCCCGAGTTTTGATCGTTTATGTGCATTGTTTGCATACCAACCGCCTTTGCCTAAACTGATCAGCGCCTTTAAATTTTATCAAAAATTGGCGTACGGAAAAATTTTGGGAGAATTATTAGCCGATGCAATTTTGGGACAGTGGTATATCAATACTCCGCTGCCAGAGGCGATCATCCCGGTTCCTCTCCACAAAAAAAGGCTTATAAAGCGTGGGTTTAACCAGTCTTTGGAATTACTCTGGCCGCTCCTAAAACAGCGAAAGATTCCGCTGATTTTAGACGAGTGTTTTAGGTCTAAAAATACTCGGGCACAGGCCAAGCTCAGTCAAGAAGAGCGTCAGGATAATGTGAAAAAAGCTTTTCAGTTAAAAAGAGTCCTTCCCTTTGAGCATGTCGCCATTGTGGACGATGTGGTGACAACAGGGAGCACCGTGAATGCTTTGAGTCGTATTTTGAAAGATTCAGGTATTGAGTTGGTCGACGTTTGGTGTATTGGTCGTGCTTAGTAAAGAATTAAAAGCGCTTTAAAACATTTTTTTTGCCAGATAGTAATGAACATGGCCGGCTTTTCTTTCGCGCAGTAGAACCCAGGTAATGGGTAATAGAGAGGGGTTTAAGGGAGTGTGAGACTCAAAATAGATGAGCGAATGCTGAGCGATCCATCCATGGGTTTCTAGCAAGGAAAAACAGATCGGTAAAGCATTCGATTGATAGGGGGGATCCAGAAAAACAACATCAAATGAAGTTTTGGGTTCCATCAGCCAAGTCAACACATCTTGCCCAATAATCTCACACTGTTCGGTGGCGAGCCGTTGCTGAGTATCTTTCAATGTCTGGATAACAAGGGGATTACTCTCAACAAGGGTGGCAAAATGCGCATCACGTGAGAGCGCTTCGAATCCCAGTGCGCCGCTGCCCGCGAATAAATCCAAACAGCGCGCGCCACTGATATAAGGGGCTAACCAGTTGAAAAGCGTTTCACGGATCCTGTCGGGGGTGGGGCGCAGATTGGCTGCATTGGGGAAATGAATAAGCCGACTGCGCCACTTCCCGCCAATGATCCTGACTTGGTTGCGCTTCAATTCGTGGGAGATCCTACAACGATTAAGGCCATTTTTTCTGGGTCAATTCGTCGTTGGAACACCGATTTAATGTCGGCAACACTAACGGCTCGAATTTGTTTGGGTGCCGTTTGAAAACGATTGAGGGGTAATTGGTAGAAGGCTAACGTTGAAACATAACTTTTGATATTTAAGTTGTTGTTCACTTCTAAAGGCAAGGCGCGAACCAGTCCTTCTTTGGCTTCTTTGACTTCTTCTTCTGTGGGGCCTTCTTTTACAAAACGGGTTAAGGTTTCTTTTAATAAGCCAACAGCTTCTTTCGCTTGATCATTTTTCGTTTGTAATTGGAGGATAAAGGGACCTGCTTGTTGCAGCAATATTAAGGTACTCCCCACGCTGTATGCTAAACCTCGATCTTCACGAATGACTTTAAACAGACGGGAATTTAAGGCATTGCCCCCAAGGATATAATTGCCGATAAGCAAGGGGTAATAATCGGGATCTCCTTCAACTGCACACGGTTGGCCCATTAAAATATGCGTTTGCTCTGTTGGGAAGGGTGTTTGTTGTTCGGTGGCCTTGGTTAATGCTGGAACTTTCGGTATGGGTGCAGCTGAATTCCCCATTTGCAGTTTGCTGGTAATGAGGTTGCTTAATTCAATGGCTTGTTGTTTAGTAATACCTCCAACGATCGTCAGAACAGCATTTTTTGCGACATAATATTGTTGATGAAACGCCACGAGTTGAGCTTTGGTAATTGCGGCAACACTTTCGGGTGTTCCCATGGCAATATGTGCATAGGGATGATCGGCATAAATTGCTTTAAAGTACGCTTGTGCTGCCACAGCGTTTGGTTTTTGCAGGTTATATTGCAGGCCCACTAACGTTTCGTTCCGAAGGTTTTCGATGTTGGCATCGGGAAAATTGGGGTTTGAGAGAACCGTTGCAAAGACTTCTACAACGGGGTTTAGTAATTTAGGATCATTGAGTGATCTGAGTGAGATCATGGCTCGGTCTTTGCTGATCTGCGCATTATAAATAGCCCCAACGTCATCAAATTTCGCCGCGATGTCATCCACCGTTAAGTTCCCCGCGCCTTCCGAGAGAAGGTTGGCAGAGAGCAGTGCGAGACCTGGTTTGGAGCCATCTCGAGCGGCGCCTGCAGCAAAGTCTACTTGAATGTCAACAATGGGTAAGCCTTCGGTTGGTACAAAATAGACGGGAACGCCATTTTGCGTTTTCCATTGGTCGATGGCAAGGTGACTTTCTTTGACGGGTGTCGTTTTCAGTAAAAATGGGATTGGGTTTTTGACTTCGTCTTTAGCAAAGAGGAAGTAGAGGGTTAAGGGTAATATAAGAATGAAAAATAATATGCCGAGCCGTCGAGTGTTCATAGATTTAAGTTCCAGATTTTAAGGGGATTAATTCTGCTGTGGTTAGGTTTTTTTCGATCAAGTATTTTTGCGCCGCCTTTTGTACTTGCTCTGCAGTCACCTTTTGCACAAATTCGGGGTAGCGATCGGCCAACTGCCAGGACTGTCCAACGGATTCCATCACGCCCATTTGAATGGCTTGTTCAGAAATAGAGTCTTGGGCAAAGGTATGTGAGGCAATCACATTCGTTTTAACGCGTTGTAATTCTGCTTCGCTTAAAGGTTCCGTTTGTAGTTTGGCAATTTGTTGCAAGAAAGCCGTTTCTAATTCTGTGATGGTATGGTTGGGGGTTGGAGAACCTGATATGAATAACAGAGTTTCATGTAATTGGAAGGGATCATACATGGATAAAATACTGGTAGCGATTGCATTTCCTCGGACCAATTCACGGGAAAAACGCGAACTGTTTCCGCCATCCAAGGCCATGAGTAACACTAGAAGTGCATAAGGTTCACTTTGATCGGCTGTGGTTAACAAAGTTGGGACAGTATAACCCATAAGCAGACGCGGGACGGTGGCATTGGCTTCGACACGGACATATTTTTTCCCGAGGGAAGGAATTTCTTTACGGGGCTTCAGTTTGGTAATCTCAATCGGTTTTAAAGAACCAAAGGCTTGTTTTGTCCATTGATAGATTGCTTCAGGGTTGACATCACCCACCACGATGACGGTGGCATTGTTGGGGCCATACCATTTTTTGTACCAGTCTCGGAGATCTTCAACCGTCATGTTTTCTAAATCATTCATCCAGCCGACCGTCATATGATGATAAGGATTACTGACCATAGCCGCAGCAACCATTCTTTCGAGGGTTAACATGTCCGGGTTATCGTCGGTTCGTAAGCGCCGCTCTTCCATCACCACTTTAATTTCATGTTCAAAGGCTTCTTTGGGCAGAGCGAGATTGACCATACGATCGGCTTCGAGCTCCAAGCAGAGTTTCACCTGATCGGCGCTGAGTTCTTGAAAATAAGCGGTAAAATCATCACTGGTAAAAGCGTTTTGATCCCCGCCGTTAATGGCAATCAGGCGGACAAATTCGTCTTGTGGGTGCAAAGTCGTTCCGCGAAACATCATGTGTTCTAGAGCATGTGAGATGCCGGTAATGCCATTTGGTTCGTAACTGGAACCCACTTTGTACCAGACTTGGACTGTGGCCAGGGGAGAGCGATGATCTTCTCGCACAATCAATTTAAGTCCATTATCTAGCTTGTATTCATGGGTATTTTCTTGGGCTAAAGCCGGATAAGTGCCCACTATGAATGCTAAAGAGAGAACGAGAGACCAGAGTAATCGTGGGTTGAGTCTGGAATGATTTCGGGTTGTGCGGTATGCTGTGGGGCTTATAGAGTGATTACAGACAGTTAACATGCTAGATTTCCTGAAGCGAAAAAATCCAAAGTCATTAGATAATACACCAGATTCTACAAAAAGTTTATATGCTCGCCTAAAGCAGAGTTTGTCTCGCAGTCGCGCGGTATTCTCCCAAGGCATCGCGAATTTATTCCAAGGAAGAAGCCAAGTCGATGAAGCACTGTTAGAAGAGCTCGAGGCTTTATTGATTGCAGCAGATGTAGGTGTGGAAACCACAGAAGCGTTGCTGCACGATCTCACGACAAAACTGCAACGGCAAGAAAATCAAAGTCCAGAAACTTTTGTGGCAGCCTTAAAACAAGATTTAATCGAACTCTTGCGCGGGCGCCAAATTCCTTTGGTTTTTTCAGAGGAAACCAAGCCATTTGTGCTCTTAATGATCGGCGTGAATGGCACGGGCAAGACCACCACCATTGGCAAACTCGCTAAAAAATTCCAAGCAGAAGGAAAGAGCGTCATGCTGGCAGCGGGTGATACTTTTCGTGCCGCAGCGATTGATCAATTAAAAGTGTGGGGTGAAAGAAATCAGATTCCGGTGATTGCGCAACATTCTGGGGCAGACAGTGCGTCGGTTATTTTTGACGCTTTTCAAACCGCCAAAGTGAAAAATGTGGATGTCCTCATTGCCGATACGGCGGGAAGATTACATACGCAAGAGTCTTTGATGGAAGAATTAAAAAAAGTGATCAGAGTGATCCGAAAGATAGATGAAAAAGCCCCGCACGAAATCATGCTGGTTTTAGATGCGAGTATTGGTCAAAATGCCCTGCTGCAAGCCAAAAAATTTCATGAATCTGTTGGGGTGACTGGCCTCACCTTAACAAAATTAGACGGAACGGCGAAAGGCGGGATTATCTTTAATATTGCTAAAACCTTGAATTTACCGATTCGTTTTGTGGGGATGGGTGAAGGTATTGATGATCTCAGAATATTTGAAGCAGAAACCTTTGTGAATGCGTTATTTGCGGCCGAGTAGAGGATACCATGACCAATGAGCGTCGTGTGGTGAACACCCGTTCTGATTTACCCATCGGGGTGTCTTGGCAAACTCCTGCTTGTCGGGAAAAGGCAGAAGCGCTAGCTAAAAATCTTCAATTGAGCTTAGTGAATCCCAATAAAAGTCATTTTACAGACGGCTACCAATTATTAGTCACAGAAGAACGGCTTGAATTGGTGTGTCATCAACAGAATGCAACGACTCGTCTTTTTTCTGAATTTGTGAAGGGTCCTTTAGGTTATCGTCGACGAAAAGGAGGCGGTAAAAGTCAGGCTATTGCGAAAGCCGTAGGATTAAAAAGAGGTAAAGAAAAAATCACCCTCATCGATGCAACCGCGGGTTTTGGCAGAGACGCCTTTGTTTTAGCGTCGCTCGGGTGTCGCGTCAAATTAATAGAGCGATCGCCAATTGTCGCCGCAATATTATTAGATGGTTTAGAACGCGCGAAACAGTACTCAGAAATTGCAGAGTTGGTTCGTCAAATGGAGGTCATCGTTGCCGATGCGAGAATTATTTTGAAAAATCTAAGCGAAGCTGAAATACCCGATGTTATCTATTTAGATCCCATGTTCCCAGGTAAAACGAAAAGTGCTTTGGCCGAGGGGAAAATGCGCATTTTAAGAACTTTGGTTGGCAACGACCTAGACATAGACGAATTATTTTCGGTGGCTTTAACAAAGGCCAAAAAGCGGGTGGTGGTGAAACGTCCTCGATTGGCATCGACGATAAGCAATCAAAAACCAAGCTTTTCCCTCGAGGGGAAGAGCAATCGTTTTGACATTTACTTAATGGATACCTGTTCTTCAGCCTAGCTTTATTAATAAACACTAAGAATGTGATGGTGCAATTTCTGAAGGTATTTGCAGCAAAGAAGAACGTTCTAAGAGCCTTTACATTGTTTTATTGAAGTTTTTTAATAGTCATTCTTATTTGGGTTGATATGCAGCGTATAATTTCTTTCCTCAAAAGGCGCATTTTTTTGATTTGTTAAATATACTTCTGGATTGTTTTCCGGTGTTCTTCTGGTTTTCAGCATACGATATTCATAACTTAAATTGTCGTCAGTGCTGATTTCAAATTGATCGAAAAAAGTTGATTTTCGATAAAAACGAACTTGTAAAGGTGCAAGGGTGCTGGTCGAAATGGGATTTTTTAAATCCTCTAAACTACTTGCCGAGTAAAAACCAGCCAGTTTTGGCGATATTTCTAAAGTGGTTCCATCGGGAGGTAAGGAGTTGTCTGTGAAATAGATCCAGAGTGTACCATTGAAAGCATTGCCGTCTGATGGAAACAGGAAAGCCGTTTTAAATAATTCCAAACCCATTTTTGCTAAGCCGGTATAACTAAATACCCCAATATATCCATTGGGATTGAGTAGTTTCTTTAATTTGGTCAAAAACTCGATGGAATAAATATTATTTGTCCCAACTTGTTTAATGTTGCTCACTCCTACTTGAATAAAATCATATTTTTCATGGCGGGCCAGCGCTTTTTGGACAAAGCGTCTTCCATCAGTGACAACATATTCGATTTTGGGGTGTCCCTGTATTAATGCAGCGCTTACTTCAGGGTGACCCCATCGTTTATGCCCTTCTAAGACAGCTCTGGTTAATTCTACAACCGTTACCTTCTCTACGAAATCATGTTCTTTCATAACATAAGGGAATTGATTGCCGCCAACTCCAATTTGCAGTATTCGTTTAGGCCGAAAATCGGGATCAATGATCATTAATTGAGACAGACTCCAAACGTTTACGCCAACTTTGGTTGTGACCTTCGCCATTGCTGAATTATCCCAAAATACTCTAAATTGATAAGCATCTTTATCAGGGACAACGACAGTGACTCCTTCGCGGTCTTCGATGACTTCAATGGGATCGACATCCGCTTTAAAATAGTTTCTAAGGTAACCTGTTGACTGTTGAAAATAATGAGTGGGAAGTACTAGTACCAACAAGATAAGCAAAGCAGCTTTGGTTCCAATTAGAAAATAACGTTGTTTTATCGGAATTTTATTGGCTAAGAAGATGATGCCGAGCGCTAGAATAAAACAACAGCATATTAACGTTAGAATTGTCCCTAAATATTCGAATAGGATTAGACCAACGATAAAAGAGCCGAGAATATTCCCGGCGGTGAACATAAATAAAATGCCAGCGAAAGTTGAGCCGACATTTTCAATGTTTTTTACGGCGATTTTAACAACTGTTGGGAAAAATCCTGCGATAAAGAAAACGGGCGAGAGAAAAAGAGCAACGATTCCCAGTGCTTTGTAGGGGGTGTTATAAACAGAAAATTGCTCTACTTTTAAGTGATCATGAATGTAGAGTAAAGGGATATTTAACACAATTAGGATAGAGATAAGTCCACCGGCAAAAAGAGCCAACAATAACCAGATAATACGATTAGGCGTAATTCTGTCTACGATGGCGCCAAAAAAAGCTTCGCCCAAGGCGAGCATTAATAAGAATATCGCGAGCATAAAAGAAAATAGAGGTGGCCATGGAGAAAAATAGTTTGTGGTCACTCGAAAGAGTACCATTTCTAAACCCAAGGTAACGGACCCGAAAGCTAAGGAAGCGAATAGCAGGTTGGCTGGGGCTTTAGAAAAAGAGAACTGTTGAGAAGGTTTTTCGATAGGAAATGATTTTCCACCAGCAAATACTTTTCGGACCCTGGTAAATAGCAAGAATAAGACACTAATGAAAAGGTTTACACAGCCTGCCAAAACGGTTGTATTGCGTAAACCAAACAATTCGATGAAGAAGATGCCGGTGGCGAGTGCACCAGCTGCAGCGCCTAACACGTTAATGCCGTAATAAAACCCGACAATACTGCCTACCCGATTCAGAGTCGTTTTCATAAGTTCGACAATAATGGGGGTGGTCATGCCCATAATCAAAATTGGGAATACGAGCACCACACAATTGATTAGAAAATCTATCCAAATGGATTCGATACTAAAATGAGTAGCGAAGAATCCATTGGCAAACCGGAGTAAAGGAATGGAACAGAGCCCAAATATTCCGATACAGGCTTCCATGGCAGCATAAAGGTAGGGGATTTGTTTTTTCCATCGTTCAGCGATTCTGCCGCCAATTAAGGTGCCGAAACCGAGTCCGACCATAAAAATGGTCACGATAAAGGTCATAGAAACAAAATCAACCCCGACCTCCTGAGTTAACACTCGTTGCCAGACCACTTGATATATCAGGGTCGAAAAACCAGATAAAAAGAAAATAACTGCAACCAATGCTCTAAACATACATATTCCTAATCACTTAAGTTTTAGCCTAAACAGTTTCAATTTTTTAGAAACTCTCCTTTTTTTCATCAATATGAAATGTATAATTTCTTTCTTCGTGTAGGGCATTTTTTTGATTTACTATATAAACTTCTGGATTATTTTCCGGTGTTCTTCTGGTTTTCAGCATTCGATATTCGTAACTTAAGTTGTCGTCAGTGCTGATTTCAAAAATGTCAAAAAAGGATGATTTTGGATATATCCAAACTTTCAAAGGATTAAGCCCATAAGCAGGCAGTGGTTTATCTAAATCATCTAAACTATTTGCCCTATAAAAATGAGCCAGTTTGGGCGATACTTCTAATACACTGCCATCGGGTGGTAGAGATTTGTCTGTAAGATATATCCAAGAAGTCCCGTTCGCAGGAAAAACAAAAGCAGTGTCAAACAATTCTAACCCCATTCTTGCTAATCCGGTGTAACAATAAGCTCCAATATATCCGTTGGGATTGAGTAACTTCTTTAATTTGGTCAAAAACTCGATGGAGTAAATATTGTTTGTTCCAGCTTGTTTGATATTTGTTACCCCCACTTGGATGAAGTCATATTTTTCATGGCGGGCTAGCGCTTTTTGAACAAAGCGTCTTCCATCAGTGACAACATATTCCACTTTGGGGTGTCCGTGTATTAAGGCGGCGCTTAGTTCAGGGTGACCCCATCGCTTATGCCCTTCTAGGACAGCTCTGGTTAATTCTACAACCGTTACTTTTTCTACGAAATCATGTTCTTTCATGACATAGGGGAATTGATTACCGCCAACTCCAATTTGCAATA
The DNA here is from genome assembly GCA_013286785.1 of Gammaproteobacteria bacterium. Lineage (GTDB taxonomy): Bacteria > Pseudomonadota > Gammaproteobacteria > UBA6186 > Azoamicaceae > CADEGZ01. The sequence continues at coordinate 34,470 of JABDFC010000013.1, forward strand.
TCCTTTTGGGTCGAAAATTGGGATCGATGCTCATTAACTGAGACAAGCTCCAAACGTTTACCCCCACTTTTTTCGAGACATTTGCCGTTGCAGAGTTATCCCAAAATACTCTTAATTGATACGCATTTTTGTCGGGAACAACGACTGTGACAGCCTCTCGATCTTCAATAACTTCGATAGGATCGACATCGGCTTTAAAATGGGCTTTTAAATAGCCGGTGGATTGGCGGAAATAATGGGCGGGAAGGGCTATTACTAATAAAACGAGTAAGGCCGCTTTGATGCTAATTAGGGAATAACGCTGCTTTGCTGGAATTTTATCAGCTAAAAGGTAGATGCCCAAAGCCAGAATAAAGCAACAGCATATTAATGTTGGGATTGTTCCTAAGTATTCGAATAGAATTAGGCCGACGATAAAAGAGCCGAGAATATTCCCAACAGTGAACATAAATAAAATGCCAGCGAAAGTTGAGCCAACATTTTCAATTTTTTTCACTGCGATTTTCACAACCGTTGGGAAAAATCCTGCGATAAAGAATACGGGCGAGAGAAAAAGAGCAACGATTCCCAGTGCTTTATAGGGGGCGTTATAAACAGAAAATTGCTCTACTTTTAAGTGATCATGGATATAGAGTAGAGGGATATTTAGTACTATAAGGCTTGTAATGAGCCCGCCGGTAAAGAGTGCCAATAAAAGCCAGATGATGCGATTGGGGGAGATCCTGTCTACGATGGCACCAAAAAGAGCTTCACCCACTGCGAGCATGAGTAAGAAGACTGCTAGCATAAAAGCAAATAAGGGCGGCCATGCGACGAAGTAATTGGTCACAACTCGAAAGAGTACCATTTCTAAACCCAAGGTAACGAACCCGAAAGCTAAGGAAGCGAATAGCAGGTTGGCTGGGGCTTTAGAAAAAGAGAACTGTTGAGAAGGTTTTTCGATAGGAAATGATTTTCCACCAGCAAATACTTTTCGGACCCTGGTAAATAGCAAGAATAAGACACTAATGAAAAGGTTTACACAGCCTGCCAAAACGGTTGTATTGCGTAAACCAAACAATTCGATGAAGAAGATGCCGGTGGCGAGTGCACCAGCTGCAGCGCCTAACACGTTAATGCCGTAATAAAACCCGACAATACTGCCTACCCGATTCAGAGTCGTTTTCATAAGTTCGACAATAATGGGGGTGGTCATGCCCATAATCAAAATTGGGAATACGAGCACCACACAATTGATTAGAAAATCTATCCAAATGGATTCGATACTAAAATGAGTAGCGAAGAATCCATTGGCAAACCGGAGTAAAGGAATGGAACAGAGCCCAAATATTCCGATACAGGCTTCCATGGCAGCATAAAGGTAGGGGATTTGTTTTTTCCATCGTTCAGCGATTCTGCCGCCAATTAAGGTGCCGAAACCGAGTCCGACCATAAAAATGGTCACGATAAAGGTCATAGAAACAAAATCAACCCCGACCTCCTGAGTTAACACTCGTTGCCA
>JABDFC010000013.1:36070-38782 GCA_013286785.1 Gammaproteobacteria bacterium
AAGGTGCCGAAACCGAGTCCGACCATAAAAATGGTCACGATAAAGGTCATAGAAACAAAATCAACCCCGACCTCCTGAGTTAACACTCGTTGCCAAACCACTTGATATATCAGGGTCGAAAAACCAGATAAAAAGAAAATAACTGCAACCAATGCTCTAAACATATATGCCCCAATCATGTAATATCAAACCAAATATTCATTAAAACTCTAGTTTAACGACTTTATTGAGATTTTTATCTAAGTCGATCCAAAAATAATAAGCCCCGTCTCGTGATTTAAAGTTAGCGGTTTTTTGACCGTTAAAAGAAACCTCTTTCAGTGGGGTTTCTTTCACTGACCTGACCACAAAAGTGACATCTTGAATGGTATTTTTGGGAGGATGCCCCGTAATACGAACGGTATTTAGTTTGGGCTCAGGTAGCAATTGAAAATAATCTAGGTTTGAAACATAATCGCCCCAGTCGCTTAATTTGGCTAAATGCAATTCTCCTTTGTCCCTAAATTCTGCTAAATCTTTTAAGGCTTGGTTGGCTGGTTCGCTTAGTAGGTTATCTGGTGTAATAGAATCTAATGCTAAATAAATGTGTACTATGCTAACCCCTCTTTCTCGGATCAACTGCTCAATGTGTTCTCTTTTAATCTTAGATAATTGGGTCTGAACGGTACCAAACAGGATGAGATTTCCGCCTTCTGGAGTTAACGCGGCATTAAATTTTGGCAAGGAATGGAAAAAATTTGCCGGCACACCCGATCGAATTAAGTTCAAGCCTTGGTTTACATTTTTATCTATTGATTTCCAAGCGTATTGATAATGAAATTTACCTAAGGTTGGTAATAAATGAAAGTGAGGTTTCGTTTCGTCCCACCCTGCACGAACCAGACTGTCTTGTGCTTCCCCAGAATAGGAATGATCTATCCAAACACGAGAATTAAATTTCTTAAGATAGTTAAGAGCAAGCTCAGTTTGTTTTATGTAGGATTCAGACGGTTTAGCCTTATGGCTGCCTACCTCGATTAACCCTTGTTGGGTTAATTTATAGAATAAATCATCAAGTCGTTTATCTTCCGTGAGCCCAACTTGGCCATAGAGACGCTCATTTGTTAAAAGTTCTCGATAGGGATCAAAAGTAAATACAGTTGTGGTCAAAGGAATTTTGTTTCCTAAAAAACCAATTTCGGGTACGGTTTTTTCGTGTTCACTTCCATAGAATAAAATTTTGTGATCTTTATAATTAACCTGATCAGCATGTTCTGTAAATATGAATGTCGCTAAGGCTCCATGAGGCTGATGAGTTGGGGCTAGAATATAATCTACATCATTCGCCAAATAAAACGTCATTTTAGATTCGGGTAATGTTTCTGTGATGGCGAGATTAAATATATGAGAATTTCCTTTTTCATCTGAATTTGGAAATACTTCTTGAAACCTTTCCCCGAAGTGGTAATCATAAAAAATCACTTTGACTCGATCTGGACCTATATATTGCATTTCTACTAAATCAGGATTGCCTAATACTACAGATATATGTTGATCTTTTTGAGTTTTATAAACAAAATTCCTCACTTCAAACTTATTCAAAACTAGAATCTCATCTTTCGCAAGAGAGGCGATCTTATGATCTTTCGTTAAGACATAGAGTTCCTTAACAGAGGGGATTTCAAACTCGACGCCTCGCGAGGCTAATAGCACGCTTTCTTTTTTTAATTGCTTTGTAAATTTAAAATTATATTGAATATTTTCGGTGTTTTTAAAATGCTGTACTGTTCCTTCCTGCTTTGAATCATTGGCTAAAGTTTCTTTCCTGAATTTAAATTGAGCAACAGAGATATCTTTAATTGTTACATCAAAAATTCTTGAAGACACAATATTGAGTTTTACGCCTCTGGCTTGTATTGGAACGGGGATGTGTTCAAAAGTTTCAGAAACATTTTTGTTTATTTTTTCATTTCGGATAAAGAAGCGGAGCAAATAAGTTTCGTATGAATCGATCGCTTTGCCATTCTCATCACACCAAATTAATTCAAAATAAACCCGGCCAGTCTTATTTGCGAAATATTGCATGTTTACCGAAATTGTGGAAAGCTTTTCTCGAAACTTAATAAAGGGCAGTGGGTCAGGCCCCAAAAGTTGTTTATGGCTATAAAATTCTTTATTTACCTTGAGCAATAAACTTTTATCGTCTTGTAGCACTATAAATTGTTCTGGGTCTTTTTCTTTATCTCTAATTTTGTCTGAGAGTAGAGAAATATAATCGTTTGTTATCGAGAAGGCAGAAACCTCGATGGGGGCATTGACGGTTTCAATAAAGGTCGACACGTTTTCCAAAGCCGGCGGTTTTTCTATGCTATTATCTATTTTCAGGTTGGCATCCGTTTGTGCCTTTTCATCTTGGGTAGGGTTATTGTTTATATTGTTCGATGGAAAACTGGGGACTATGGGGGATCCAATAATTTGAAAGTTTTCTAATAACAGACGATCTTGTCCCGCTGTTTCATAAACTACAAATTCAAAGTACCGATATCCGAGATTCTCTTGTGGTAAAACGAAAACGTTCGAATGATTATTTTGGGGTTTATTTGCTTCTACATTCAACAATATCGCTTCTTCTCCGCTAGAACGGATCCCTTTTAGCATAAACTTTTTAGCAAACTGTTTTTCGGAATTCCAGACGAGATTTAATCCAGATGCCACGACATCTTTCCCAGCATC
>JABDFC010000014.1 GCA_013286785.1 Gammaproteobacteria bacterium
TTTGGAAAAATCAAAATTTGCCACATCCTCAACAAAAAGGGACTTATTCTTAAATAGTACCGTTTGCCCTTCTGATCGGTGACTGGCAAGAGGGTAAAGCTTGCGTACTGGGAACTGACGTTCTTCTAAAATCGAAATCATTGCTTCACCCACAGCACCAGTTGCTCCTAGTACTGCAACATCAAACTTTTGATTCATTTAAATACACCTTATCCAGACAAATGGAGGACATTTTACCGTAATAACAGGACGGATATTCCGATCACTGCTATCAATATTAACGCTAAAACCCCAATGGTACTAAAACTTTTACTCAATTTGTCTTTGCTGAACAGATCAGGTTGATTTTTAATGGTACGGACCATTAGCCATAATAAACCACAGGCACCTAGGAATGTTAAGATTGCTGCCATTGTGTATCCCCTGCTTCTAACATAAAAACGCCCTCCCCGCCCCGTTCAAATTCTAGCCAGGTAAAAGGAAACTGTGGGTACTCCATTAGAAGCGCTTCCATGGAATTGCCAACTTCTACAAATAACAACCCTGTTTCAGTTAAGTGCTTAGGGGCTTGCTGCAAAATTTGGTGGACAATACTCAAGCCATCTTTGCCTGCAACTAATGCTAACTGGGGTTCCCAACGGTATTCGGGAGGAAGTATAGCAATTTCTTGGCTGTCGACATAGGGTGGATTGCTGATGATAATGTCATAACGTGTTTCCCCACAACCGGAAAAGAGATCCGACTGGATTAATTGAACTTGTTCTTCGCACTGGTGGAGTTGAACATTCTGTCTGGCAACGTCTAAAGCATCTTTCGAGATATCGACGGCGTGAATGGTGGCATCTGGGAAAACCTTGGCACAGGCAATGGCAATACAACCGCTGCCGGTACAGAGGTCTAATATATGCCGTACTGGGCGCTGTCCTAGCCAAGGTTGAAAGCCATTTAAGATAAGTTCCGCAAAGGGGGAACGAGGAATGATAACTCGCTCGTCAACATAAAAACTTAGGTTTGCAAACCAGGCTTCATGGGTCAAATAAGGGACTGGGATCTGTTCCTGGATCCGGCGATTCATTAAGTGCAATAACACTTTTTTTTCTTCTAAACTAAGCACCCTTTCACCAACACTGGCATCGACAGTGGGTGGTAATTTTAAGACAGAAAGAGCTAAAGCAACGGCTTCATCCCAGGCATTGTTAGTTCCATGCCCAAAAACAAGGTTTTGAGCCAAAAAAGAGCTTTCAGCCCAGACTAAAAAGTCATTGAGGGTTGTTAATTGCACGAAGACCCCTTAACATGAAGCGTGGAAGGCCATTATTTTCTCTAAACCAGTCTAATGGATCAATGAATAGTTTTTAGTTTATTAACTGGATAATGTTATGGTACTCTCGGTCCAACAAACTCAGCCAAAATACTCACCGTTTACATACCCGGTTTTGATTGCAAAAAAGTTTATTCATTTGTTTCAAAGAGTCAAAACCCCAAATGACGAGCAACAAGCAATACTCGCGGCTGCTTATTATACTTTGGCAATACAACATAATATTTCTAATACGCGCAGCAACATGCATATCAATGCAGCGATCACACTTTTAAAAAATATTCCGCCGCATTTAAGAAAATTAGATTGGGCATCGCAGATTTCACACGCATATTTTAAACGAGCAGAACTTTTAGAAGACAAAAATGCATTTATTGCAGCCTTATACGATTATCAGCAAGCTATTGTTGAATTAGAATCTCAGAAAAGAAGTGGCTTTCTTACTGACAAAGATTGTTTAATTTTAGCGCAATCAGCTATCTCAATTGCAGATTTAATTGTGAGTGATCAACTGAATGGTGATGAAATAGATTTATTCCACCCCCTATTCTATGTTAATCAAGCGCTAGAAGGTTTGGCTGAAATTACTGAAACAGATGACGAAATTTGGGCGACCCATTCATATGCACATCGAGTAGCCGGTCTAGCTTTAAGTGAAGATCATCGTGAGGAAGCTAAAGAAGCTTTTAGAGTTGCGTTATTAATGGCTTTCAAGACAGACAGCTCGAAGGTTTGCCCGCTGCTAGCAGACATTTATTCTTGTATTGGCCTCATTTACGAACAAACCTACTCTCAAAGTCAGATAAAAAAAGATTCCATTAGGTTCTTAGAGCATGCCAAAATATATTTTGATCTTTCGATCTTATTTAGTCCGAGCGAGGGCGAAGAACTCGAAGATCCAGATTCCATTATGACACTCGAACCTGTTTTTGAAATGATTTATCGGGTACTGGATCCGTATTTGTCGTCACTTTCCTATCAACCTGTTTCAGATTTGATTGACGCCTTGATCTTTGCTTTTATGTGTGCCATTGATAAAGTATTGCCAAATCAAATTTTAGCCTATCAATTAAGCCATCCAGAAATATTAGATACCTTTGCGCAACATATTCACTGGCTTTTGTTAGAAGCAAATCGTCGAAAAAATTTAGACTCAAAAAATGTCGAATTATATGAATACAATAAAAGAGACGTTATGCTTGATATGGATGAAATTCTTGATTTTATTCAAAATCAGAAAACGAATAATGTTCATTATCTTGAAAGTGATGAATTGACAACTGCCTAGACAGACCTATCACAATTCATTATTTTTGTAGAATCATGAAAATATCAAAATAATAGTGTCCCAGCTTACCCATTAATAGTAAGAATAATCCATAATTAAAGATCAATAGAGCGTTTCCTAATGGTCTTAGTTCCAAAGTGGTGTGTGGAGAAGTGGGTAATGCCGATAAAAAAGTTTCTTTCAAACCCAATATTGAATCGTGAATTTGCTCGCCAATTAAAAGGGATCAATGATTCCCGCATTGTTGCCCACATCCAGAAAGCTGCTAATAGAATTAATAAAACCACTGAAACTAAAAAACAAGAACATTTGAATCGACACCTGTTTTCGATCATACGTAAAGTTCAATTTTTAAAATTAAATGAAAGCGTGATAATTAATGTCTGCAATATATTCGTTGAGAAAAGACATGAGTGGAAAGAGAAAAAAATAAAATCATTCCACGGATTTCTACGAGCGGTAGAAGAGGCAATTTCTGATTTAGCATTGGTGGGCTTATCTTTTGAGGGGGAAGAAGAAGAGAAAGAATACGAGGAACGTAAACCCATTGATGAAAGTGAAGAGTCCGAAGAAGCTGAAGACGAGGAAGATGAAGAATACGAGGAAGATGTGGAAGACGAAGAGCACGAGGAAAAAGAGGAAGACGAGGAGGATAAGGAAGACGAAGAGCACGAAGAAAAAGAGGAAAATGAAGAAAACGAAGAGGATGAGGAAGACGAAGAGCACGAAGAAAAAGAGGAAAATGAAGAAAACGAAGAGGATGAGGAAGACGAAGAGCACGAAGAAAAAGAGGAAGATGAAGAAGACGAGGAGGATGAGGAAGACGAAGAAGACGAAGAAGACGAAGAAAAAGAGGAAGATGAAGAAGACGAGGAGGATGAGGAAGACGAAGAAGACGAAGAAAAAGAGGAAGATGAGGAAGACGAAGGAGACGAAGAAGACGAGGCAGACGAAGAGGATGAGCGCGAGGAAGCGGAACACGAAGAAGAGGAACATGAGGAAAACGAAGAACACGAAGAAGCGGAACATGAAGAAGAGGAACACGAGGAAAACGAAGAACACGAAGAAGTGGAACATGAAGAAGAGGAACATGAGGAAGACGAAGAGCACGAAGGTTCGGAAAACGCAGAAGAGGATCATGAGGATAACGTAGAGCACGAAGGTTTAGAAAACGCAGAAGAGGAACATGAGGAAAACGAAGAACACAAAGAAAGCAATATAGAAGCTACAGAAGGAAGCTTAGAGACAGAACAAAATGAAAGCAAACATTTCTATACCCCATTAGAAAATATGGAAAAACAACATGATCAAAAAGAGTCTGAATCGGCTCGAAGTAAAAATTCTCCCCAAAAACCAGAGCATGATTGAAGAAACTGTGCCCGTGTTGTTTAATTAACCAGTTGTATATAATTCAGTCTTGTTGCAAAATGAACCTAACAGCAACTGTAGTTTAAAAGTGTGTTGATTAATTTTCGGATCATGGGAGGCCAGAAAATGAACTTCTATACCGTTAGATCTATTGCACTGATGGTCGTTATTCTAAGCGCAATTAATTGGGCGTTTGTGGGAATATTTGACATTAACCTGGTTTCATTTTTATTTGGTGAAAAATCTATTGTTACCCGGTTTATCTACACAATGGTAGGATTGGCTGGAGTCTATTTGGCGATATTCTATCTGTTTCTTACGGAAGAATTGCTCTCATAAAGTGAGCGATGCTATTGCCTATATTTTTTGAATAATGCGAGCAGTTCTTGTTCGTCTAAGACGGGGACTTCTAGGGTTTCTGCTTTCGCGAGTTTTGAGCCTGCATCGTTTCCTGCGATCACGAAGCTGGTTTTTTTAGACACACTTTCACTCACTTTTGCGCCTAATGCAATGAGTTTTTCTTTGGCTTCTTCTCGCGTTAAGCTGAGTAACGATCCAGTCAGGACAAAGGTCTTCTCAGCGAGAGGAAGCGAAGCATGATGAGTACCCTTCACAGTTGGCCAATGGATCCCGGCTGCTAATAAGTGTTTGATCACCTCTAGGTTGTGAGCTTGGCGAAAAAAAGTAACAATATGCTGGGCAACAACCGGTCCGACATCGGGGATTTTTTGTAAGTGTTCATTGTCTGCGGCCATTAAGGCTGATAAATCCGAAAAGTAAGCCGTGAGGATTCTTGCGGTTGTTTCTCCGACTTCTCTGATCCCCAATGCATATAGAAATCTTGGAAACGTAGTTTTTTTGCTTTTCTCGACACTTTCGGTAAGATTTTCTGCAGACTTTTGCCCCATTCTATCCAACGCAGCAAGTTCTGCTGTTGTTAAATGATAGAGATCGGCTACCGTTTTAATCATATGGATGTCGACCAATTGATTGACGAGCTTTTCTCCTAATCCATCAATATTCATGGCCCGCCGGGATGCAAAGTGCAAAATAGATTCTTTAAGCTGAGCACTGCAGCCTAATCCACCCATACAACGTGCTGCTGCCTCCCCTTCTTCGCGAATCACATCTGATCCGCAAACGGGACAATGCTTGGGTAATAGGATGCGCTGCACCTGGGAAGGACGTTGTTCTAACACAACACCGACAACTTCTGGGATCACATCACCTGCACGACGAACGATGACCGTATCACAGAGTCGAATGTCTTTTCGCTCTATTTCATCCATATTATGTAAAGTGGCGTTACTAACCGTTGCACCGCCAACCAAAATCGGTTTTAAGCGCGCAACAGGCGTTAAAGCACCTGTGCGCCCGACCTGAAACTCAACCGCCAATAACTCTGTTAGGGCTTCTTCAGCTGGAAATTTATGGGCAATGGCCCATCGTGGTGCCCTGGAGACAAACCCCAATCGATCTTGCAAGGTTATATCATCTATTTTATAAACAATTCCATCAATTTCATACGGGAGATCATGCCGTTTAGCCAGCAATTTTTGGTAATATTCCAAACAGGCAGAGATCCCTTGAACGACTTGATTTTCGGGACAAACTGGAAAGCCCCACTTTTTTAACTGAGCTAATTGTTCGTGTTGGGTGTTTACCGGTAAGTTCAGACCTTCAAGCCGAGTTAGCCCGTAAGCATAGAAACTTAAGGGTCTTATGGCGGTTACTTTGGAGTCCAGTTGACGTAAACTTCCGGCGGCTGCATTACGCGGGTTAACAAACACTTTCTCGTTTTGGGCAATGGCCTTTTCATTCAATGCCCTAAAGCCTTCCTTAGGCATAAAAACTTCACCTCGAACTTCCAGTAATTTAGGGGTTGGACCGTTTAGCTGAAGTTTGAGTGGGATGGTTGCGATGGTACGCAGGTTTTCAGTGATTTGTTCACCGGTAACCCCATCCCCACGGGTTGCACCTAACGAAAAAATGCCGTTTTCATAGATAAGAGCAACTGCCACTCCATCCAATTTAGGTTCACAGGCATAGGTAAAATCGATCAGGGGTTTTAAGCGATCCTGGATCCTTTTTTCGAAATCCTGAACGTCTTCATTGGTAAATCCATTCTCTAAGGACAACATGGGAACAACATGAACTAGCTCAGTAAAGCCTTTTAAAGGGGGAGCACCAACACGTTGCGTTGGGGAATCCAATTTTTTGAATTGTGGATACTGGGCTTCTAGGGTCACTAATTGCTGAAATAGCTTGTCGTATTCAGCATCTGGAATGGTGGGTGCGGCAAGGATATGGTACCGATAGTTATGTTCATTCAGTTCGGCACGGAGTTTTTCCATCGAGGCTTGAATGCTATCAAGGTTATTTAAATGAGAAGTGTTATTCGGGTGCATGGGCTTTAGCATACCCGAAAAAGAATCTGCCATTAGACTGTGTTTTAATACAGTTATTTTAATCAGTATAACCTTAGAAGTTCTCCTCCAGCGCAGCAAGCTCCTTTGCTCTTTCGGGAACGGACATCCTGTCCTTGACGCTTCTTACCGTCCCTGGTCGCGACATCCCTCAAAAACAAAGGAAGGCTGCTGGCCGCTTATGCTTAAGCTCTAATCGACTGGCTGGGCAGTTACCCCGATAGGTCTTACTCTTGGGGTCCCTCAAAACTCGTAATTATGCCAATAAAAAATACTCAACTAAACTTTAAATATGTCACTACTACCGGAAGAACAAACGGAAATTGAACAAGCCATCGGCAAAGCATTGCGTGATGTGTCACGCCCGAATCCCTATAGATTAAAAGCGGCACTTCGAATTTTAATGACAACCAACCTAGAAACTTTTGAAACAGTCTGTTCTGCAGCGGTTCAGAAAGAACTGGATGAATTTATAAAATTAGTGCGGGCTCCCGAATTGATAGCACCAGATTCTTGCCGGGATGAGACTTCTCGCTTAGCAGTGATTAATTATATTAAACAATACACGCTGAGTAACTTCCATTTATTAGACAATCGTGTTTCAATTCTTCCCAATACCTATATGATAAAAAAATCTATTGTAGAGGGAGAACGTCTAAAATCAGTGGTACATGCCAGCGCTCTGCGTAATGTAGTGGCAAATGCACATCATTTTGACAAGCTGCAAGATAAGCTCAAAGCAGAAGGAATTGCGAGAGATAAAATCAATGAACAGGTGCGCCTAGCGGTCCAATATACCAAGGAATTATATAAAGCTGTCTCAGAAGGCAATATTTCTCACCTGCTTCAATGTTTATCTCACCATGGGGTAGATGTCAATTTGCCGGATGAACAAGGAATGACACCGTTACACATTGCCGCTCGAGAAGGTCTAACAGAAACTGTCAAACTGCTGTTAACCGTACCCGATATACAACCTAATCTTGCGAGTAATAATGGTTGGACCCCTTTGCATATTGCCGCTCGATTAGGACATGCCGACATTGTGGATGCTTTACTGACTATGCCCAATATAAATGTCAACTCCGTCAACAGTGATGGCTGGAGTGCTCTTCATTGGGCTGCTTGGCATGGCTTTACTGAAACAGTCACGGTTCTTTTAACTGCGCCGGGTGTTAAAATCAATTTGGCTGATCAAAATCGAACTACCCCATTTCATTTAGCGGCTCGCAATGGCCATCCTGATGTCATAGCGGTCTTGCTATCTTTTGAACAGATTGATGTCAATGCGCTTGATAATGAACAAATGACTCCCCTCCATTTAGCAACCATGTATAATCACGCGGCTGCTGTAACGGTTTTATTGTCATCCCCTAATATTGAGGTCAATCGCAAGGATGTCGACGGCCTAACCCCCCTTCATTGGGCAGCTCGAAATGGGTATACAAACATCTTGAAGGCCCTACTAAGCCATCGCGACATATTAGTCGATGGGCTCGACAACAGCGGTTTGACCCCGATGGATTGGGCTTTAAGAAATGGTCACTTTGTCATTGAGCAGTATTTGGCCCCGCTTTCGACTCGTAAACCTCCAAAAAAGCACTGGACGCAAAAATTAAAACATTTTTTTATAAGAAAACGACCTTAAGATTCGGGTGTCAGTATTAACTTGCAGTCGATTGGGCTGTTCTACCCAAAAACATCTGTAAACCACTAAGCAAGCTGAAATAATTTATTTTATTGGCTTTATTTTTTTAAAACCCTGTACTAATCTTAGTTTCACTAACGCCAAAATTAGATGATTGAGATTCCATTTAAAGTAAAAAAAGAGGCTTTTATATGAGTAATGCGTCCATAGAGTTTGACAGCGCCAGAGCGATATTATCTACTTATCATCAGGTCAATGATACCCCACAAAGTAACCGTATCCTGCGCACCAAACTTCAGAAAAAAAATAAAGATCTAGAACAAGAATTAACTCAATTACGAGAAAAATATCTCTGGTTACAAAATGAGCTGATGAATCGAGATAAGAAGCTTGCAACGCTCAATAGAGAACTCGTTGATAAAACGTCCTATGTGTCACAGCTACAGGATGATTTTGAAAACGCCATTTATCAATTGACCCATAAAAGTATCAAATAAAAAATGATTGTTGACTCACTTGAGCGCAGTAAGAGTTTAACCTTCGGTTAACCTCAGACAAACTATTTGCTTCACGCCGCATCTTCTTTGCGATGCACTAGAGCTAATATTTTCAATTTAAACTTTTTTTTTGCAATATTTTTTTATATCATATCCAATCAAAAAACTTACATTACTAAAAGGATATAGTGTGAAGCCTAACATATTGTCTCTCAAAGTTAAAGCTAATCACCCAATTCATAATGCTTCAGATACATTAACTCCAATTCGAGCAATAATAAATACAATCATAAATCCCTCTCCTTCTCCAAATCCTGCTGAGAGTGCAGAACTATTTCAATACAATTTAAAAACTGCAAACAGGATAGTAGTTGATGGTGAAACTCTTTGGAACAATATCACTCAAAATGAGGATTCTGATTTTGCCAAAGCCCTCAGTGCACTTTCCACTTTTCCAGACACTATTCAAAATGCCTTACAATATTTGCACCGTTTACATACAGATCGGGTAGGCGAAGTCCAAGAAATCATCCGCAGAAATTATCTTTATTCGAACAAAGAATATATATTTTTGATCCCATCAGAATCCGGTCGATTGATCTATACTAAAACGAAGCATACTGTCGAAATGCAATTTTCGAGCGATATTTTTATGCTTTGTGATGAAAACGATGATAACGCGATGTATTGTTTAAGTCAAGATGAAGAGCTGATTCAAGTATCTGATCCAGTCAGTAAAAGAATAGTCAAACGAGGTCTTGAGGGCATTGCGAGTTACGGCTCCGGAATAGAAAACGAGCAAATTATATGCACTATAGACCTTAAAATAACATTAATTTTCACTGATATGGGACCTGAAGTAGAAGCTGAAATTCAGATATCTTCACGATGGCCACAATTAAAATATGATGGCCCTTTATACGCGCCTGAACTTGTTCAAAAACCCTTTGCAACGGATATGCCAGACACAATGGTTCCGAAAGATTATAATGATCCCGAATTAATGATTGGTATGTTAACTCATAAAATATTGATTTCCAATGACGTAAAAAGCTTATTAAATAGCGTCATTGAATTATTTTTACACGTTGTAAAATTATTTGATCCTATGGTGAGAGATGTTGTATTCTCTGGTATTTCTGTCGGGCGAACCGTTACTGCAGAAAACCTTGGTTACACCCTGCAAAGTTATTCTCAAATTTTAGCAAAGGTCTATAACCTACTGTTTGATATATTCAAACAATATCCAAGAAATGAAATAATGGGTTTGAAAGGACGTTTATCTAGTTCCTTAGTCACTACTATAAAGGATAATGCGAAGGCTTTTGCAGAAGATCCTAAATCATTTAATAAAATTAGTCATAATTCGACTGACGAGGGAACCATAAGAGTTATTAACTTCATCGTGTGGGCCGCGATCACCGTTATTGAGTCAGCAACTGATTCACTACTAGATGAGCGTGATAACAACAATAATAATGATATTGCCGCATCCTCCAAGGAAATATTAACTTTTAATCAATCGGTCAGAATGGGTTATGAGTCATACCTTCTCTCTCTGTTTGAAAATCAATTGGAAAGTCATCCATTAGCTAAAGATAATTTTTCCTTTTTCATAAATAAGCTTAAAGCTTTAACAGAAAATATGAAGATGGGAGAGAGTTTTGAAGAGATATTATTGTTATTAAAAGCACACATGAGCCAAAAAAGGCAGCACCCTAATCAAGAATCGTCTACAGTAATTGAACCTCTATCGCTGATCAGTATTGATATAGGAAAAGTAATTGTCAAATTGGTACAGTCAAAAACACTGGCTGATAGGGTTTTTAACATAATAGCCCTATTTTTGCTAGTATCACAAAGAGCAAGACAAAAACTCTATCATCAGAATGCCTATTATAATGAGGCTTTTTTAACCCTAGAGACTTTCCTAAACGAAATTCTCTTTGAAGAATCAGAAATATTTAATTTTGTTGGTGGTGGAAATTCTAATTTCGCCGTGGATTTATTAAAAATTTTGAGTACTTCGGAAATGCAAAATGCAATAGCTGCGGCTAAATTCATTTCCGAACACCCTAAATTGTTCCAAAATAAACATTCCACCTTAGAAACAACTGAGAACAATATCTATATTAAAAGCCAGTTGATTCGATTAGCATTTGAACTTTTAAAGTTGTCACTAAAAGATTTAGAAAATACCCGTGGTTTACAAGTTATCAGTTCTTTACCTGAAAATGCCGAAATAAATTCATTAGGTAATCGTACGTTGGCTTGTGAAGAAATATTAACTGCTTTAATGGCGCCTTCTGATCAGATAACTTATGTAGATTCAAACATAATTGATACTATATCTCGCTTGTTGATACAACCGAAAACATCTGTGGATGTCATCTTACAAGAAATAAAGGATGTAAAAGCCGAGCGGGCAGCCACCAATCTTATTTTATTTGAACGGGATGATGGGCCTAAACAAGTAGTATATGCGGCAGTAAGACAACCAAGTTCAACCTTGATGTGTTTTCCTGGGGTAAAAGTAGAAAGAACTGCTAAAATTGCATCCTTTCTCCGCAATAATCCCGCAGTATTTGCAGTACATGGAAGTGCTATTTATTTTGCTCCGCTCCAAATATTGTCTATATATCCTAATCTACAGCAATTACTTCGACAATATGGTCCTATACCTCAATTTTTAGGAATATTAGTAGGCACTGGTGTTGG
The DNA here is from genome assembly GCA_013286785.1 of Gammaproteobacteria bacterium. GTDB lineage: Bacteria > Pseudomonadota > Gammaproteobacteria > UBA6186 > Azoamicaceae > CADEGZ01. Next base: position 11,267 of record JABDFC010000014.1, read on the forward strand.
CACTTATGCTTTACGTAACCCTAATATAATACCTAACCGTGTTGTAAGACTCACGCATACAGCTATTGGAAGCCTAGCAGTACTGATCTTTGGACTTGGTTTTGATATTAATGTAGAACTAGAGGTTCATCCTGAACAGCATCAGCTTTCAGATCTTAAATTTTGGACTGAATTAGCAATCCCAGCAATGATGTCTGCAGCCGTATATTTTATTTGGAATGCTATATCCCCGATAGAAAAAGAAAGATGGAGACGAAAAAATCATTCTTTTCGATATCTAATAGATTGTGCGGAATTTATCAGTAAATTCATGCTTGCGGCTGGTGCTTTTGAGATATTAAGCTTGAGCATTCATAAAAGTCCAGGTTTTTATCAACTCATTCCGATAGCGCCTGCATTTTTAGTTGCGATAGGTGATCAAACACGTTTCAGAGAGCATGTAAATCTAACCCTAACTTATGCTATAGCAGCAAATTTATTATATTTAATAACAAAAGATCTTACTGAGCGTGAAACAAATTCTTGGGATTTTAGTACAATTATCATAATTTGGGGGCTTTGTTTGGTATACGCGGGCGCTCAAATGCTCAGAAATTCTCTTTCATTTATGCAACAATACCGTGAATACACCTTAATCATTTCAGATGCGACAAATCGACGTATTAATTCTATGCAATCTTCACCTCAATATTTATACAAAGATGATATTCGGGCACTACAAGATGAAGACAATTTGCAAGAACGGACACGTTTGCTAACTAGGTTTGGTACAAAAAATATCAGTGATGATTATGATGAAGATGACGAGAATAACTCGTTGCCAGAAAGAGCACAACCTTCTGCCGAATCATGGCCCAAATCTGCTATGCGATCTCTTACTTGGCTATTAGATTGCAATAGACAGGCTCAAAATAACAATAGGGGTAATGTGCCTCATCATTCTAAGGTGAAAGATAAATATCAAAAGAGAGCGCATTAAATTTTATATGCAGCCCGTTAAGAACATTAGCGAAGCTTTGTTAAATTGACTGCTCATTTGAGTCAAGGGGTAGATATTCTTCCCCTACATTTGAATAAGTAAAAATTTGCCCGGTTTTTATATCAAAAAACCAGAGATGAATAAACAATTTTTTTTGAATGACTTTATCCTTGATCCAAGGGAAAGTTAAACAATTTTGATAAGATTGATTAAGTGCCTGTTTTGCACAAGAATCTGTATCATTGAGATCACAGATGGGTGTTTTGATAAGTGAAACCCAGTTGGTAATAAAATCATTATTGTTTGTATTTTGGCTATTTAATAAGGCTTGAATTCCACCACACTGACTATGCCCTAGTAAAATGAGATGATTAACCTCTAAGAACCGGACGCCAAATTCTAAGGCGGCGCTTGTTCCGTGATGGGCTTCGTCTATTTCATACGGCGGAATAATATTTGCGACATTGCGAACAACAAATAAATCACCGGGATCACACTGTAGGATCAATGCTGGATCGACACGTGAATCACAGCAAGCAACGACCATTATCTTGGGTTGCTGACCATAATGGGAAAGGTACTGCATAACCGAGGTGTCGCCTAGCGCGTATTTTTCTCTAAACGATTGATAGCCCTGCAAGACCTTCAAAAAACTTTTTTCCATCTAATGTCCTTCTTTATCTTGTCTAAATTTGGTTATTCTAACTAAATATAATTCAACTTCATTCTAACATTAGGACGTGTTCGACGTCTTGGGCATAATCAACCGTTGGTAGACCAAATCCAAATAATTTCAGAAAATCGGCCTGATATCCTCTAAAATCGGTTAGCTCATAGAGATTTTCAGTAGAAATTTTTTCCCACAGTGTTTCAACTTGCTGTTGGATATCGCTTTGAAGTTCAAGATCGTCAAGCCGTATTCGACCCTTTTCATCAATATTGGTTCTCTGTAAGCTGTATAATTGTGTTGAAAATAGACGATAAACTTGTTCAATAGCACCTTCGTGAATACCAGCGGTTTTCATAATTTTATATAATAAGGAAATATACAAAGGCATGATGGGAATGGCAGAACTGGCTTGAGTCACAATAGCCTTCATCACTGCTACAAATGCTTCGCCCTTTTTGGCTTTTAGTTTTTGATCAATAGACTTTGCCGCTCTGTCTAAGTCTTCTTTTGCCTTGCCAATTGCAGCATGTCCATAGATCGGCCAAGTTTGTTTGGCCCCGATATAGGTATAAGAAATGGTTTTGCAGCCAGGACTTAAAAGGTTTGCGGATCCCAAAGCATCGATCCACATCTCCCAATCCTCGCCGCCCATCACTTGGACAGTATCGGCGATTTCTTCAGCGGTGGCAGGTTCTAGGGTGATTTGTTTTACTTCTCCTTTGTCAGTATCTAATGTTTTTCCTGAATAGGGATTGCCAATGGGCTTCAAAACGGATTTTGCAACATATCCTGTCTTAGGGTGTGTTCTTCGGGGTGAGGCAACACTGTAGACAACGAGATCCAGAGATCCCATTTCATCTTTGAGGATCTGGATTGTTTTTTCTTTAATGGCATCCGAAAAGGCGTCTCCATTGATGCTTTTGGCATATAAGCCTTGCTCCTTGGCGGCTTTTTCGAAAGCAACGCTATTATACCAACCTGCCGTTGCAAGGTTATCGGCTGATGGCTCTTTTTCAAAGAAAACACCAAAGGTGTCTGCACCACTACCGAATGCTGTTGTGATGCGAGAAGCCAGACCATATCCTGTAGAAGCGCCAATGATCAATACCTTTTTAGGACCATTCGGAATTCGAGGTTGCCGTTTAACAGTATTTATTTGTTCTAGCACATGTGCTTTGCAACCGACTGGGTGAGCTGTAACACAAACAAAGCCTCGAACTTTTGGCTTAATTATCATAACAATTTCCTCGTCTTACGTCTGGATGGAGAACAGGACTCTATCCTAGCGTAATTTACCCTTTCGCTCAAATCTAAAGATAGTTTACTAAATACATTTATTCAGTTGCGCTGGCTATTGCTGCAACCATCCTCATGGCCAGATTTTCATTCTACTGGGAATGCCAAAAGCGTTTGTGTTCTTTTCGATAGGACGAGAAGATCGGTGTTTTCTGGTTGGGATCTAAAGTGAAGGAAATGGCTCCCCCCGTGACGGTATCTAGCAGTGGGATCTTTTCCTGTTGATATCGGGCAACAATTATCGGTTTAGGATGTCCGTATTGATTTCGATATCCAAACGTTACGATGGCATATTGGGGATGAATGACTTGAATGAACTCAAGGGTAGATGAGGTTTTGCTGCCATGATGAGGGACCAGTAAAACGGTTGCAGGCAATTTGTCTCTTTGAGTGTTTAATAGGATTTTTTCACTTTTAGCCTCAATATCAGCGGTAAGCAGCATACTCTGTTGACCAGCGACGACTCGCAAGACACAAGAGTGATCATTACGTTTGCGAAGCGGAATAGGACTTGGATGTAGAATTTCAAAACTGACCCCATCCCATTCCCACTTTTGATTGGCTAGGCAAACGTTGGGTTCTAATCCTGGGAAAAGCTCAGGTTCACTGGTGATTATTTTTTTCACTGTTGTTCCCTTTAAAATGGAATCGGCTCCTCCCACATGATCATTATCGCCATGACTGATCATTAAAATATCTACCAACTTTCGTCCTTGTGTTGCTAAATACGGTAGAACAACGCGTTCGCCTGTATCAAAGGTTGGACTAAACTTTGGTCCAGTGTCGAATATTAAAACATGATTTTTGGTTGCAACAATTGTTGCTAAACCTTGCCCAACGTCTAGCACCGTTACTTTTGCAGTATTAATGGCAACGGATTCCGGCCTTAAGAGAAGGATTGGCAAAACCCAAATGAGACCCAGAAATCGCGCTGGAAATCCTCTGGGAAGCAACCAAAATAAGACGCCGATAATACTGCAGGCCAGTGTGAAATTCGTTTGGAATAGATTTACCCAAACTGCGTGGGGTATCTTGGCACACATATTAAGTAATAGCCAAAGAAGTTCCAATAAATATTCTGCGCAATTTAAAATCAATGTCCCTAATTGCTCGTTCAAAACCAACCCCATTGTTCCTAATAAACTTAAGGGAACAACGCTTAAAGTGACCCATGGAATAGCTATGATATTGGTTATAGGCGAAATAAATGAGGCAGTTCCAAAAAACGCCAGTGTAATAGGGGCTAAACCTAAATAGAGGATCCATTGTGCCCTCCCCCATCGCCACCAAAGACCCCTTGGGCGGAGCCGTCCCTGCATACCATATAACAGGATCCCTACTGCACTAAAGGAGAGCCAAAATCCAATAGACAAAGGTGCGAAGGGATCAAAGAGTAGAACGATTCCTAAGGCTAAACAATAGCTGCGCCATACTGAAAGGATACGTTTACTTAAGATGCCAATCACGAAAGAACTGATCATGATGACCGATCGTTGAGTTGGGACTGTAAAGCCGGCTAACAGTGAATACAATATTGCCGCTATCAACCCTCCTAGGGCTGTCACCAAACGGGTTGGTATCGTAAAAACAGCAATCGGGAATCTTTGCCAAACCAGATTGACGACCATATAAGTAAAACACGCGACCAATCCAATGTGCATACCAGAAATGGCCACTAAATGTGCAGTTCCGGTATTACGCAATACTTTCCAGTGTTCATCGGAAATATCATTTTGTAAGCCAATCACTAAAGCTTTTATAATGCCGGCATGGGGGCGTCCTGCCAATGCAGAGTTGATTTTTTCGGAGATCCACATTCTGATCCGATCCACTGGCTGGCTCCACCAATGGCTGCTAATTTTTTTAGGCGGTATTTTATCGCTAATATACCCCTCAGCCAGAATTTTTTTCTGAAACGAATGACGTTCAAAATCAAAGCATCCTGGATTTGAGAATGAATAAGGCTGTTTTAATTTAACAGTAAACTCCCACTCATCCCCGACTCTAATGCCTAAGGGAGGATCCATCCACCGCAATTTAATGCGACCCGAATATAACCCCAATGTTTTAGGCACTGTCGTTTTAACATTTAAGTCAAAATGCAGGTCCGAATCCTTCCGTTCAGGAACACTGCTAATCGTACCGACTAACCGAATCAAAGTACTCTCAAGATGTGGTGGGATCCTGTGATCGAGTGTACTTTTAGCGTGCAATAATACCCACAAAAACCCCAAAACGGCCGCTAAAATAACTGTTTTAAAAGAACGTTTTTTAAGTGTAATGCCAACAATAGTGCAAATAGCTGTAATGAGGAAAACATTCAGGAGGTTTGGCAGTTCGCTGAAAAACAGTAGCGATAAATTTCCGATAAAAAAACCGATAACACCTAAAATCACAATAAAACTTCTTTAATTTAAATGAGATAAATCAGGCATATTTAGAGTCAATCCTTTAAAAACGATAACTGCCTAGGCTCTTCAAGCGGCTGCAACCTCCTTTGTTCTTTCGGGAGCGGACATCCTGTCCTTGACGCTGCTTACCGTCCCTGGTCGCGACATCCCTCAAAAACAAAGGGAGTTGCTGCCGTTTATGCTTCAGCTTTAAAAGACACTTTGGACAGTTACAAAAAACCATTTGTCTGTTAATGTAGCCAGTTCTGCTGGCAGCATTTATCACAACTATTTCTAACGCAATAATGTCCTCTTGTCATCGTATAAAAAGCTTATTGACCCGCCCAGAGTGCTTGTTTTTCCACTTTAGGTATGTTTGACTAACACTATTGAATTTGAATGACTGGAGGAACAGTTTCGTGAACTTTAATTTTTACCCAAAAGCACATCACTAATAGGTCGATAAGACATAATGAGTAACAGAAAATTACTTTTAGCGCATATACGAGAGGGCCATTATGCCCATGCGGGTGAAGAAGAAGCCATTGAATTAACGATGAAGTTAATTCAAAAAAATACTCAGAACCAAATTTTAGATGTTGGTTGTGGATTGGGAGGCACGGCTAATTATATAGAAAAACAAGGCTATGGTAAGGTGACAGGTATAGATATTGATCCTTCCGTACTTCATACTGCCAAAGAGCTCTATTCTCACGTCCGTTTTGAATTATGCGATGCTAACAGCGCACATTCCTTTTTTAGCCAGTTAAGATTTAATGTCATTTATTCATTTAATGCCTTTTTTTGTTTTAAAACTCAAAAAAACTGTTTGACAGGATTCTCAGAAATTGCAGAAAATAATGCTGACTTACTCCTGTTTGATTATACAAGTCCTGGGTATTTTACTCAAAAAAGTCCCTTTTGTGATAGAACTAAAGAATCTAGTGCGTCAACTTTGTTTGCCCCTATTAATCTTGACAGGATCGAAAGAGATCTATTTGAAGCAAACTGGCAATTGAACACAATTATTAATTTAGATGCTAAATATAGAATCTGGTACCAGTCCTTGATCTTGAAAATGGAACAGGCAAAAAATGAATTAATTCAAAAATTTGATAATACAACCTATCACGATCTTTACACGGGTTATGTTCAATTATTAACATTATTGGAACAGAAAAAAATCGGAGGTGCCATTATTCATGCGACACATCGGAAATAATCGTGCATGAAAATTACTGCTGTTTAAATCAACCGATACTGTAATAATACATTCCCAGATTTAAATGGTTTTACGTTTAGAAGCTCTAGGTGATGCCGAGTTTCCAAGTTTTTAAATAACGGTTTTCCACTGGCCAAAATCACTGGATTAACAACAATTCTTAATTCATCGATTAAGTGATTTTGCATTAATAAGGCTAAAATAGTAGCACTGCCGAATAGTGCAATATTCTTCCCCGTTTGTTGTTTCAAAGTGAATACTACTTGTTCAATATTGGACTTCACTAATTGCGTATTGTTCCACTCGACTTTAGATAAAGTTTTAGAAAAAACTATTTTTTTCAGAGAATTCATTTTCTCAGTAATATAGGGATCATTTCTGGTTGCTGTGGGCCAATAGCCCGCCATCAATTGGTAGGTGATCCTTCCAAATAAAAGAGAGTCGACAGAATTTAGCATCTCTCTGGCGTATTCATTAAATTCATCATCAACCAAATGCCAATCTAATTCTCGGTTTGATCCTTCAAAATAACCATCAAGCGTTACCATATTGGATACAATTATTTTTCTCATACGCTTCTGCCTACCAAAACTGCCAAAAATTAAAGAGTCTGTCTGTTCTGGGAGATACTTGGATGATCCATAACCAAGGTTCTTTGGTTTCAGGATGATCTTTGGTGATATATTTTAAGCCATTTTCTTTACAAAAGTCTTTGACCGCAGTTGAAACATCCCCTTCTTTCAATGAAAAATCATCCCCGCATAATATACCGTGTCCCGCGACCAGAGGATACCAAGCTCTAATATCTGCTAGAGTTTCGGCATAACTGTGATCCCCGTCAATGTATACCATATCGGGTTTTAGGTTTTTTAGAGATTCTGCAGCCTCAATGGAACGCATTTTAATGGGAACAATCTTATGGGTTAATTTTTCGTGGATGACATTTGATAAAAACTGATCGTAGAGTTTTGAAAATTCATCTTCGTAGCCACCTTCTTGCAATTCCGGTGAACCGGCAAAATGGTCTACGGAATAGACCTTCCCATCGGGAGGAAGTTGTTTTGCCATGTGAATGGAGGAAGCACCTTTCCATACCCCAATTTCCACGATTGTTTTCACATCAAATTTCTGGATCAATTTGGTTAATTCTTCGGGCGTATGATTCCACCCTCCTAGATCGAGCGGTTTAAGTTTCACCGAATTATAAGGAGGTGGTAATGAAGAAAGATCAATGGGTAGGATGAACTGTGCGGTACGTGCAAAGATTGAACCGGATAGCACTACCATTACCATAATGCTAATATAATTGTACCAAAGGTTCTTTTTTCTCATTCGCTTCTGCCTACTAAAACTGTCAAAAATTAAAGAGTGTGTCTGTTCTGGGAGACACTTGAATGATCCATAGCCAAGGTTCTTTGGTTTTAGGATGATCTTTGGTGATATATTTTAAGCCATTATTTTTACAAAAGTCTTTCACAGCGGTAGAAACATCACCTTCTTTTAGTGAAAAATCATCCCCGCATAATATACCGTGTCCCGCAACCAGAGGATACCAAGCCCTAATATCTGCGAGGGTTTCGGCATAACTGTGCGTACCGTCAATATATACCATATCGGGGTTAACGTTTTTTAAGTATTTTGCAGCCTCTAAAGAACTCATTTTAATGGGAATAATTTTATGAGTTAATTTTTCATGGATGACATTTGATAAAAACTGATCGTAGAGTTTTGGAAATTCATCTTCGTAGCCATTTTCTTGTAATTCGGGTGAACCTGCAAAGTGGTCTACGGAATAGATCTTTCCATCAGGAGGAAGGAGTTTTGCCATGTGAATAGAGGAGGCCCCTTTCCATACCCCAATTTCCACGATTGTTTTTACATCAAATTCCTGGATCAATTTGGTTAATTCATCGGGCGTATGATTCCACCCTCCAAGATCCAGTGGTTTAAGTTTCACCGAATTATAAGGGGGAGGCAATGAAGAAAGACCAATTGGTATGATGGTCTGAGTGGTAGGTGCAAAAATGAATCCGGAGAACGCGGCTATTACCATCATGCTAATGCAGCTGTACCAAAGGTTCCTTTTTCTCATTGATCACTCCCTCACTTAGCTATTAGCTGATGTGGTATAAAAGTAAGTATAAAACAAACCATCAGGATTGCTGAATCTTAGGTTTGCTTGTCAATCTTAAATGTAGGAATAATGGCAGGTTAGCTGGTCTTGGCAAAGATTGGCCAATATGTTGGCCTTTGCACTTCGACCTATGTTGACGATCATTGTCTTTGGATACCTTTGGCGTTTTTGGTGCCAGGCGCGAATGGTACTAAGAAAAGTGATAAGGAAAAATTATTATTAATCAATCGCTTAGTATCGTCATCCCCGCGAAAGCGGGGATCCATTGTTTTTGTAGGTCATTTCAGGGATTCTCGTACACACCTCCGCGCATGGATGACGATACCTAGTGATTTTAAATCAGACTTTGTGTGACTTGGGTAGTTACTCAGTGAAAAAACTGTATTAAATTATAGTGTTTTATCTTAAAAAGTATACAGATATACTATTAATATAAGGTATTGACGTATACTTAATAACGATCTATCCTATAAGTATACAGGAAAACCATATTGATATAGTTGATTCGCCCACCTAAAAAAGAGGTCGCATGAATAGACTAGAAGCCATAAAGGTTTTGCAGGCGTGGGATAAAAGAGGTAAATATGTGTTCACAAAAAATGAACTGTATAAGCTATTCCCCAAAGATACTCCTAAGGCTTTTACAGAGGGAGTTAACCGATTAGTCAAAGACAATATTCTTACAAGAGCTTGTCGTGGAATTTACGTAAACCCTCATGCCCTCTCTTCAGACAGTTACACGATCGAACATATTGCAAGAGCATTGCGTCAAGGCGAATATAATTATGTGAGCTTAGAATCCATCTTATCTGAATATGGCGTAATTTCTCAAATTCCCTTAGATAGATTAACGGTGATGACAACCGGACGAAAAGGAACACACAAAACTGCCTTTGGTACTATTGAATATACGCATACTAGGCGCCCTTTTTCGGACATTATAAAAAATATCAAGCAAATTGAAAACAGGCCCCTTCGGATTGCCTCAAAAGAAATCGCTTGGCGCGACTTAAAACGCGTTGGTCGCAACACTAATATGGTTAATTTAGGGGAATTAAATGAATAAAAACAATAACTTTCTAGTATTAGTAGAAAAAGCTATGCAAGAACAAGCTCGTGCACATATGAGACCAGTGATAGAAAAGGAACTTTTACATTACGACATTCTGTTTGCACTTAATAATGCTGGTTTGCTAGATAGACTAACATTTCAAGGAGGAACATCACTCCGCCTTTGTTATGGAGCTCCGCGATTTAGTGAAGATTTGGATTTTGTCGGAGGATATGATTTTGAAACACATCATTTAATTTCCATGAAAACATGCCTTGAACACTATCTTGGAAAGCATTATGGGTTAGAGGTTAGTGTCAAGGAGCCTAAAGATCTTTCACACGAATCTGGAAGTAGGAATGTTGAAGTAAGTAAATGGCAAATTCGTTTATTGACCCACCCAGAACGAAAAGATTTACCCAAAAAACTGATTAAAATTGAAGTTGCAAACATTCCTGCTTATACAAAAGAACCAAGACAGCTCATGCATAATTATGACTTTCTACCGGATGGTTACAGTGATACCATCGTAATGGTCGAAACACTGGATGAAATTTTTTCGGATAAAATAATCGCCTTTGTCAATTGTCAAAAAAATATTCGACATCGTGATATTTGGGACATTTATTGGTTAAAACAACAAGCTGTAAGTATTAAGATGGAAATAATAAAGAAAAAAATACACGACTATAAAATTGATAACTATGCAGTAAAAATCGATAAAATGATTGAGCAATTACCTGGCATAATCTATGGAAAAGAGTTTAAAGATCAAATGTCGCGCTTTTTACCAACAGATATACAAGAAAGAACAATATTAAACGAGAAATTTCTTTATTTCTTATTACAAGGAACTCATGTCACACTGGATACGCTAGGCTTTGAGTGGAAGGCAGAAAACGGAGAAATATATTTTACAGACTCACTAAGAGATTTAACCCAAAAGAATTTTGAAAAAATCTATATTATGGCTCAAGGACTCAAGGATAAACATGGCTTTGTAATTATTGATGGCAAAAAGTCTCAAAAGTTAATTGTTTCTCCTTCAGAGGAGGAGAAGGCAAGAAAATTGTGCGCTGAATCAACAAATAAATTATCCCTGCCAAAAGGTTACATGATCGATCCATCATTACAAACAGGACAATGGTTTATAAAGTTTACAGGGTAGCAAAATTTAATTGGGTAATCCTGTAGGCTTGAGGGCACTTTTCATTTATTGGCGCGCCCGGAGAGATTCGAACTCCCGACCACCTGGTTCGAAGCCAGATACTCTATCCAACTGAGCTACGGGCGCATGATTTCGTTAGCAAGAACGAATTTTCACACACCCCTAGGATAGAGTCAAATTTAGCGGATGCCTTGGAAGATTAATCCAGCATTAGCACCCAGTACCTGCCCCATGGAGGCCCCGATACGATGGGCAATACGGTCGATCACGTTCACATTGGGGGTATAGTCCACCAAATTTGGGGCTTTAATGAGTTCTCGGGCGATAAATTGAGCGTCGCCAAAGCCATCTAGTAACCCTAAATTAAGGGCTTGTTCCCCGGTCCAGAATAAGCCAGAAAAGATATTGGGCGTTTCATGTAAACGATTACCCCGGCCATCTCGAACATTTTTGATGAATGCTGCATGAACCAATTGCAATTGTTGATTGATAAACGCATCTTCTTCTGGGCTGCGCGGAGAAAAAGGATCCAGGATGCCTTTGTCTTGCCCAGCAGTGTAAAGCCTACGTTCTACTCCCACTTTCTGCATGATTTCAACAAACCCGAAGGAATCAATTTTAGCCCCAATCGATCCGACTAAGCTGGTTTGATCGGCATATATTTCATCTGCTGCCGAGGCAATCAGATAGGCGGCAGAAGTCCCAAGATCTTCGATGGCTGCATAAACTTTCACTTGCGGATTTTTCTGCCGCTGCGATCGGATTTCGTCATAAATTTGTCTGGCTTGAACGGGACTGCCTCCTGGACTGTTAATTCGCAGCACAACCCCTTTGACTAATTTATTCGCAAAAGCTGATTTGATTGAATCTCGAATATTATCGGCACTGGCCTCTTCGGCGGCACCGATTTCTCCTTCAACGTCAATCAAAGCGGTATGAGCTTGAGTGGTAATTACTGAGGTCGAGGCATCTGGATTAAAATAGCCATATAGCAATAAGCCGAGTAACCCAATCACAATCAATTTAAAAAAGATATTCCACCTTCTGGCTCGGCGTTGCTCAGAGATATGCTCTAACAAAACTTTTTGTAAAGTTTGTTTCTCCCATTGGGAGCCCATTGATGTTTTTTGTTCGAACATGAATCTCATCCTCCACTCAACTCGGCTAATCCTTCCTCTAATGACTGTTCTAAAGGCGCAATGATAACTAGGGGCTCTTTATAGTCTGGCAGTAGCAACGTAATCTGTCTAGCATGGAGAAATAAGCGCTTGAGTCCCTTTTTTCTCATGGATTGGTTAAAAAGGCTATCACCATATTTGTCGTCCCCGGCAATGGGATGGTTAACGGAAGCCGCATGGACCCGAATCTGATGGGTTCGCCCGGTTCTAGGCTTAGCTTCCATGAGAGATGCTTCCGAAAACATTTTTAATACCCGGAACTCTGTCCGTGCAGGTTGCCCATCGGGTGAAACCTTAACTATCCGCTCTCCCGAGCTGAGCTGGTTTTTAATCAAGGGTGCGGTGACCACCCCTGCTGAACGCCACTTACCTTTCACCAATGTCCAATAAATTTTTTCGATTTGCTGAAGCCGTAATTGCTCATGCAGCACCTTTAGAGTTGCACGATTTTTTGCAATCATTAAACATCCGGAGGTTTCACGATCGAGACGGTGAACCAACTCATAGACACCCTTGGGACCTCGAAGCTGCCGCACAGCCTCAATAACCCCCAAACTAACACCACTGCCACCGTGAACAGCAACCCCAGAAGGTTTGTTTAAAACCAAAATGTTATCGTCTTCAAATAAAATATCGTTTAAAATTTTCTGAGACAGTGCCGGGTGCGTCGTTACCGGGGACATCGCTTCGTTATCAGATTTCCTAACTGGTGGAATTCTCAGTAAGTCTCCCGAGACTAATCGATAGTCGGGCTTAACCCGTCCTTGATTGATCCGAACTTCTCCCTTGCGAATGATGCGGTAAATTCGAGTCTTAGGCACACCCTTAAGTTTGTTAAATAAAAAATTATCCAATCTTTGCCCAGCATATTCGGGATCAATAATTATTTTTTGAACTTGCGGGCTAGAATGGCTGGATGAAGTAAACATCTGGACATTTTAACACGTTTATGAACGAATGTTGATAGTCTTTAGCTATATGATATACTGATAAAGAGTGTAGCTTCACTAAGACGTTTACGCTAGTCAGCAGTAAGAGTCTTTGTTAAGATTAGATTTAATTAGGATCTCATTGATTGAGATAAGTTTAAGTATCACCTTGCCTTTTTCTATATTTAGCGAGGTGAATAAAATAGTGGTGGATTAATGACAAAAAGAATGTTAATTAACGCGACTCAGCGTGAAGAGTTGCGTGTGGCGCTCGTAGATGGCCAATGGTTGTACGACTTAGATATCGAAAGCCCAGGACGTGAGCAAAAAAAGGCCAATATTTACAAAGGGAAAATAACCCGATTTGAGCCTAGTCTGGAAGCGGTATTCGTAGACTATGGCGCAGAACGACATGGCTTCTTACCTTTACGTGAAATCTCTCGTGAATTCTTTGCCTCCTTAGGAGCGGACGAATCCAATCGAAATAATTTGAAAGAGTTCTTAAAAGAAGGCAGAGAAATCTTAATTCAAATAGACAAAGAAGAACGCGGCAGCAAGGGTGCAGCTCTGACAACCTTTATCAGTTTGGCCGGTTGTTACTTGGTTCTAATGCCCAATAACCCTCGTGCCGGTGGTATTTCTCGCCGCATCGAAGGAGATGACCGAACCGAATTAAGAGAAGTCTTAAGCGCATTGCCTATTCCAGAGGGAATGGGACTCATTGTGCGTACAGCAGGTGTTGGGCGAAATATCGAAGAATTAAAGTGGGATTTAGAAGTCCTTCTGAGCCAATGGAATGCAATACAGCAAGCCGCCGACAGCAGCCCCGCCCCGGCACTGATTTATCAAGAAAGCAATGTCGTGATTCGGGCCATTCGAGACTATTTACGGCCCGAAATCGAAGAAGTCCTCATTGACGATCAAAAAATCTATGACGATGTTTACGAACACATTAAAACCGTTCGGCCTGATTTTATTCATCGGATCAAATTGTACCAAGATCCTATCCCCCTGTTTAATCGTTACCAAATTGAGAATCAAATTGAATCGGCCTTTCGCCGCTCCATTCAACTGCATTCTGGAGCTTCGTTGGTCATTGATCACACAGAAGCCCTGGTGTCCATCGACATTAATTCTGCTAAAGCAACTCGTGGGGGAGATATTGAAGAAACAGCACTTCACACGAATCTTGAAGCCGCCAATGAAATTGCTCGTCAACTTCGCTTGCGAGATCTGGGTGGCTTAATTGTGATCGACTTTATTGACATGATGTCGGTTCGAAATCAACGCATGGTAGAATCAAGACTTCGTGAAGCCGTCAGCATGGATCGAGCGCGAATTCAAATTGGCCGAATTTCACGGTTTGGATTGCTTGAAATGTCTCGCCAACGCCTAAGACCGGTATTGGGAGAAACGAGCCGCATTGCTTGTCCACGTTGCGAAGGTCAAGGAACCATTCGAAGCGTCGATGCCTTGGCCTTGATTGTCATGCGCGTCATTGAAGAGGAATCCATTAAAGACAATACTGGGGAAGTACGTGCTATTTTACCCGTAGAAGTCGCGGCTTACCTCATGAATGAGAAGCGTACTGCCATTACGAACATGGAAAATCAACATCACGTTCGGATTTTAATTATTCCCAACGCAGAGTTGAATACCCCGCATTATACGGTAGAACGGATCCGACTGGATGAAGTTCAAAACCAAGGTGATCGAGCAAGCTATACCCACACCCATAAACCAGAACAGCGAACTGCCGAGCACTTTTCTACCAAAACTATTTCTGCAGAACCTGCCGTCAAGCGGGCAGTTCCTGCCGTTCGAGCCCCTTTACACAAAGTGGAAGCACCGGGACTGATCCGTCGCTTATGGAGCAGTTTGTTTGGTGCAGAACCCTCGGCAACGAGTGACCTCACACCCACTGAACGGCCAAATCAACGTTCAGCGCCCGCCTCTTCGCAGTCGCAACGTTCAGCCCCGCGAAGGCAAGGTAATTGGAAGCCAAGATCTTCCAATGCGCAGACTCAGAAACCAGATACTAAAAGAGCCATCCCCCCTGCCCGCTCGGCAAATGCTGTTGCAACACCCGGATCTGAGGTTCCTGCAGCGGCTTCTCAGTCTCAACCTCACAACCAACGGAGAAGGACCGGTAATCGCCGTATGCGTCCTCATGGATTAGGTGGGCATCGCATTCAGCAAAACCGAACGCCAGCGCCTGTGGCCTCCGGCCCAGACATTATCGTGTCGCAAACAAAACCGACACATCAGCATGAAGAAGAGAATAATACTTAACCATTATCGTCAGCCCGCGTGACTCTCGTCTATCCCCAAGGTCGTCGTCATCCCTGCGAAAGCGGGGATCCATTCAAAAAAATAAGACATAAACCTGGATCCCCGCTTTCGCGGGGATGACGATACTGAAAAATTCATGGGGAAGATATCAGTTCGCGGGAATTGAATGGTGTCTACCCTCGATCATTTTTCTGAAATGTTCCAAGTCTTCTTCCGTGTCAATACCGGGTGGTAAGGCCTCCTCAACAACTGAAACGTGGATTTTTTCACCATGCCACAATACCCGCAGTTGTTCTAACATTTCAATTCCTTCTATGGGAGATAATGACCAGTCACGATATTTTTTTAGAGTCTTGACCCGATAGGCATACATTCCCAAATGGCGATAATGGGCATTTTTGCTGACATCGAATGCAGATCTATCATAAGGAATCGGTGCCCGACTGAAATAAAGTGCATACCCATTTTTGTCTAACACCACTTTACACACATTGGGGTTAAAAATTTCGTCCTGTTCTTGCATGGGAATACACAATGTCGTCAAAGCTGCGTCTGGGTTTTTAACCATTGCACTGGCAACGCGCTGCACCGTTGCTGCAGAGATCAAAGGCTCATCCCCCTGAAGATTCACAATGATGTCTTCATCGTGCATTCCCAGTTTATCAACCACTTCTGCAAGTCTTTCGCTTCCAGATCGATGTTCCACTGCCGTCATACAAGTCTTAGCCCCAAAGGATTGAGCAATCCTTTCAACGCTTGGATCATCTACCGCAATGGTAACTGAATTTGCCAGACAGGTAAGCGCATTTTCAAAGACATATTGAATCAACGGCTTACCGGCAATTGGCAAAAGAACTTTACCCGGCAGTCGTTGTGAACTTAAACGTGCTGGAATAATAATATGAAAATCCATTTAAACCATCTCCGCCAGTTCATCGGTACTCAACTCTCGGGCTTCAGATTCGAGCATAATTGGAATTTCGTCACGAATTGGATAGGCCAGCCGATCAAAGCGGCAAATGATTTCTTTTAATTCAGGCTTATAAATCAAGGTTCCTTTACAGATGGGACAAACCAAAATATCTAACAATTTTTTATCCATGTTTGACTCCTTTTAATAAATCTAAAAATTTTACATCAAAGATTGGACTAACATTAGCATCGATCGAGAGTGCCCAGTGACGCTGATCGACAAAGTAGGCGCATTTTACAGCATCTTTTTCGGTCATAATCACAGCATGATCATCTGGGAATAAAATATCATTAGCTTGATATAAATAGTGATCGGGATAAGCATGAGGAATAACAGAAAGTCCATAAGCTTTCAATAACTCAAAGAATCGATCGGTATTGCCGATCCCCGCAACAGCATGGATGGTTTGGCCTCGCAGTGATTCAAGGGATTTTTGCTGACTGGGTTGGTTGATTTGATAGAGACAACGGGGTTCATAGATCATTTGATACTCGTTTGACTGAACATTAGTGCCATTCACAACGACTAAATGAACGCTGGCTAACCGAGATACGGGCTCTCGTAATGGTCCTACTGGCAGACAAACTCGATTACCGAAACGTCGCGCACCGTCGATCACAGCAATTTCTATGTCTCTGTGTAAAGGGTAATGTTGTAAGCCATCATCTGAAATAACCACATCTACTGAAAATGATTGCAATAACTTTTTTATCCCAAGTACCCGATTTTGTGCAACCACCATTGGACAATTTAATCGTTGGACCAATAAAAGAGCTTCATCTCCAACGATAATGGGATCACTGTTCTGCTGGACGATCGTGGGTACAGTGTGACGTCCTTTATAACCTCGACTGATCACGCCAGGATTCATTCCATATTGTCTTAATAAATTGACTAAATGAATCACCAAAGGTGTCTTGCCGGTTCCTCCCGCCGTAATATTTCCGACGACGACAACCGGCACTGGACATTTTTCTGAGCGAAGAATTCCCCATAAATAAAGGTTACGGATCAATTGAATCGCTAAGGAATATAACAAAGAGAAAGGATACAGTGGCCAAAGAGGGATACGATCCTGATACCAAAACTTTTTGACATCAAACATCAACTTTTTCCAACCCCAGTTCGCTAAATTGAGCACGTTGTAAGGCTGCGTAGCGTCCACCTTTAGCCATTAATTCATGATGAGTCCCATATTCTATCACCCTGCCTTGTTCTAAAACTAAGACCTTATCTGCTCGTTCAATGGTTGACAGCCGATGGGCTATAACAAATGTCGTGCGATCTTTCATTAAGACTTCGAGTGCTGCTTGAATATGTCGCTCTGATTCCGTGTCTAGTGCGGATGTTGCTTCATCTAAAATTAAAATGGGAGCATTTTTTAAGATGGCTCTGGCAATGGCAATACGTTGGCGCTGCCCCCCAGATAACCGGATCCCATTTTCACCAATTTCTGTGTCAAACCCTGCGGGTAACCGTTCTATAAATTCGAGTGCATGAGCGAGCTCTGCAGCACGTGTTATTTCTGCTCGTGGAATATCCCTCATATCACCATAGGCGATATTGTTTGCAATGGTGTCATTAAATAAAGTGACTTGTTGTGTCACTAAGGCAAATTGGCGTCGCAAATCTTCCAGACGAAAAAGTCGAATATCTTTATGATCTAATGTAATGGTTCCCTGTTGCCAATCATAAAAACGTGGCAGCAAAGATACCAGCGTTGATTTACCACTCCCTGAATGACCCACTAATGCTATGGTTTCCCCCGGATTAACAAGAATGTTAATGTCATGTAAGACATTTTCTTGAAGATCAAAGGTGGGATAATGAAAATGAACGTGCTTAAACTCTATGGCTCCTTTTGCTCGGGTAATCGTTTCTGTGCCAGCATCTACTTCTGTTGGTTCATCCAATAAAGCAAAGATACTGCGAGCCCCTGCAATGCCTCGTTGTAAAGTACTGTTTACCACAGCAACTTGTTTAATGGGTCGCAACAACCCCAAAATTGCTGTTGCCATCGCAACAAAAGTTCCTGCCGTCATTGAGGTTCCGATGATGTGTCCCGGATTTAGTGTAGCCAGATAAAGAAATAGAGCTAAGGCACAAACACCAATCAATTGCATACCAGAGACACTCGAAGCCGATGTGGCAGTCATTTTCATTTCTTGCGCCCAGTTTGCGTTGGTAGCGGCTTCAAAACGTTGCGTTTCGTAATCCATTCCGCCAAAGGTGCGAATAACTTTATAGCCTCCAATGACTTCACCGGCGACGTGCGTCACACGTCCCATGGTGATTTGGATCTGGCCACTGTGACCTCGCATCCTACGACTGATTTTATTGATATAAATCGCAAGAATTGGGATTGTGATCAACAATAGTAAAGTCACCCTAGAATTTAACTGAAACATAACGACGATTAAAGAAACGGTTGTTAAAATCCCTCGAATGGCGCTGGTAATAGCTTCACTGATTGCTTCGGCCACTTGATCGGTATCATAATTTATTTTTGACAGCAGTTCGCCAGTGGTTTTTTGATCATAAAACAATGCCGGCAAGCACATTAAATGGGTTACCATTTTTCTCCGAAAATCTCGAACCACACTCCGGCCAACCCAAGACATAAAATAGCTGGCTAAAAAATAGGAAATCCCGCGAGCAACAAAGAAAGCAATGATAACGATAGGAACCCAGCGAATAAAAACTTCATCTCTCTCAATAAACCCTTTTTCAATTAATGGCTTTAAGCCATAAGTTATCCAACCATCTGATATCGCAATTAAGGTATTTCCGAGGATCCCTAGGGCAAAGGCCCACCAATACGGCACGGCAGCCTTGAGTAGCCTTTGATAAATGTGTAGGGAAGAGAGTGCCTTTTTCGACATAGTGATCCAATTTGAGGCCAAATAACTAAGTTGGCTTAATTATTAATAGATAATCTTCTGTGCAGTATAAAGGTTATGGGGCGATCATTTCAAGGGAGTCATCAAACGCAGTTTACAGGGAAAAATGCAATCTGATTGCTACATTCAAGCAAATTTGCTATTCCAATTCAGTATCAAAGAAAGCCAATGCCATAGCGTATTTTCACTGGGATGCTATTCTTGAGCGAGACTTCGATGTTGGGTCTAATTGATCCACTGACCGTCTACATAAAACCATTGATGATTATCATATTGAAATTGACTTTTTTCATGCAGAATGCCATCAACACCATTGGATCGATAATGAGCAATAAATTCCACGTATCCAATGGCTGAGTTTTCTGGATCTTGAAACGCCTGTACCACTTCTAATCCACACCATTCCACAGTCGCACTTTTAGTCCCCTGTTCTTGATACCGTCTTAACGCTGGACCGGACATGGTCTGTTCAATATAATCTAATCTATTGTTAACAAAGGCGGTATAGCGGGAACGCATTAGTGCTTCTGGTGTTTCTGGAAACAATTTTTCTTCAAGGTATTTACCACAGCATTCCCTATAAGGGTGCCCCCAACCACATGGACATTCCTTCATCTGTATCTTCTCCTATGACCACTCTACCTAATCTTGTTCTGCTTGTGCGATGAGCTTTCCACCATGTAAAACATAGGTTTTATCCATTCTGGCGGCCAAAATAGGATCATGGGTAACAATGACCAAACTGGTCTTATAAGCGCGGTTGACTTCTTGCATAACTTCGAGCACCTGCAGTGCACTTTCATCGTCCAAATTTCCCGTTGGCTCATCGGCCAAGACGCATTCGGGATCATGAATCAGTGCGCGTGCGATGGCCACACGTTGCCGTTCACCTCCCGATAACATGGATGGCAAATGGTGCAATCTGCTACTCAATCCAACGAGATCTAACATACTTTTGGCTTGCTTTTCTGCTTGATTCGGATCAACCCCATCAATGAGTAAAGGCATGGCAACATTTTCTACCGCAGTAAATTCTGGTAATAAATGATGCTTTTGATAAATAAATCCTAGCGAACGGTTACGCAGTTTTTCTAGTTGCCGTTCACTTTGTCTTCTGAGTGGGCGGCTGTGGATCCAAATATCTCCAGAGGTTGGAGCATCCAAGCCTCCTAACATTTGTAATAAGGTTGTCTTTCCTGAACCCGAACGGCCCATAATCGCAATTTGTTCCCCTCTTTCCACTTGTAATGAAACGCCCATTAACACTTTAATTCGAGTGTTTGCATCTTGATATTCTTTATATATCTCTTGGCATTCTAAGACAATGGAAGATGGTGCTTTTGCCTCATTCATAACGCAATGCCTCGGCCGGTTGAATACTGGCTGCACGCCAAGCTGGATAAAGTGTTGCAACAAAACACATGATTAAAGCAACAACCACAATGGAAACAACGTCGATAACATGCACTTCGGAGGGTAAAAACCCAACTAAGTAGACATCTTTAGCCACAAGTTCGATGCTAAAAATTTCTTGAATCTTATCGACCCATCCGGTGACATGAAAAGCTAAAAATAAACCCAGTCCCACACCTAATATTGTCCCAAATACTCCAATAATGCCGCCTTGAACCATGAAAATACCCATAATACTTCGGCGGCTCGCGCCCAGTGTTCGCAAAATGGCAATGTCGGTTCGTTTATCGGTAATCATCATCACGAGACTTGATACTAAGTTAAAGACTGCCACAGCTATAATTAATAGCAAAATAAAGGTCATAACCGTTTTTTGAATTTTTAGGGCTTTAAAAAAACTTCCAAAATCTTGTGTCCAGTCAATGACCCAATAATCCGTGTTCAAAAAGTGATGCAAATTCACTGCAATTCTCGGGGCCTCTAATTCATCTTTGACTTTTAATTGAATACCGCTAACTGCACCTTGCATCCTAAACAGTTTGGCAGCATCTTTGAGATCAATATAGACTTGTTTATCGTCGTATAAGTCACCAATTTCAGAAATGCCAACGATGGTAAAACGCTTGATACGTGGCAAAATCCCGGCTGGACTTACGGAGGCTTCGGGTGAGATTAAACTAATTTTATCTCCAACCCCAACGCCAAAATTGCTGGCTAAGGTACGGCCTAAAATAATTCCGAATTTGCCGGATTTGAGATCATTCAGATTGCCTCGAATTAAATGTTCCGCCAATGGATACACATCATTAATTTCTTGAGGGTCAATCCCACGAACCATAACACCTTGTACACGGCCTGTTTTTAAATCGGACAACATCCCCTGGCTAAAGATAAAGGGTGCCGCCCCCACCACATCTGGTTGTTTCCGCAAATCTTGTACCAAAGGCTTCCAATGATTGAGCGCCTCACCAATCTTACCAACGGTAATATGAGGAGTGCCATTCAACATTTGAACCCGTATTTCACGGTTAAAGCCGTTCATAACAGATAAGACAGCAATTAAGACACCTACTCCTAAAGCAATCCCTAATACAGAAGTAAGTGAAATAAACGAAATAAAATGATTTTTTCGTTTAATTCGCGTATAGCGATACCCAATGAATGCGTAGAAAGGATTAAACATGAATAATTAAGTAACCAAACCTTAGAGCTGTTTGCCGATCGTTCTTTGAGTTTACACGAACATTCTTGGGAGAGTCATCTTTTCGAGCATGCCTTTACCTTATATATAAGATAATTAACTAAACTATTTGATGTATATACAATATTTAAGCCGTGGCCCATTTTCCCTTAAAGAGAAATCCACTTTGCGCCGACAAGGATATATAAAGTATGGGTGGATAACGGGCATGTATAATCCAAATCAGTTTGAAGGGGAAGTCAAAAGCGAAGATCGGGTTGACTCCCCTTTTAAAGATCCAACTGATATTTATCTCCGCGAAATTGGCATTGCTCCACTCTTAAGTAAAGAAGAAGAAGTGCATTATGGCCGCCTGGTACAAAAGGGGGATGCTTCCGCTCGCAAGAAAATGATTGAAAGTAATTTAAGGTTAGTTGTCAAAATAGCAAGACGGTACCTTCGAAGCGGCATGGATATTTTAGACTTAATTGAAGAAGGCAATATTGGACTCATGCGTGCGGTCGAAAAGTTTGATCCCGAACGAGGCTTCCGCTTCTCGACTTATAGCGCCTGGTGGATCCAACAAACCATTGAACGGGCCATTATGAGCCAAAATCGCACCATTCGCCTGCCGGTCCATATGGTTAAAAAATTGAATCGTTGCCTTAAAACCAGCCGTACCCTAGCTAAAAACTTAGATCATGAGCCAACCATTGATGAAATTGCAGAGGCTTGGGGTAAATCTTCTGAAGAAGTCGAAAAAATGCTGGCCTTAAATGAACGAGTGATTTCTATTGATACCCCTATCTCAGAAGAGATCAACAAACCCATCTTAGATACGTTGGGCAATGAGGAAAATGATCCCCTGACATATTTAAGCCATGATAAATTGAAGAAACGCTTAGATGCTTGGCTCTCAAATTTAAACTTAAAGCAAAGGGCTGTGGTCGAACATCGTTTTGGTCTAAGCGGCCTGGAACCAATGACCCTGGATGAAACAGGTATGGAAATTGGGCTCACTCGAGAAAGAGTCAGGCAACTTCAAACAGAGGCCTTGAAAATCTTGCGCCTACAAATTGAAAGCCAAGGGAACGATTTAGAATCACTTTTAACTTAGCCAAACCTAAAAAAAGCCTATATAATGACCTCTAAAAGTAGAGGTCATTATGCCAATAGAAACTGTCGGTCTCATCATTTTCGCCGTTATTTTTTACCAGAGGTAAAATAGGAAATTCCACTGATCCGAATGCTTCTGCAATCATGGAAGTGCAAACCGTTTTTGTGCTCTCGCTTGCCTGGAATTCAAACAATCTTGAACGAAGTTTCCTGGGCAAAATGGTCCATGGTAATAGAAAACGTGCTAGATCCAGTATTTGTCGCACATCGTATTGTGAACCAAGTTTTTTGACGGCATAGGTTATAACGCTTTGAGCATCTCGCCTGGAAAGTCCTCTGGGACGACAGAGGCGAATGTGATCTTTTTCATAATTAGACATTAAGTTTACGATCGTGCCTTGGCCCATGATCCCTTCTATAATCAGCTGGACATCGGGAGGTCCTTGGTAATGGAGTGAAATCAGATTTCTGATCTTGGGATCTTCAATATCGTGTAGGCGCCCGATATAGAGGGCGGCATGTGACCAAGAACTTTGAGTAATAGAACGGATAATGTCACTGACTCTGCTGCGGCCTTCGATCAGAAGGACATCGCAAGGTCTCACTTCATAACAGATCCGTTCAAAATCGCATAACGGAATCCCTTCATACGGGCGTTCCTTTGTAATCCCTTTAATAAAAGTATTGGATAGGGCATCAAAAAAACGTTTTAAACATACCATTACACTCAATCTATTTCTATAAATTTAGTGCAAAAGCTTACAAAACGCCACTTTGCTCTTCAGTCAGCGCTGGTGTTAAATCGCCTTTTTCAATTTGAACAAAGCGGGTCGTTATTTTTTTGGCGGATGTGTGTACCTGTTGCACATCTCGATTGGCCTGATCGATGTGCTTGGCTAGGTTGTCCATCCTGACTTCGAATCGGCTGAAGTCGCTAGCCAGATGGCGTAAATGCTCTTGGATGACATGAATATGGCGTTTGGTAGCAAAGTCTTTTAGGACGGCTCTGGCGGTTGTTAAAATGGCCATTAATGTGGTCGGTGAAGCTAACCATACGTTTAATCGCTGGGCAAACTCAACCAAATCGGGAAAATGACCATGTATTTCGGCAAAGACAGCTTCTGCGGGAATAAACATTACGGC